>NC_021505.1:4911323-5222667 GCF_000412675.1 Pseudomonas putida NBRC 14164 | reverse complement strand
ACGCTTGCCTGGGTAGCCTTCGGCGTACTTGTTGGTCAGGACCGAGCCCTGAGCTTCCATGACTGCCGGGCTGGTGTAGTTTTCCGAAGCGATCAGCTCGATACGCTCTTCCTGGCGCAGGGCTTCTTGCTGCATGGCTTCGAAGAGCTCGGCGTCGTACTTGGCAATGGTCAAATCACGGCTGAACATGGCGGTCCTCAAGGATCGGGGTAGTTTGGGTGGGCATTCTAACCGATTGATTCGCGGCTGGCATATGAAGTGGCATCAAGTCGCGGACCAATGGGGCTCATGTTGCATCCCGCGCCGTGTCTGGGCTGAGTGGGTTCCGGAGCTGACTCTCAGGTCCATTTTTTGGGGCCAGTGCAGGTACCGCATCAATGGAACATGAACAGGGTTTCGTTGGCGAACTGCGCCTCGAACTGATGTGCTGGCATCGGCCGCCCGAACAGGTAGCCCTGCACCTCGTCGCAGCCATGCTCGCGCAGGAACTCCAGCTGCTCGTGGGTTTCCACGCCCTCTGCAATTACCGCCAGGTTGAGGCTGTGGGCCATGGCGATGATCGCCCGGGCAATCTGCGCGTCCTGCTCGCCTTCGGGCAGGCCGTCGACGAAGGTGCGGTCGATCTTCAGTACGTCGATGGGGAACTGCTTGAGGTAGTTGAGCGATGAGTAGCCGGTGCCGAAGTCATCAACCGCAATGCTCAGGCCGAGGTTTTTCAGGCTGGCCAGAATCTGCAGCGCCTCGTTCACCTCGCGCATCAGGATACTTTCGGTCAGCTCCAGCTCCAGGCAGGCCGGCGGCAGGCCGCTTTCTTCAAGGATGTTGGCAATCCGCGTGCCCAGCTGGCCGTCGGAGAACTGCCGGGCCGAAATGTTCACCGACACCTTCGGCACCCGCACCTTGGCCTTGTGCCAGGCCTTTAGCTGGCGGCTGGCTTCGCGCAACACCCAGTCGCCCACGTCCACCACCAGGCCCAGCTCCTCGATCACCGGGATGAAGTCGCCCGGCGGCACCAGGCCACGGGTCGGGTGGCGCCAGCGCAGCAGCGCCTCGGCGCCGGTCAGGCGCTTGCCGTCGCCGCTGAACTGCGGCTGGTAGTAGAGGATGAATTCGTTCTGCTCCATGGCGTGGCGCAGGTCGCTTTCCAGCTCCAGGCGCTCCAGGGCGCTGGCGTTCATCTCGGCCTGGTAGAACTGGAAGTTGTTCTTGCCGCGTTCCTTGGCGTGGTACATGGCAGTGTCGGCGTTTTTCATCAGCTGGCTCAGCTCGCTGCCATCCTGCGGGCTGAGGGCGATGCCGATACTGGCCGTAACGAAGAACTCGCGGTTTTCCAGCACGAACGGCCGCACCAGGCTGCCGAGGATATTCTCTGCCACGTGAATGGCGCGGTTCAGCGCCAGTTCGCGGCTGGGGCGCGGTTGCAGCAACAGGGTGAACTCGTCGCCGCCCATGCGTGCCACGGTGTCGTCATCATCCACGCAGGCCAGCAGGCGCAGGGCCATGTCCTTGAGCATGCGGTCGCCAGCGGCATGGCCGAGGGAGTCGTTGATCGGCTTGAAGCGGTCGAGGTCGAGGAACATCAGCACCACCCACCCCTTCTGCCGCTCGGCCTGCTGCAGCGCGTTGTACAGGCGGTCCTGGAACAGCGTGCGGTTGGGCAGGTGGGTGAGGGCGTCGTAGTACGCCAGGCGGTGGATGCGCTGTTCGCTGGCCTTGCGCTCGCTGATGTCGGTGAAGAAGCACACGTAGCTGGCCAGGTCGCCTTCGTCGTCCAGTACCGCAGTAATGCCGACCCAGGCCGGGTAGTGGTCGCCGTCACGGCGCTTGAGCCACACCTCGCCCTCCCAGCTGCCGCGCTGGTGCAACTGCTTGACCACATAGCGCAGGTGGCCTTCCTGCTGTTCGTCGACGGTGAGCATGCCCGGCAACTGGTCGAGCACTTCACTCACGGCATAACCACTGACGCGGCTGAACGCCTCGTTGGCCTGCACGATATAACCAGCCGGGTCGGTGATGAGAATGGCCGAAGTGGAATGCTCGAATACCGTCGCGGCCATGCGCAGGTCTTTTTCCGCACGGCGTTGCTGGCTGATGTCACGGCCCACCCCAAGCACGCCTTCAAAGCGCTGGTCATCGTCCCACACCAGCACCAGGCGCAGTTCGATGGGGATCTTGCGGCCATCGCCACGCAGGCAGTCGAACAGGAACAGCTGGGTCGGCAGCTGGCTGCGCAGTTGGGCCAGCTGGACCGGGTCGCCCATGGCCTTGCTGACGCGCTCCATCAGGCTGTAGATGCCGGTGAGCTGGGCCGGGTTGGCAATGATCGACTGCCAGCCGTTGGCGAAGATCCAGTCCGCCTGGTAGCCCAGCACGCTCTGCACCGAAGGGCTGACGTAGTTGAGCTTGAGCAGGCTGTCGGTGGAGAAGATCACGTCGCTGATGCTTTCGGCGAGCATGCGGTAGCGCTGTTCGCTGTCGCGCAGCGACTGGCTGGCCTCTATCTGCACCGTCACGTCCTTGCCCACGCCGATGATGCGCGTTACCAGGCCTTCGGCGTCACGGGTCAGCACCTGCTCGCGGATGTCATAGCAGCGCCAGCCGCCATCACGGTGGCGGAAGCGCAACTGGCAGTGTAGCGGCTGGTCATGGCCGTTGTCGCGCTGCTGCTGGCGCAGGGCCTGGAAGTGCGCGGCATCTTCGGGGTGCAGCAGCAGCTCCCAGAAGCGGTCGCCCATTTGCGCGAGCTCGGTGCGGTCGTAACCCAGGGTCTGGCCAAGGTGGCGGTTGCTGAAGATCATCCGCTGGCTGAGCACGTCCTGCACGTACAACTGGTCGGGGACGGTGCGCACCACGTCCGACCAGAAGCTTTCGCGCTCCAGCAACGACAGCTCCACCTGCTTGCGGCTGGTGATGTCGCTGATGCTGAGGATCACCGCCTGGTAGTCGCCGCGCTGCTGCGGCAGCCGTGCCATCAGCCACAGGTGCAGCTCACCGCCCAGCGGCGCCGGCAGGCGTACTTCCAGCTCCAGCAGCGGGCGGTGTTCGATCAGCGCGTCGATCAGTTGCATGCCGATGCTGTCGCGGCCATCACCCGTGCCGTCGATCAGCCGCTGCCAGGCACCTTCGTGGCAGTTGATGTTCAGCAGCTGGCGGGCAACCTGGTTGACCTCGGTGATTTTCAGCTCCAGCAGCAGCGAGCGGCGCAGGTTCGAGTCCAGGGCCAGGCTATGTTTGAGCGCAGCGCGGTTGCGCAGGTGGTAGCGGTCGAGCTGGCCGGGCAGGCTGGACAGGTCGAGTACACACAAGGCCACGCCGGTGCCTTCGAAAATTTCCTGGTAGCGCCGGCGGTCCTCCTGCAGCGCGCGCTGGCGGCGGCGCATGTTGATCAGGGCCAGCACTGGCAGCAGGGCGCAGAACAGCACCAGCAGGCATTTGCCGATCAGTGCAGGCAGCAGTTTCTGCTGGGTCAGCTGAGCGTCGAACAGGCCGCGCAGTTGCCAGGTGCTGTTGTCGATAAAGGCCAGCATCACGCTCTGCAGCGGCTCGCTGCCGGTGTCGGCCGGCGCGTGGCGTTGCAGTACCTCGCCGCTGCGGCTGTTTTCCAGCAGCCACAGGGGGTGGCCGGCGCCATCGAGGTGGACGGTGAGGGTGCTGTAGTAGTCCGGCGACAGGCGCAGCAGCCAGTAGCCACGGTCCTGCTCGGTGGACTGGCGCAGCAGCAGGTAGAGGGTGCGGTTGTCGGCTGAATTGGTGAAGAAGTAGGGGCGGCCCTGGTTCAGCGTCAGCAACTCGTCAAGCAACTGGCGGTCCGGGCTGCCGGCCAGGCTGTCGGCGCGCAGTTGCCCGGCGCTGTCCAGCCAGGCCACGCTCTGCAAGGCGGGCAGGCGCTCGCGCAAGGTATCCACCAGGCTCGGCAGGGCGGCGGGCGTCGGCGCATTGACGTAAGGCTGTACCACATTTACTGCCTGCTGCGCCTTGAACGCCATGTTCAGGCCCAGGTGGTCGGCGAGTTCCGCAGTGGCGTCCAGGCTTTGTTTGCGCAGGTCGGCCTGGGTGTGGTTGAACTGGGCGAAAAGCTGCCACAGCAACAGGCCCAGCAGTATCAAGGCAAGCATCGCCAGCGCACCCTTGACCGACCCGCGCAGGGTGGCGGCGGGCGCCTGTGGCGCGGTACGCAATGTCGACGGATGATTAAGGTTGGTCAAGCGTTGATCCTGCGATTGGGCTGGCGATGGCAGGGAAGGATCATGCACGGTGTGTGCCGGTGTCTGGTTGACGCACAACGGTGGCGCACTATAAGGCCGGACACCTGAAACCGGCTAGCATGCCTAGGATTATGGCAAAGTGCCAGCCATGTTGACCGATGGTGCCGGCCCGGTGGTTCGGCAAGCCCCTGCAACCTGTGCGAGAATAGCGCCCGCTATACATGACAACGCATCGGAGATGTTCGGTTTTGGTTACTCACTTTTCCTCCAATGGCCTCGATTCCGCCTGTGGGCGCAGCAGTCAGACCCTTGTCAGCACTGCCGTGACCGAGGACGTATCCTGCAAGTCTTGCCAGCGCTCGCTGGTCAAACCTGACGCTGTCGCCAGCGCCAAGAGCAAAGCGCCCTCGCTGGCTGAACTGCGCAAGACCGCCAAGGCGGCAGCAGCGCCAACGCCGGCAGAGGCGGCAGTCAAGCCTGCTGCCAAGGTGGTCAGTACTGCGCCTGCGGCTGCCAAGCCGGCCAATGTGGCCAACGTTGCCGAGCAGCAACCTGCCCGCAGCGGCGGCTTCAGCGTGAAGTCCGCCTGGGCCGCGCGCCTGGCCGGGCAGGGCGACCGTTGCCGGTTGCCGCGGGGCAAGGCCAAACAGCGTCACGTCTGAGCCCTCTCGGCTGCTGTGCCGGCCATTTCGCGGGCACGCCCGCTCCCACAGGGATCACGGATTGCTCAGGCCCTGTGGTGAACCTGTGGGAGCAGGCGTGCCCGCGAAGAGGCCGGTACAGGCAATAGCATCTTCTCTGGGATCCCCCCACCCTCGGCCCCTCCTATGCAACGCCGCGCGTTGGCGTAGAATGGTCGTCTTTGTCCAATGACACCCGAACACGCATCCCCCTGGCCATGCTGCCTGGGCGATCGTCGATGTCTTTACCTATCTGAATTAGAGGGCTTGGTTTTGGCTCAATACGTCTACACCATGCATCGGCTGAGCAAGGTCGTGCCGCCGAAGCGGGAAATTCTCAAGAACATTTCCCTGTCGTTCTTCCCGGGCGCCAAGATTGGCGTGCTCGGCCTGAACGGTGCCGGTAAATCGACCCTGCTGCGGATCATGGCGGGCGTCGACAAGGAATTCGACGGCGAAGCCCGTCCGATGCCCGACATCAACGTGGGTTACCTGCCACAGGAACCGCAACTGGACCCGACCAAGACCGTGCGTGAAGTGGTCGAGGAAGCGGTCAGCGTGATCAAGGACGCCCAGGCACGCCTGGATGAGGTCTACGCCGCCTACGCCGACCCGGATGCCGACTTCGACAAGCTGGCCGCCGAGCAGGCCAAGCTGGAAGCCATCCTGCAGGCCGCCGATGGCCACAACCTGGAGCGTCAGCTGGACGTCGCCGCCGACGCCCTGCGCCTGCCGGCCTGGGACGCAAAAATCGAGCACCTGTCCGGTGGTGAAAAGCGCCGTGTGGCCCTGTGCCGCCTGCTGCTGTCGGCCCCCGACATGCTGCTGCTCGACGAACCGACCAACCACCTGGATGCCGATTCGGTGGCGTGGCTTGAGCGCTTCCTGCACGACTTCCCTGGCACCGTGGTAGCCATTACCCACGACCGTTACTTCCTCGACAACGTCGCTGGCTGGATCCTGGAGCTGGACCGCGGCGCCGGTATCCCGTACGAAGGCAACTACTCGGGCTGGCTGGAAGCCAAGTCGGACCGTCTGGCGCAGGAATCCAAGCAGCAGAGCGCCCACGAGAAGGCCATGAAAGAGGAACTGGAGTGGGTGCGCAAAGGCGCCAAGGCTCGTCAGTCCAAATCCAAGGCCCGTCTGCAGCGCTTCGAAGAAATGCAGTCGCAGGAATTCCAGAAACGCAGCGAAACCAACGAGATCTACATCCCGGCTGGCCCGCGCCTGGGCGACAAGGTCATCGAGTTCAAGAACGTCTCCAAAGGCTACGGCGACCGCGTGCTGATCGACAACCTGTCGTTCGCCATGCCAAAAGGCGCCATCGTCGGCGTGATCGGTGGTAACGGTGCCGGTAAGTCGACCCTGTTCCGCATGCTGATGGGCAAGGAACAGCCGGACTCGGGCAGCATCGAGATCGGTGAAACCGTGCAACTGGCCTGCGTGGACCAGAGCCGCGAAGACCTGGACGGCGCCAAGACCGTGTTCCAGCAGATTTCCGACGGTTCCGACCAGATCCGCATCGGCAACTACGAGATCCCGTCGCGTACCTACGTTGGCCGCTTCAACTTCAAAGGTGGCGACCAGCAGAAGTTCGTCAAGGACCTGTCCGGTGGTGAGCGTGGCCGCCTGCACCTGGCCCTGACCCTGAAGGAGGGCGGTAACGTCCTGCTGCTCGACGAACCGTCCAACGACCTCGACGTCGAAACCCTGCGTTCGCTGGAAGAAGCCCTGCTGGACTTCCCGGGCGCCGCGATCGTGATTTCCCACGACCGTTGGTTCCTGGACCGTGTGGCTACCCACATCCTGGCGTACGAAGACGACTCGAACGTGGTGTTCTTCGAAGGCAACTACACCGAGTATGAAGCCGATCGCAAGAAGCGCCTGGGCGATGCTGCTGCCCAGCCGCACCGTGTACGGCACAAGAAACTGGCCCAGTAAGCCGGTTTTCTGATGCACAAGAATGGGGCCCTTGGTGGCCCCATTTTTGTGCCTGGCTCAAGCGGGAAAACAGCTGATCAAGCGCGTGTTTTGTATACACTTATATAAAACGCACCAAATAATTTCAAAAAAACGACATTTCGCCCTATTCCAGTGCGATTGCTTCTTGGTACATTCGAAAAAAACCAATAAGTCCAATCCTCTTGGTGAGATGTCTACCATGATCGAATCTGTCGACCATTTCCTTGCACGCCTGCAACAGCGTGACCCCGGCCAACCGGAATTCCACCAGGCGGTGGAAGAAGTGCTGCGCACCCTGTGGCCGTTCCTTGAAGCCAACCCCCACTACCTGCAATCGGGCATCCTCGAGCGTATGGTCGAGCCTGAGCGCGCGGTGCTGTTCCGCGTTTCCTGGGTCGATGACCAAGGCAAGGTGCAGGTCAACCGCGGCTACCGCATCCAGATGAGCAGCGCCATCGGCCCGTACAAGGGCGGCCTGCGCTTCCACCCGTCGGTAAACCTCAGCGTGCTGAAGTTCCTGGCTTTCGAGCAGGTGTTCAAGAACTCCCTGACCTCGCTGCCCATGGGCGGCGGCAAGGGCGGCTCGGACTTCGACCCTAAAGGCAAGAGCGACGCCGAAGTGATGCGCTTCTGCCAGGCGTTCATGAGCGAGCTGTACCGTCACATTGGCGCTGACTGCGACGTACCGGCCGGTGACATCGGCGTGGGCGCCCGCGAAATCGGCTTCATGTTTGGCCAGTACAAGCGCCTGGCCAACCAGTTCACGTCGGTGCTGACCGGTAAAGGCATGACCTACGGCGGCAGCCTGATTCGCCCGGAAGCCACCGGCTTCGGCTGCGTGTACTTCGCCGAAGAAATGCTCAAACGCCAGGACAAGCGTATCGACGGGCGCCGCGTGGCGGTTTCCGGCTCGGGCAACGTGGCCCAGTATGCGGCGCGTAAAGTGATGGACCTGGGCGGCAAAGTGATCTCGCTGTCCGACTCCGAAGGCACCCTGTACGTCGAAGCCGGCCTGACCGATGCCCAGTGGGACGCCTTGATGGAGCTGAAGAACGTCAAGCGTGGCCGCCTGAGCGAACTGGCGGGGCAGTATGGCCTGGAGTTCCGCAAGGGCCAGACCCCGTGGAGCCTGCCGTGCGACATCGCCCTGCCGTGCGCCACGCAGAACGAGCTGGGCGCCGAAGACGCCCGCACGCTGCTGCGCAACGGCTGCATCTGCGTGGCCGAAGGCGCCAACATGCCGACCACCCTCGAAGCTGTGGATATCTTCCTGGACGCCGGCATCCTGTATGCCCCGGGCAAAGCCTCCAACGCCGGCGGCGTGGCTGTGTCGGGCCTGGAAATGTCGCAGAACGCCATGCGCCTGCTGTGGACTGCCGGTGAAGTGGACAGCAAGCTGCACAACATCATGCAGTCGATTCACCATGCTTGCGTGCACTACGGTGAAGAAGCGGATGGCCGTATCAACTACGTCAAAGGTGCGAACATCGCAGGCTTTGTGAAAGTGGCTGATGCGATGCTGGCCCAAGGCGTAGTCTGACCTGAAGTTTTTTGGGGCTGCTTTGCAGCCCATCGCCGGCAAGCCAGCTCCCACAGGGTCATCATAGGGCTCGAAGGCTGTGATGACCCTGTGGGAGCTGGCTTGCCGGCGATGGGCCGCACGGCGGCCTCCTCAGGGCTCACCCTCGATCCCGACCACTTCAATCACCTGATCCCCCACCGGTCGCCGCCAAACCACTTCATCCCCAGGCCCCGCGCCCAGCAACGCCCGCCCCAGTGGCGAACCCCAGTTGATCAACCCCCGCCCGGCATCCGCTTCATCCTCGCCCACCAGCTGCACCACCTGCTCCTGGTCCTGCGCATCGACAAACCGCACCCGGCTACCAATCTGCACCTTGCTGTGTGAGGTGGCTGCCGGCACCACCTGGGCACTCTGCACTCGCGCACTGAAGTAACGCAGGTCCCGCTCGGTATCGGCCAGCCGCTGCTTGTCGCCACGTTCGCCCTGCGCCTGCAGTTCGCTGCGCAAGGCATTCAGCTCGGCCACGCGGGCCTGGAGCTGGCGCAGGCCGTTGGCGGTGAGGTAGTTGGGTTGTTCGCTGACACGGCGCTCGACCGGCTGGTCGGCCTGGGCGGCAGCCTGGTCTTCGTTGACGAATGCTCGGCTCATGCAGGGCCTCCTATGTGCAGGAGACCATCATGGCAGGCCGCCGGTTTCAAGGAATGTCCGTTTGCGACTCAGTTGTGGCGATAAGCCTTGGCCGCGCCACGGTCCTTTTCCTGTTCCCAATCGCGGTCGCGCTGGTCCCAGAAGCGTTCGTGGTACTCGCGCTGTTCTTCACTGTTCTGCATGGCGTGGCACTGGCGGAAGCCGTCGTCCCAGCCGGTTTCGTACTGGCGCTCGTGCAGGTAGCGCGGCACGTTCTTGCTGAAGCCGCCCACCATCAGCCCGGCCGCCTGCCGGCCGCTGCTGCAGCCATCCTCAAAGCCATCGGCATAGGCAGGGGGATAACCATGGTTGAGCATCTGCTCGTGGGTGGTTTCGCAACCTGACAGCAACAACGCAATGCACACGCCGAACCAGTACCGCGACATGACCACCAGACCCTCCCCTAGATAGTGGAAAGTCTAGGCGGCCATTTGTCGAGGAGCTGTCAAAACAGTGTCAAAGAGTCGATTGGATCACTCAGTAGTGGTACCACTTCAATTCGAGCATTACCTCGTTCTGCGCGGTAGCCAGGTGGCTGAACTCGCGCGAGGCACTCAACCGCAGCCCAAGGTTCTGGCTGATCTCCCACTGCTGGTTCAGGCTCACACTGCGCCGCACTTCGCCGTTGGTGAAGTAATCACCCTTTGCCTCCAGCGTCATGTTGCCCAAGCCGTTGCGCCACAGCAGGCCGCCATTGAACCCTGCCGCCGGGGCGATGAACTGGGCGAAGTCGTTGTGATGCTCGACCCGCACCGTACCGAGGGCAAAACCCAGCAACCCGTCGGCCAGTTGCCAGGTGCCACCGGCGCCGCCGTTCACGTGGCTTACCAGCACCTCGTCATCATGCTTGCCCGGCACCCGCTCCAGGCCGCCAGCCACTTGCCACGACCAGGGTTTGAGCAGCTCGTTGCGAGGTGTCAGCGAGCGAATGGTGGCCAGGTCCAAGCGCTGCACCTGCCAGTCATTACCCTCGTACTGGCGCACCTTCAGCTGCAGGATCTCGATTTGCGCCCCCAGCGGGAAGCCGTAGGCATTGTCGTTCAGGTCGTGGTAGGCCATGCGCAGGCCGTACTCGGCGTAGGCGCGGTCTTCACGGGTGCCCACGCCCAGTTGCCAGGTGCGTGAGTCATGGCCGTCTTCAGGCAGGCCGGGGCGCTCGATCTGCAAGGGCGGCGGCGGGTTGCTGTTGATCGCCCGCAGCAGCTCGAAGCTGCGTTTCGCCTGCCCAGGGTCGCGTTCCTGGCCATTGGCCCGGTAACGCTCAAGGCGATAGGCGGCGTCTTGTACCAACGCCTGGCGTTCGCGGGGCAGGGCCTTGAACTCAGGGCTCTGCAACTGTGCAGTGTTGGCACTCACGGTCAGCACCTGACGCTTTTCGTCGTGGTCCAGCGGCTCTGCCCGGGCCAGCAGTTCACGTTCGCGGGAAGGGCGGTAGACCTCGCTGGCGACCAGGCCGGACTGTTTCACGGCCTTCACCGTATCGGTCGGGATGGCGGTCAGCGGGAACTGCGAGGTCAGGTCCAGGCTCGGCCGAGCCACTTGCAGCAGCTCCAGCAGGCGATACGAGCAGTTTTCGTCGAAGAAGAAATAGTCGAACTGGATCTGCTTCAACTCCCACACATGCTCGACCATGCGCCCGGTTTCTTCGGGGGTGAGGTCCAGCTGGTATTCCCACAGGTCGCGGTTTTCCAGGCTGCGGTATTCGGACAGTTTCTCCTGGTAGGGCATCAGCGCGAACAGCCCTGGGTAGCCGCCCATCAGGCCCTTCCAGGCGTACAGGATGCTGTTGTCGCTGCCTTCGATGTAGGCCCCGAAGTTGATCGCGTAGCTCAGCAGCGTGGTGTCGTCGCTGCGGGTGTTGGACTGGTCGATGCGCAGCAGGGTGTGACCGAACATCGAAGACGGGCTGTTCAGGTAGGCCGCCGGAAATATAAGCGCGGCGCTGTGCGGGTCGATCGACTTGTACCAGGTCTTGAACTCCTGGCAGTCCGGTTGCGGCAAGCCTTGCAGGTCAAGCTGTTCGCGCAGCCAGCGGGTGCGGGCGGGGAATACGCATTGGGCGTGCTTGTCGCCCAGGCTGGCCGGGGCATACAGCGCTTCGACCGTGGCTTGCAGCTCTTGGTCGGGGTGGTGCGCACCGTCCTCGGCGAGGAAGAAGGCATCATCGTCCACATAGCTACGCCAGCCGCCGAGCTTGGCGGTTTCGTAGTGACCAATGGCGAGCCAGTAAGGGGTATTGGCCAGTTGCTGGAGACGGCCTTGATCCAGCACGGGCGCGGCATGAACAGGGGCGCAGGCACACAGCGCCAGGGAAGCGAGGCGTTTGAGCATATCGGGCAACTACTTCTTCACGATGCCGAAAAAGGCGAAACCCGCCCCCGTGGGGGCGGGAACAGCAGTGCTTAGGCCTCGGTAGCGTATTTGGCCAGGCGTGGGTCGCTCTTCAGAACGGCCAGGGTGTTGGTGTGGACAGTTTCGGCAGTGACGTCGGCGCTGCTGAAGATCTGGTTGAAGTGCTGGTGGGTAACCGAGTTGAAGTAGACGCGGTCTTCCGGGGCCACGCCAAGCACTACGGCATAGGTGGTCAGTGCTTCGCCCTGGCCCATGGCCATGTCTTCGGAAAGCTCGTTCATCATGCCGTTCATGGCAAACCAGGACTTGCCGCCGTAGGTCAGCGAAGCCTTGGTCGAGCAGCCGTTGGTGCCGGAGGTCATGCCGAAGGTGGCGTTACCGGAAGTGCCGTTGGTGGTAGAAGCCAGGAAGTGTGCGGGAGTGCCGCGCTGGCCTTCAAACAGCATGTTGCCCCAGCCGCAGTTCGGGCCGCCAGGCGCTTCGGCCATGGCGTTGAGCGAGACCACGGTGAACAGAGTACCCAGAAGAATCCGTTTCATAGCATTTGTTCTCTTTGTCTTAACCAAGGGTCAGGGTTTCTGGCAACTCGGTTGCCAGGTCGGGAAAGCTTTTCACCCACCCGCGCAGCTTGGAGTTTAGGCACGATCTAAAGGTTGCGTTGTTGATTGCGAAAAATTTGCTGTTACATGACCTGCACTGGCTGCGACCTGCCGCGATATAAAGTCCCGTAGAGCCTTGCAAGGCGCGCTGGGGCAGCGCCAGAATGCTGCTCATCTGCCCCGCCGAAGTAAGGAAACCCAATGCCCGATCCTGTCGCTGCGCGCCTGCGTCTCGCGCCTGAAGCCCTGACCCGGCGTTTCTCCCCCGAGCAGTTTGCCTTTACCCATACCGACGATCTGGAGCCGTTTCGCGGAGTCCTGGGCCAGGAACGTGCTGTCGAGGCCCTGCAGTTCGGCGTGGCCATGCCCCGCCCCGGTTACAACGTATACGTGATGGGCGAGCCCGGCACCGGGCGCTTCTCGTTCGTCAAGCGCTACCTCAAAGCCGAGGGCAAGCGCCAGCAGACCCCGGCCGACTGGGTCTACGTCAACCACTTCGATGACACCCGCGAGCCCCGCGCCCTGGAATTGCCGTCGGGCAGCGCCGGTGCGTTCATCGCCGACATGGGCGGGTTGATCGACAACCTGTTGGCCACCTTCCCGGCAGTGTTCGAGCACCCGTCGTACCAACAGAAGAAAGGCGCCATCGACCGCGCCTTCAACCAGCGCTACGACCGCGCCCTGGATGTGATCGAGCGGGCATCGCTGGAAAAGGACGTGGCCTTGTACCGCGACGCCAGTAACGTCGCCTTCACGCCGATGGCAGAGGGCAAGGCGCTGGATGAAGCCGAGTTCGCCCAGTTGCCTGAAGCGGTGCGCGAGCAGTTCCACGAAGACATTGCCTTGCTCGAGGAACAGCTGAACGAAGAGCTGGCCAGCCTGCCGCAGTGGAAGCGCGAGTCGAACAACCAGCTGCGCCAGCTCAACGAAGAAACCATCACCCTGGCCTTGCAGCCGTTGCTGGCGCCGCTGTCGGAAAAGTACGCCGAGAACGCCGCGGTGTGCGCTTACCTGCAGTCAGTGCAACTCAACCTGCTGCGCACCGTGGTCGAGCAACTGGTCGACGACAGCAAGACCGACGCCGCCGCGCGCAAGCTGCTGGAAGAGCAGTACGCCCCAAGCCTGGTGGTCGGCCACCATGCCGCCGGTGGCGCGCCAGTGGTGTTTGAGCCGCACCCGACTTACGACAACCTGTTCGGCCGCATCGAATACAGCACCGACCAGGGCGCGCTGTACACCTCGTACCGCCAGCTGCGCCCAGGCGCGTTGCACCGTGCCAACGGCGGCTTCCTGATTCTTGAAGCCGAGAAAATGCTCGGCGAGCCGTTCGTGTGGGATGCGCTCAAGCGTGCGCTGCAGTCGCGCAAGCTGAAGATGGAGTCACCCATCGGTGAACTGGGCCGTGTGGCCAGCGTCAGCCTTCAGCCGCAGATGATTCCGCTGAACGTGAAACTGGTGATCATCGGCTCACGCCAGCTGTACTACGCGCTGCAGGACCACGACCCGGACTTCCAGGAGATGTTCCGCGTGCTGGTGGACTTCGACGAAGACATGCCCATGGTCGACGAGAACCTGGAGCAGTTCGCCCAGCTGTTGCGTACCCGTACCAACGAAGAGGGCATGGCGCCGCTGACCAGTGACGCGGTAGCACGCCTGGCCACCTACAGCGCCCGGCTGGCAGAGAACCAATCACGCCTGTCGGCGCGTATCGGCGATCTGTTCCAGCTGGTCAGCGAAGCCGATTTCATCCGTCAGCTGGCCAGTGACGAAATGACCGACGCCGGGCATATCGAACGTGCGCTCAAGGCCAAGGCCACCCGCACTGGGCGTGTTTCGCAGCGGGTGCTGGACGACATGCTGGCCGGCATTATCCTGATCGATACCGAAGGGGCGGCCATCGGCAAGTGCAACGGCCTGACCGTGCTGGAAGTGGGCGATTCGGCGTTCGGTATGCCGGCGCGTATCTCTGCCACCGTGTACCCGGGCGGCAGCGGCATTGTCGACATCGAGCGCGAGGTCAACCTTGGCCAGCCGATCCACTCCAAGGGTGTGATGATCCTCACCGGGTACCTGGGCAGCCGCTATGCGCAGGAGTTCCCGCTGGCGATTTCTGCGAGCATCGCCCTGGAGCAGTCCTACGGCTATGTGGACGGTGACAGCGCCTCGCTGGGCGAAGCCTGCACGCTGATCTCGGCCTTGTCGCGCACGCCGCTCAAGCAGTGCTTCGCCATCACCGGTTCCATCAACCAGTTTGGTGAAGTGCAGGCCGTGGGCGGGGTCAACGAGAAGATCGAGGGCTTCTTCCGCCTGTGCGAGGCGCGTGGCCTGACTGGCGAGCAGGGGGTGATCATTCCGCGTGCCAACGTGGCCACCCTGATGCTGGACGAGCGCGTGCTGCAGGCTGTGGAGAACGGCATGTTCCACGTTTACGCGGTCAGCCAGGCCGATGAGGCGCTGAGCCTGCTGGTGGGTGAGGAGGCCGGGGTGCTTGATGACCAAGGCCTGTTTACCGAGGGCAGCGTCAACGCCCGGGTGGTGGAGCGCCTGCGTGAAATCGCCGAAATGATCAGCGAGGAAGACATCGAGAAGGCAGAAAAAGAACGCCTGGAAGAGGTGATTGCCCAAGCCAAACCGGCCTGAGTCAATAAACCGGCGCTGGCGGCGATGTGCTACCGTTCAGCGCCGGTTTTCCATCTTTTGGTGCTGTTATTCTATGCTGGAACTTAAGGACGGTATCAGCGTTCAGGATGGAAACAGCCTGGTGTTCAGGCTGAACAAGGCTTATTGGAGGGGACGCGGCCATGCGCAACCTCAGCCTCACACGCCAGTGCCTGGGCCTGGTGACCCGCATCGAATGCAGCATTCGCCCACTGGCCGGGGATAACGGCATGTGGACGCTGCTGTTCGCCGCCGGCATGGCCGGTGAGCAACCTTCCGCGATAAAGGCTCAAGGGCCGTTTCATGGGCCGTTGGTGGCCGAATCGGTGCTTAACGCCATTGTCGACAGCCTGACCTTGCATGGCTACCAGGTATCCGAAGACCCGCAGATCTGGTGTTTGCATTTGCAGGCTCAGTTGCGGCGGATCAATGGCGAGCGGTGCCGGAATCTGGGGGATTATCAGTTTCATCCTGAGACCTGATTGATGCCGGGGGCCGCTTTGCGGCCCATTCGCAGCACAAGGCTGCTCCTACAAGGGACTGTGATCTCCTGTAGGAGCAGCCTTGTGCTGCGAATGGGCTGCAAAGCAGCCCCATTCACCGGGCTTTTGCTGTAACAGGTGGCTGGCTATACTCGCTGTCGTTTTTTTAGTCACCTGACGAGTCCCAAACCCTCCATGGAACGTATTCTCGAAAACGCGATGTATGCCTCGCGCTGGCTGCTCGCCCCCATCTACTTCGGCCTGTCCCTCGGCCTGCTGGCCCTGGCGCTGAAATTCTTCCAGGAAGTGGTCCACGTCCTGCCCAACGTCTTTGCCCTGAGCGAAGCTGACCTGATCCTGGTGATCCTCTCGCTGATCGACATGTCGCTGGTGGGTGGCCTGCTGGTGATGGTGATGATCTCCGGCTACGAGAACTTCGTCTCGCAACTGGACATCGACGACAGCAAGGAAAAGCTCAACTGGCTGGGCAAGATGGACTCCTCGTCGCTGAAGATGAAGGTGGCTGCGTCGATCGTGGCGATTTCGTCCATTCACCTGCTGCGGGTGTTCATGGATGCCCAGAACATCTCCACCGACTACCTGATGTGGTACGTGATCATCCACATGACCTTTGTGGTTTCGGCGTTCTGCATGGGCTACCTGGACAAGCTGACCAAGCACTGAGCCCGGTTGTTGCCTGCACCGCCCGTCTGTTGCAAAACGGACGGGCGGTGTCGTTTCTGGCTTGTGCTTTAGCCTCGCCTGTACGAAAAATGAGCACTCATGCGTGGTTCTCATCGCGAGGTGCTTACATGAACCTGCATCAGCTCAATCTCGAGGCCAGGGCTGGCCATGTCGACGAAGTGAACCTGATCGCCATCGAAGGCGGCGATTACCTCATTGAAGCCCGGCTCAAAGGCCGCGCCCACCCGTTGTCTGACACCCGTGGCGAGCGCTTGCGCGTGCACTCGGTGGAGGATGCCCGCAAGTTGCTGCAAACCATCCCCATGGTCTCGATGAACCTGGTGCACTGGTCGGTGCAGGATGAAATGTGCGGCATGGGTTCGCACCCCGAAGAAGACCTCAAGGTGCCGATTTCCCAGCGTTCGGCCTGGTAGCTGCTCGCAGCTCATCAGTGTGCTAGGCTGCTCGCCCTTTTCATCAAGGGCGCGGCTGCACTGCGCCCTGCAGTGGAGCACGACAATGTCCGAACTCAATCTGTCTACCGACGAAACGCGCGTCAGCTACGGTATCGGCCGTCAGCTGGGCGGCCAGCTGCGCGACAACCCGCCACCAGGTGTTAGCCTGGAAGCCATCCTGGCCGGCCTGACCGACGCCTTCAACGGCGCCGACAGCCGCGTCAGCGAAGCCGACCTGTCGGCCAGCTTCAAAGTGATCCGCGACATCATGCAAGCCGAAGCGGCTGCCAAGGCTGAAGCCGCTGCTGGCGCTGGCAAGGAATTCCTGGCTGAAAACGCCAAGCGTGATGGCATCACCACCCTGGCTTCGGGCCTGCAGTTCGAAGTACTGACCGCAGGTGAAGGCGCCAAGCCGACTCGCGAAGACAACGTGCGTACGCACTACCACGGCACCCTGATTGACGGCACCGTGTTCGACAGCTCCTACGAGCGTGGCCAGCCGGCTGAATTCCCGGTTGGTGGCGTGATTGCTGGCTGGACCGAAGCCCTGCAGCTGATGAATGCCGGCAGCAAATGGCGCCTGTACGTGCCGAGCGAGCTGGCCTACGGCGCCCAAGGCGTTGGCAGCATCCCGCCGCACAGCGTGCTGGTGTTCGACGTCGAGCTGCTCGACGTTCTGTAATACCGCTTGGGCCGCGTTGCGGCCCATTCGTGGCACAAGGCCGCTCCTGCAGGAATATGCGATCCCTCGGCGGGATGCGTCCCCTGTAGGAGCGGCCTTGTGCCGCGATCGAGGGCGAAGCCCTCGCCAGGGCCCTCAGTTCCAGTCTGTTCCCATCGGGCGCAATGCCCGCGCATAGCAGAACAGAAACAGGTTGCGCACCAGCTCCTTGAGCACCCCCGGTTCACTCGAATTCAGCCCGCTCATGTCCAGGTCGCCCTGGTCACGCAGTTCGTCGAGCGCTTCTTCTTCAAGCACCGCGCACACTTCGCCGGTTTCGCGATGAAGAATGCGCAGGTAGGGGTGAGGGCGGTCAAGCCAAGCGTCAATCAGATAAGTCATGGCTATTCTCCTTGGATACCAGTTCCAATGAGAATAATTCTTATTATCAGAATAGCAAGCGCCAATTGGCCTTTTTTTCTGTAATCAGACTTTGCGAACGAACTCGGACTTTAGTTTCATGGCGCCGATACCGTCGATCTTGCAGTCGATATCGTGGTCGCCGTCGCACAGGCGGATGTTCTTGACCTTGGTGCCGACCTTCACCACCAGGGACGAACCCTTGACCTTGAGGTCCTTGATCACGGTGACGGTGTCGCCGTCCTGCAGGATATTGCCGACCGAGTCCTTCTTCACCGCCTCGTCGCTGGCCGCTTCGGCGTCGCCACTGGCAGACCACTCGTGGGCGCATTCAGGGCAGATCAGCTGAGTGCCATCCTCATAGGTGTACTCGGAATTGCATTTTGGGCAGGGTGGCAAAGTGCTCACTTCGGTTCCTCAAACAAACAGACGGGCGGTTAAAAACCCACATTGTAAAAGGTATTTTCCGAGAAGTGATTATGTCCGGACAAAACGCATCGCGGGCAAGTCCGCTCCTGCAGGCGACGCAATCCTGCAGGAGCGGGCTTGCCCGCGAATGAAGGCGACTCGCTCTGTCAGTGCGTACGCGCGACCGCAAACTCGCTCAGCTCGACCAGGGCATCCCGGTACTCACTGGCAGGCAGCACTTCGAGGCATGCAATGGCGCGCTTCACATAGTCGCGCGCCAGCTCTGCGGTGTACTTCAGCGCGCCCGACGCTTCGACCGCCACGCGGATCTGTTCCAGATCCTCAAGGCCGCCCTTCTGGATCGCCTGGCGTACCAGCGCAGCCTGCTCGGCAGTGCCTTCGCGCATGGTGTAGATCAGTGGCAGGGTAGGCTTGCCCTCGGCCAGGTCGTCACCGACGTTCTTGCCCAGGGTTTGCGAGTCGCCCTTGTAGTCCAGCAGGTCGTCGACCAGCTGGAAGGCCACGCCCAGGTGGTCACCGAAGGTGCGCAGGGCTTCGCGCTGCTCGTCGGTGGCTTCGGCCAGCGCGGCGGCGCTGTGGGTCGAGGCTTCGAACAGCATCGCGGTCTTGCCGCGGATCACCTCCATGTAGATTTCCTCGGTGGTGCTGGCATCGCGTACCCGCGACAACTGCAGCACTTCACCTTCGGCAATCACACGGGTGGCCTTGGACAGGATCTGCATGACCGGCATCGAACCCAGTTCGACCATCATTTCGAACGAGCGCGAATAAAGGAAGTCGCCCACCAGCACGCTCGGCGCGTTGCCCCACAGGGCGTTGGCGGTGGAGCGGCCACGGCGCATGCCGGACATGTCGACCACGTCGTCGTGCAGCAGGGTGGCGGTGTGCAGGAATTCGATGGTGGCAGCCAGCAGGCGCAGGTCGTCGCCTTCGCGGCCCAGGGCCTTGCCACACAGCAGTACCAGCAGGGGACGCAGGCGCTTGCCACCGGCCGACGTGATATAGTCGCCGATCTTCGATACCAGCGGCACGCGCGAGGTCAGCTGCTTCTTGATGATCTCGTCGACGGCGCTGAAATCATCAGCCACCGCGCGGTAGAAGGTTTGGGGTTGCATCGGCTGCTCCAGTGAGGTTGCGCGGCATGCTAGGTCGCGGGTACCGGTGTGTCAAGGCGCGGTGCCAGCGGGCCGGGGGCGGCACTTGCAAGCAAAACCAGGGTTGCGTACAATCGCGCACCCTAACTTCCTGGGCAGCACCTGCCTTACGCAATTGCGCCGGGCCGTTCCAGCCTTGTGCAGCCATGCCAGCCAATACTCATCATATAAAGCGCTGGGTGAGCAGGATTATCGGAGAAATACCATGTCTTACGCAGTAATCGTTACCGGCGGCAAGCAGTACAAAGTCGCTGAAGGTGAATTCCTCAAGATCGAAAAACTGGAAGTCGCCACTGGCGAATCCGTGACTTTCGATCGCGTTCTGCTGGTCGCCAACGGTGAAGAAGTCACCATCGGTGCTCCAGTTGTTGCTGGCGCTAAAGTAGTGGCCGAAGTCGTTTCGCAAGGCCGCCACGACAAGGTTCGCATCATCAAGTTCCGTCGTCGTAAGCACCACATGAAGCGTATGGGCCACCGCCAGTGGTTCACCGAGATCAAAATCACCGGCATCCAGGCTTAATCCCCTAGATCCCCTGAATTTATTTGGAGAATTGAACCATGGCTCACAAGAAGGCTGGTGGTAGTACTCGTAACGGTCGCGACTCAGAATCTAAACGCCTTGGCGTGAAGATGTATGGCGGCCAGGTTATCAAGCCAGGCAACATCATCGTCCGTCAGCGCGGCACTGAATTCCACGCTGGCTACGGCGTTGGCATGGGCAAGGACCACACCTTGTTCGCCAAGATCGAAGGCGTGATCAAGTTCGAGAAGAAAGGCGAGTTCATGCGCCGTTACGTGAGCATCGTCGCCGCTTAATCGCGACGTCGCTCCAGAAGCCCCGTCATGCGACGGGGCTTTTTCGTTTGTGGTGAGCCTCTTGCAAAGCTGTTTGTCTGGGTTGCCGGCGTTGGTTTCTACGGTCGTACGGGGCCGCCGCGCTCATTTTTGCAAGAGCCTCATGTTTTTGATTCATTCAACTCGTCTACCGACGAGAGGCGGTTTTAATGAAGTTTGTTGACGAAGTATCGATTCGGGTCAAGGCCGGTGACGGCGGCAACGGTTGCATGAGCTTCCGTCGCGAGAAGTTCATCGAGAACGGTGGCCCTAACGGCGGTGACGGCGGTGACGGCGGCTCGGTGTACATGGTCGCCGACGAAAACCTGAACACCCTGGTCGACTACCGCTACACCCGTCACCACGAAGCCCAGCGCGGCTCCAATGGCGGCAGCACCGACTGCACCGGCAAGAAGGGTGAAGACCTGTTCCTGCGCGTGCCGGTCGGTACCACCGTGATTGACGCTTCCACCCAGGAAGTGATCGGTGACCTGGTCACCCCTGGCCAGAAGCTGATGGTCGCCCAAGGCGGCTGGCACGGCCTGGGCAACACCCGTTTCAAGTCCAGCACCAACCGTGCACCGCGCCAGACCACGCCAGGCAAGCCGGGTGACCAGCGCGACCTGAAGATGGAAATGAAGGTGTTGGCTGACGTTGGCCTGCTGGGCCTGCCAAACGCCGGCAAGAGTACCTTCATCCGCTCGGTCTCGGCCGCCAAGCCGAAAGTGGCCGATTACCCGTTCACCACCCTGGTGCCAAACCTGGGCGTGGTCAGCGTCGACCGCTGGAAGAGCTTCGTCATCGCCGACATCCCTGGCCTGATCGAAGGCGCCTCCGACGGTGCCGGCCTGGGTATCCGCTTCCTCAAGCACCTGGCGCGCACCCGCGTGCTGCTGCACCTGGTGGACATTGCGCCGCTGGACGAAAGCAGCCCGGCCGATGCTGCCGAAGTGATCGTCAACGAGCTGACCCGCTTCAGCCCATCGCTGGCCGAGCGTGAGCGTTGGCTGGTACTGAACAAGTCGGACATGGTCATGGACGACGAGCGCGATGAGCGTGTTCAGGAGGTGATCGATCGCCTGGAGTGGGAAGGCCCGGTCTACGTGATCTCGGCGATCTCCAAGCAGGGTACCGACAAGCTCAGCCACGACCTGATGCGCTACCTTGAAGACCGCGCCGACCGCCTGGCCAACGACCCGGCCTACGCCGCCGAGCTGGCCGACCTCGACCAGCGCATCGAAGACGAAGCCCGTGCCCAGCTGCAGGCCCTGGACGACGCGCGTACCTTGCGCCGTACTGGCGTCAAGAGCGTGCACGACATCGGTGACGATGACGCTTGGGATGATGATTTCGAGGACGACGAAGACGGTCCGGAAATCATTTACGTGCGCGACTGACCGGTTGCAGTACACTAAACGCCGCTCTCTGGAGCGGCGTTTTTGTATCCACGGTATCTACAGATTCGACATAGGTTGGAAGAAGATGCGAAGCAAGGTGACGGGCGCCAAGCGCTGGGTCGTGAAGATTGGCAGTGCTCTGCTGACCGCTGATGGCAAGGGCCTCGACCGCGGTGCCATGGCCGTTTGGGTCGAGCAGATGGTCGCGCTGCGTGAGGCAGGCGTGGAGTTGGTACTGGTCTCCTCCGGGGCCGTGGCTGCCGGCATGAGCCAGCTGGGTTGGACTTCGCGACCGAGCGCGATGAACGAGCTGCAGGCCGCTGCCGCGCTCGGCCAGATGCGCCTGGTGCAGGCCTGGGAGTCGAGCTTCGGCGAACACGGCAAGCACACCGCGCAAATCCTGCTGACCCATGACGACCTGTCCGACCGCAAGCGTTACCTGAACGCCCGCAGCACCCTGCGCACCTTGGTCGACCTGGGCGTGGTGCCGGTGATCAACGAAAACGACACCGTGGTCACCGACGAAATCCGCTTCGGCGACAACGACACCCTGGCAGCGCTGGTGGCCAACCTGGTCGAGGCCGACCTGCTGGTGATCCTCACCGACCGCGATGGCATGTTCGACGCCGACCCGCGCAACAACCCCGAAGCCCAGCTGATCTACGAAGCCCGGGCCGACGATCCGACGCTGGATGCCGTGGCCGGTGGTACCGGTGGTGCCCTGGGCCGTGGCGGCATGCAGACTAAACTGCGCGCCGCGCGCCTGGCCGCCCGTTCCGGTGCCCACACCATCATCATCGGTGGCCGCATCGAGCGCGTGCTGGACCGCCTCAAGGCGGGCGAGCGCCTGGGTACCTTGCTGTCGCCCGAGCGCGGCATGCTCGCTGCGCGCAAGCAGTGGCTGGCTGGCCACCTGCAGACCCGTGGCACCCTGGTGCTGGATGCCGGCGCCGTGCAGGCGCTGCGCCAGGCCAACAAGAGCCTGTTGCCGGTTGGCGTGAAGACCGTGCAGGGCAGCTTCCGTCGTGGCGAGATGGTGGTGTGCGTTGGCCCGGACGGTGTTGAAGTGGCCCGCGGGTTGGCCAACTACAGCGCCCTGGAGGCGCAGAAGATCATCGGTCAGTCGTCCGATGGTATCGAGTCGATCCTCGGCTATAGCGCTGAGCCCGAGCTGGTACACCGTGACAATCTGGTGCTGGTATGAGCCTGTTCAAGCGAGTGATTACCGTGGTGGCGCTGGCGCTGCCAATGCTGGCCGGGGCCGAGGAAGTCGGCCAGGTGTCCACCGTCTTCAAGTTCCTGGGGCCGAACGACCGCATCGTGGTCGAAGCGTTTGACGACCCCAAGGTGGAGGGCGTGACCTGCTACCTGTCGCGGGCCAAGACTGGCGGCATGAAGGGTGGCCTGGGGCTGGCGGAGGACCGTGCGGAGGCGTCGATTGCCTGCCGTCAGGTCGGGCCGATCAACTTCAAGGGTGAGTTGAAAGACGGCGAGGAAGTGTTCAAGGAACGCACCTCGCTGGTGTTCAAGACCATGCAGGTGGTGCGCTTCCTGGACAAGAAGCGCAATACGCTGGTGTACCTGGTGTACAGCGACCGCATGATCGAAGGCAGTCCGCAGAACGCAGTGACCGCGATCCCGATCCTGCCTTGGGCTCATTGATAGCCTGTTGAATCGCGGGAGGCCTACGGCCTCCATTCGCCGGCAAGCCAGCTCCCACAGGTACTGCGCAGAGCTTGAACCTTGTGCAGTACCTGTGGGAGCTGGCTTGCCGGCGAATGGGCCGCAACGCGGCCCCATACACAAATGTCAGGCCAGTTCCTCGGCCTTATCCTCGCGCACAACCGCCTTCACCTCATCCAGCCGGCTGATGAACTTCCAGTCCGCCTCGTCGATGTAGATTCCGTTCGGCCCGCTGCCGCCTTCCAGGTCGATCGCCACGTGCGCGGATACCTGTGGCTTCACACTCGCCAGAATCGGTACGAAGCCCAGCTGCAAACTGGTCTCCAGCAGTGCGGCCTGGTTGCGTTCGTCGATGTCCGCTGCTTCGTCAAGGTAGTACGGCAGGCGAATGCGCCCGGCCAGGTCGCGGTCCATCAGGTGCAGCAACAAGTACATGTTGGTCAGCGCCTTGATGGTCATGGTGGTGCCGTTGGACGCAGCGCCGTCGATGTCGGCGTGGATGATCGGCTGGCCGTTGACCTTGGTGATCTCGAACGCCAGCTCGAACAGGTCTTTCAGGCCCAGCTGGTTGTGGTTGGCTGCCACAAGGCGTGCCAGGTATTCCTTGGCCTCTTCGTTCTTGTTGTCCTGCTCGGCGCTTTGGGTCAGGTCGAACACCGAGAGGGTTTCGCCTTCTTCGTACTGGCCGGCACTGTGGATGATCTGGTCGATGTGCTTGAGCGCTTCCTTGTTCGGCGCCAGCACCACGCGGAAGCTCTCCAGGTTGGAAACCTGGCGCTTGTTGATCTCGCGGTTGAACAGCGCCAGCTGGTGCTCGAGGCTGTCGTAGTCACTGCGGATGTTGCGCAGGGTCCGGGCGATGTCGGTGACCGCGGCGCGGCGTGCCTTGGCCAGGGTCAGGGCTTCTTCGGTACGGTGCGCATAGGCGTTCACCAGCAGCTGCAGGCGGCGCTCCATGTCGTCTTCGCTGTCGAACTTGGCCACGCCTTTCAGGCGCACCTGGGCGTACAGCGCCTCGATCTGGTTGTCTACCCGTTGCAGGCCTTGCCAGCTGTCCTGGTAATCGTTGAGCAGGGGCAGCAGGTTGTCCATCGAGTCGTCGATGGCTTCCATGAACGGGGTGCCGTAAGGCAGGTCGGCCGGCAGCAGCTGGCGACGTCGCAGGGCGTCTTCCAGGGTGCGCTGCTTGGACTCGAGGTCGCCGATCTGGCGGCCGACCAGCTGCAGCTTGGCCGACAGCTGCTGGACGCGCTCGGTGAAGGCATCACTGGAGCGCTTGAGTTCGTCCTGGGCGGCTTCCAGTTGCGACAGCTGTTCCAGCTTCTCGGGCTCTTCGGCGGCCAGGGTTTCGCTGCGGCGGAAGTCTTCCAGCGCCTTCTGCGCGTCCAGCACTTGCTGGTACAGGGTTTCGGTCTGCGCCTTCGAGGCGGTGCGGTCTGCGGTTACAGCCTGCTGGGTCTTGAGCTGCTTCAGCTCCTTTTCCAGGCGCTCTTTCTGGTCGCGCAGGGCGGCGCGGTCGGCCAGGGCCTGCAGCGCCGGTGGGTCGATGTGGGTGAGGTCGATGGACAGGCCCGGGGCTTCGAAACGCTCGCCCTTGAAACCGTCCAGCACCGCTTCCAGCGATTTTACCCACAGGGCGCTGTCGTCCAGCTCGATGCCACGGTCGCCCAGCGGCAGACTGAACAGTGCACCGTTGAACAGGCGCATCAGGCGGTCGACGTCCTGCTGCGAGAACTCCTCGCGCAGGCGGGCGTAGCTGTTGTTGTCAGCGTGGTCCAGTTGCTGCTTGACCTGCTTCAGGCGTTTTTCCAGGTCGCGTACGCGCTCGTCCAGGTCTTCGGCACTGAACTGGCGCGACTGCGCCAGGGCGCCGGCCAGTTCGTCGTGGGCATCCTTGGCCGCCAGCAGCTGCTGCTCCAGTACCTTGACGTCATCGACCAGGGCAAAGCGGTGCTTGAGCACCGACAGCTCGCCCAGCCAGCGCTGGATGCCGGTGATTTCACGCTCCAGGCGCATCAGCTCCTGGGTGCCACCGCGCTGGTCGTTCTGCAGGCGGTCCTGCTCGCCACGGTAGTGCTCGGACTGGATGACCAGCTCTTCCTTGCGCGCCATGGCGTATTCCTGCCAGGTGCCCAGCAGGGTGTCGAGCACTGGCGAAATGCGGTGCAGCTTGCCACGCAGGATGTCGCGCTGGGCTACACCACCGGCCAGGGCCTCGACCAGCGGGCCGGCGGCGACCAGGGCGTTGTAGTCCTGCTCCATGCGGCGCACGTCGCGGAAGGCTTCCTCGCACGCGGCGATGTAGTCAACGCTGCCCGAACGCAGGCTGTGCTCGAAGGCGTCCAGGAACAGCTGCTTGAGCTTGGCCGCGGTGATTTCGCGCATGTGCAGCAGGTTGATGAACAGCGCGCGGAAGGTTTTCAGGCTTTGCTCGCTGGTGGAGCGCAGCGGGATCATGGTCAGGTCCAGCGGCACCGAGGTGTGGCCGCCAACCAGCAGGCGGCGCAGTTCGTCCGGCTTCAGCTCGTAGGCTTTGATGCCCAGCCGCTCCAGGTTGGTGAACAGCTCTTTCTGGCGCAGGCAGGTGTCGTTCTTCTGGTAATGGCCCAGGTCCAATTCGCCCTTGTAGGCGAAGAACTGGTGACCGAAACCGCCGCCCGGGCCGCGGCCGACCACGCCGATCACGTGCGGGCCGTGGGGCAGGCTCAGCTCACAGAGAATGTAAGAGGTGTCGCTGGCGAAGTAGAAGCGGCGCGACTGCTCGAGGCTGTACTTGCCGAAACTCATGTCTGACATGCGTGCCAGGATCGGGAACTGCAGGGCGTTGATCGACGCCGACTTACCCAGGTTGTTGGCACCGTAGACCGACAGCGGGTGTTCCAGCGGGAACAGGCCAAGGCTGTAGCCGGCGGTGTTGAGCAATGCAAAGCGGCGGATGCCGTAGCGTTCCTGGCTCATGCGTCAATCTCCTGTTGCTCTTCGCGGATGGCCCGGGCCAGGGCGTCCTCTTCGCTTTCCTCGCCCTCGAAGGGCGTGAGGTCGAGCGGATCGTCGGTGCGGTTGAGTTCTTCGGGGCTTTCTTCCTCGACCAGTACCGGGGTGGGCAGCGGCAGCACGCTATGCAGGGTGGCGGCCAGGTCGCGGTCCTGCTGCACCGAAAGGCACACATCGAGGAAGCGGTGCATCGGCGGCAGGAAGCGGTAGATGCCGCCTTCTTCATGGGCGAAGCCGAGCTGGCTCATGCGGCGCAGGATTTTTTCTTCCAGCTCGTCCACGGTCTGCACTTCGGCCTGCAGGAACAGGTCGCGGTACTTGTCCAGCAGCGACGGGAGTTCGTCGCGGCCGATGCTGCCGCCGTCCAGCACGGCCATCGGGTCACGGCCCTGGTCGGCCAGGTGCTCGACCAGGATGAAGGTGAACAGCGACAGGCGCTGCGCGGTCTTGTTGACCTGCGCGGCGGTCATGTCCGGCACGAAGTAATAAAAGCCGCGGGTATCGCACACCAGCTCGAAGCCCAGGGCCTTGAACAAAGTGCGGTACTGGTCCTGGAAGTTCGACAGCTGCGCGTACAGCTCGGGATCGCGGCGGCTGACGTGGAAGCCTTTGAACAGCTCGCGGAAGATCGGCGCGAGCTGGGACAGTTCGGAAAGATCAAGATGCATGGGCTGGGCTCGCGTTGGGTTCGGTAGGCGCGCTGGTGGCGTCTTCGCGGCTGGAGGTCAGGGCGTACGAGCGCAGGCTGACCAAGTGTTCCTGGGTGGTGTATTCGCGGCGGTCGAGGCGCTCGCGCTTGAAGCGCTTTTCCCGCGACAGGCGCGAGAACCAGTACAGCAGTTCGTCGGTGGCGCCTTCGGGTTCCTGCTCCAGCAGCCAGACCATCAGGTCGGGCAGCGGCAGGGCCTGTTCGCAGCGTTCGGCCATTTCCTTGACCGTGCGCGGTGCGCGGGGCAAGTCGCCGGATTGGGTCTTGTGGGCCTTGGGGAAGCGCGCCGGCTTGGGCTCGAAGCGCGCCAGGGCGTACACATAGGCCTCGACCTGGCTGGCACTGCCGAGGAAGGTGCTCTGCGGGCGGGTGAACATCGGCATGGCCGCCTGCGGCACGGCGTCGATGCCCTTGCGCCGGATCACCGACAGGGCCAGCGCGGCGCCACGGGTCACGGCGTTGTGACGGCGGGCTTCTTCGCGCAGCGGCAGCAGCAGTTCACGGGCGTGGCGCAGGGTCAGCTGGGCGCTGGTCTGCATTTCCAGGATGCGTGCGTGGGTGCGCAGCAGCATGTCGTCGTCGACCAGGTGGCCCAGGCGGGCCTGTTCGCCCAGCAGCTTCAGCAGCACGGTCTCGACCTTGCGCACGCCTTGTTCGAAGGCGCCGTCGGCGTTCACCAGCTGGATCATCGGCTCGACGTATTCGTCCCAGGTGGCCAGTACTTCGGCGTAACGCTGGCGCAACGGGATCTGGCGGTTGCTGGTCTTGGCCCGCTCGGCCACGGCTACCAGTGCCTGTTCGTCGTTATCGAGCTTTTTCAGTACATCGCGCACGCGCATGTCGAGCAGGCGCAGCTGGCGCGCCAGGTCGTCGCTGTCGCGGTTGTCGAAGGCGTCCTGGATATGGCCGGCCAGGCGTTCGAGGTGGCGCAGGTAGGCTTCGATCTCCAGGCACAGGCCCAGCCGGTGTTCGCGGCGCAGGTAGGCGAGGAAGTCGTGGATCTGCGCGTTGAGCTCGAAGCGGTTCGGGCTCTTGGCCACCGGGACCAGGATGTCCAGGCGGATCCACACGTCGAGTAGCTGGGTGATGTCCTGCGGGGTGCTTTCGAGCTGCTGGCGGGCCACATGCTGGCGCAACTCGACCAGGCTCAGGGTGCCCTGGTCGAAACGCTCGCACAGCGGCTCGATCAGGGCCCAGTGTTCGGCTAGGGCGCGCAGGACGCGCTTGGGTTCGATCATTGGCTTCGACTCGTTGCCAAGAAAAAGGGGGCGATTGTACTGCATCCGGGGGGGAGGTTTTCACCCCTTGGTCTGTAATGAGAGATAACCTTTTTGTTTGTGGGTGTATGGCGTTGTTTTTGTGGTGGTGTGGAGATCGAGCGCCGCGCGGGCGGCGCTCGGTCTGATAGGCGCTGCAAAAGCCACGGCGTACACGTTAGAATGCCCAACTGTCTTGAGCCCCTCGGATACCCGCCCCTTGCTGACCGAACCCCGTCGCCGCGCCTACCTTTCCGCCATGCAAGTGGTGCACTGGCTGCCGCGCGCCGAACTGCCGTTCGCCGCACCGTCGCGGCCCGAGCTGCTGCTGCCGGTGGGGCCGGTCGAGGACATGGATTTCGAGGTCAGGCCGGCACCGGCTGCAAACGAAGCGCCCGCCAGCCCCCAGGCCCGCTCCGGTGAGCGGCCGAAAATCGAGATCCCGCGCCCGGGTAGTGCGCCCAAGCCTGCCGCCAAGCCCGTCGAAGCCGAGGAGCAGCCCGCACCGCCACGGCCGGCCCCGGTGCCGCCACCGCGCTTCTCGTTGCAGTTGCTGCGCGCTGGCAGCTGCCTGCTGCTGGTCGAACTGACCACCGGTCAGCCGTTCCAGAGCCGCGACCCGTCCTACCTGCTGCTCAAGGACATGCTGCGCGCTGCCGGCCTGCCTGACGCCCCGCAGATCATCGGCGAACCGGTGCGCTGGCCGTTGCTGGTACGCGGCAACATGGACCAGGGCCCCGAAGCCGCGCGCGACTTCGTCCAGGGCTTTGTCCAGGCGCGCCTGGAAGATGCCCCGAGTACCTGCCTGTGGCTGATCGGCTTGCCGGCACTGCGCTTTGCCGCCAATGCCGATGCCGAGGCCTATTACCAAACCCTTGAGCTGGACGGCCTGGGCGATGCCTGGGCGCTGCCGGGCCTTGAATTGTTGATGGACGAGCCGCAGCGCAAGGCGGACGTCTGGAAAGCCATGCGCCAGCTGATGGCGCGCTGGAAGAGCGTTGAATGAGTGAATCGATCAGTTTCCGCCCGATGAACGAGGCGGATCTGGAAGCCGTACTTAAGATCGAATATGCCGCGTTCAGTCACCCCTGGACCCGCGGGATCTTTCAGGATGCGCTCAAGTCGTACGAAGTCTGGCTGATGTTCGATGGCCAGCAGCAGGTTGGCCATGGGGTGATCAACGTGATCATCGACGAGGCGCACCTGCTCAATATCACCGTCAAACCGGAAAACCAGGGGCGCGGCCTGGGCCTGCGCCTGCTGGAGCACCTGATGGCCCGGGCTTACCAGCTCAATGGCCGCGAATGCTTCCTGGAAGTGCGCGCCAGCAACCAGTCGGCCTATCGTTTGTACGAGCGCTACGGTTTCAACGAAATCGGCCGCCGTCGCGACTATTATCCGATTGCCGGGGGCCGTGAAGATGCCCTGGTGATGGCCTGCACGCTGCTTGAGGACTGACCTCGCACAGTCGGCGCCATCCACCGCGTAGCTTTGTTTGTTCTCTATGCAGGGATGGATAAAGAATGAAAAAACTGCTTCTGGCGGCAGGCCTGCTGATAGCGGGTACTGCCCACGCCGACCAACGCGACCTGTGGATGTTCGCCCAGTGGGCCGGCGACCATCAAACCCGTCCCTTCCGTGAAATGCTGGTGGATGCCCGTCTTTACGGTGTAGTGCCTATCCACCAACTGCTGCGTTCGGCCTCGGACTGGAAGCTGTGCCACGCGTCTCCCTTCGCCGTGCCGCCTGTCAGCAACTGGCCGGCTGTACGCTCGACCCTCTCGCTTATCAAGGTGCTCGACGGCCAAGGCATCCTGCGCCAGTTCGAGGTGGTTTCGGCCTATCGCGACCCTCGTCTGAATAAGTGCGCAGGCGGTGCTGACAACAGTGCCCATACCCGCGCCTTCGCCGTCGATATTCTGTTGCCGGCCTGGGCCGACCCTAACCCGCTGTGCCGTTTCTGGCAGCAGCATGGCCAGGCGTGGAGCATGGGCCTGGGGCGCTACCCGTCGGGGCGCATCCATCTGGATACCGCGGGCTATCGCACCTGGGGCGGCGATGGCAGCGCGGGGTCGTCGTTTTGCGTCAAACCCAAGTGAGCCAGGCAGCGCTGGCACTCACCCATTACCCACTCTGCGAAGCGCTGGCGCTTGCCGCTGTCGCCCAGGGGCTGTGGGCTAAGCAGGTGATAAGCCGAGCCATCGCGCACAAAGCCGAACGGTGCCTGCAACTGCCCGCTGTCGAGTTCGTCGCGCACCATCAGGGCTGAGGCCATGGCCAGGCCCAGGCCGGCGCTGGCGGCCTGGATCGTCAGGTAGAAGTGTTCGTAGTCGCTGCGTTCGTTGTGCCGCGCCTGCTGGCCGCTGAGGCGCAGCCAGGTGGGCCAGGCAGCGGGGCGGGTGGTGCTGTGCAGCAGGCGTTGGCCGTCGAGCTGGGTGGGGGAGGTGGGGTGGCACACCGGGCCGATCCATTCGTCGCAGATTTTTTGGTTGAACAGCTGGTTGTCCCAGTGGAAGTCGTCGCGGCGGATGGCCAGGTCGACACCGCTGCGGGCGAAGTCCAGCGGCCCGCCGGCGGCCACCAGGTGCAACTGCAGGTCGGGGTGGTCAGCATGGAAGCGGGGCAGGCGCGGGATCAGCCAGCGCATGGCGATGGTCGGCTCGCAGGACAGCACCAGCACATTGTCGCGGGCCTGTTGTTGCAAGCGCTGCACGGCGCCTTCCAGCTGTTCGAAAATCGCCTGGGTGGTGCCTTGCAGGGCACGGCCGGCGGAGGTGAGGAAAATGGCCCGGTTACGGCGCTCGAACAGCGCCACGCCAAGGCTTTCTTCAAGCAGGCGTATTTGGCGGCTGACCGCGCCGTGGGTGACGTGCAGGTGCTCGGCGGCGCGTACGAAGCTCTCGGTCTGGGCGGCGATGTCGAAGTAGCGGAAGGCGTTGAGCGGCGGCAGTTTCATGGCATCCCTTTTTGCCTGTGCCGGCCTCTTCGCGGGTGAACCCGCTCCCACAGGGATCTCATCACACCTGAGAAAAGCACATTACCTGTGGGAGCGGGTTCACCCGCGAAGAGGCCGGTACAGGGTCTAAATATCTGTGAGTAAAACTATCAGATATTCCTCACTATAAATCGATTTTTCCTGGTTCATAAGCCCTCGATAATCCCCAGGCCTGTGCATTTTCATCGCCTATCGAGAGCCATCAGCATGACCGAAATTATCGCCGTCGCCCTGTTCACCTTACTCGCCGTCATCAGCCCTGGTGCCGATTTCGCCATGGTCACCCGCAGCAGTTATGCACAAGGCCGCAAGGCCGGGCTGGCCGCCGCGATCGGCATCGCGTTGGGGGTGCAGGTGCACGTGCTGTACACGGTGCTGGGCATTGCCGTGATCATCAGCCAGAGCCCGGCGCTGTTCCTGGTCATGAAAGTGCTCGGTGCGGGTTACCTGATCTACCTGGGCTACAAGTCGCTGACCAACACTCAGCGCATCCACCTCGAGGGCGGCAGTCAACCCGCCGCCAGCGTGCTGAGCGCCCTGCGCACGGGCTTTTTGACCAATGCCCTGAACCCCAAGACCATGTTGTTCGTTATCAGCGCTTTCACCCAGGTGGTGCAGCCGGGCAGCCCGCTGGCGCTGGATTTCGCCTACGGCGCGTTCATGTCCTTTGCCCATTGGCTGTGGTTCAGCCTGGTTGCAGTGTTCTTCTCCAGTACTGCGTTGCGCAAGGCGATGATCGACCGGCAAGTGCTGGTGGACCGCGTCATCGGGCTGGCTTTGATCGGGCTTGGGCTGGCAGTGGCGGTGACGGGGATTCGTTGAGGGGCGATTGCCTGTTGGGGATATCTGCTTGCTCAAATTGAAAGCGTGCAGCTTTTTCGCAGGCAAAGAAAAAGGGCTTACCTTGCGGTAAGCCCTTCGTCTTGTTTGGTGGCTACACAGGGACTTGAACCCCGGACCCCAGCATTATGAATGCTATGCTCTAACCAACTGAGCTATGTAGCCGATGGCGCGCATTATTCTCTTGAACGGACCCTCTGTCAACACTCATTTCAAAAAAAATTTGCACGCTTTCAAAAACTTAGCGGCCGGGCTTGCTTTCAGTGCACCACAAGCCAGTGCCCGAGCACGCCCTGAAGCTGCAGATGCTGGGCCGCCGCCAGGGATTGCAGGCTTTCGCCAGGGCGGTCAAGGTTGAAATCACCGCTCACGCGCCGATGGGCCACTTGTTCATCCGCCATCCACACGCGCTGCCCTTGGTAGCTGGCCAGGCGCTCCAGCACCTGGCCCAATGGCATGTCGGTGGCTTTCAGACGGCCGTTGCGCCAGCTGTCTGCGGTTTTCAGGTCAGCCTTCTGCACCGGGTCGATGCGTGTGTCATTGAAGGTGACCCGCTCGCCTGCGGAGACCATGCGCTGTTCACCCCCCTGGGTAACCATGGCCTTGCCACTGAGTACGACAAGTTCATCATGACCGGCATGGCGGGCTACCTGCAGGCGGGTGCCGAACACCTGGATGCGGGCGTTGCCCACGTCCACTTCCATGGCCCGGCCGTCGAGCACGACTTCCAGGTACACCTGGCCCTGCACCAAATGCAATTGGCGGGTGCGGCCACGCAGGTCGATGTTCATTGCGCTGGCGCTGTCCAGGTTCAGGGTCGTGCCATCCGCCAGGCGTGTGCTGCGCCGCTCGCCCACGTCGGTGTGCAGCTCGCTGGCCAGGCGTTGCAGCAGCGGCCAGTACAGGTAGGTTGCGGCGCCCAACCCGACCAGGAACACCAGCGCCAGCCATTTGCCCAGGTGGCTGCGGCGTACCGTGACGTGCCGTGGGCGAGGGCGGGCGGGTGGTGGTTGCAGCTGTTGCCAGAACGTTTCCAGCTCGGCGTAGGCGTGGGCGTTTTCGGGTACCTGGCACCAGGCTGCGAATGCCTGGCGCTGGGTTTCGTCGCAACCAGGCTGGCGCAACAGCGAAAACCATTCCAGCGCTTCCTGCTGTGGGTCGGGCTGCTGCAGCTGCTTGGCGGGCATCGGGCTCATGGGTTCAGTCTGCTCACGATAGGGGCCGTTTCGCCCAACGATGACAGGGGTATGGGTCGAGGATGCTAATTATATTGAGAACCATTTTCAAGTACGTTGCGACGGAGGGATAAAAAAGGTAGCTATGTATCTATTTGTTTCCCGATAATCGGATCCCAAACTGCGGACGGAGATTCAGGCACATGGCCATCAGTAGCGCCTCCACGGCGTCCACCAGCGCAGCGGCGAGCCAAGCGACGCCGCTGGTAATGCGCATCATCGGCTTCTGCGCCTTGGCGCACTTGATCAACGACCTGATCCAGTCGGTGCTGCCGGCGATCTACCCCATGCTCAAGGCCAATTACGACCTGAGCTTCGCCCAGATCGGCCTGATCACCCTGACGTTCCAGATCACCGCTTCGCTGCTGCAACCCTGGGTCGGCTTTTTTACTGACCGCCGGCCAGCGCCGAACCTGTTGCCGATGGGCACCCTGTGCACGCTGGTGGGGATCGTGATGCTGGCCTTCGTCGGCAGCTTCCCGATGATTCTGCTGGCTTCGGCACTGGTGGGCATCGGCTCGTCGACGTTCCACCCGGAAACCTCGCGTATTGCGCGCCTGGCCTCTGGCGGGCGCTTCGGCCTGGCCCAGTCGACCTTCCAGGTGGGCGGCAACACCGGCTCCGCACTGGGCCCACTGCTGGCGGCGGCCATCGTCATTCCGTTCGGCCAGACCCATGTGGCCTGGTTCGGCCTGGCCGCGTTGTTCTTCCTCGGTGTAACCCTGATGCTGCGCGGCTGGTACAAGGAACACCTCAACCAGGCCAAGGCGCGCAAGGCGGTGCAGGCCACCCATGGCATTTCACGCAATCGGGTGATCGCGGCGCTGATCGTGCTGGGCCTGCTGGTGTTCTCCAAGTACTTCTACATGGCCAGCTTCACCAGCTACTTCACCTTCTACCTGATCGAGAAGTTCGATGTGTCGGTGGCCAGCTCGCAGTTGCACCTGTTCCTGTTCCTGGGTGCAGTGGCGGCGGGCACGTTCTTTGGCGGCCCGATCGGGGACCGCATCGGGCGCAAGGCCGTGATCTGGTTCTCGATCCTGGGGGTGACGCCGTTCACCTTGGCGCTGCCGTATGCCGACCTGTTCTGGACCACCGTGCTGAGCGTGGTGATCGGCTTTATCCTGGCCTCGGCGTTTTCCGCGATCGTGGTGTATGCGCAGGAACTGGTGCCGGGTAGCGTGGGCATGATCGCCGGCATCTTCTTCGGGCTGATGTTCGGCTTTGGCGGCATTGGCGCGGCGCTGCTGGGGTATGTGGCGGACCTGCGCGGTATCGAGTATGTGTACGGGCTGTGCTCGTTCCTGCCGTTGTTCGGGTTGCTGGCGGTGTTCTTGCCGTCTACAGGTAAACGCTGAAATTGCTGGGGGCCTCGTAGAGGCCCCTGGCCGATTGACTACCCCCCCTTGAGGTAGCTAGAGTGCCGCCTCTTTTTACCCACCACCTGCGTAGTAGCCAAAGCAATGCGCCGTAACCCGTCCCTCCCACATGCCCGCCAGCCTGCCCTCCAGGCCCTGCGTCGTGCCTGGCCGAGCGACACGGTGCTCAAGCGTCGCCGCAGCGTGCTGTTTGCCTTCACCTTCTCGCCACACCTCGCCTGAACTGATCTGCGCTTTTGCGTCGCTCGCCCCCCGGCGTGCGCGCCTGTGTCTGCACGTCTTTCTGGTTTGCAAGGAGTGGTACATGAACATGCGTTTGCTGGCGGGCCTGTTGTTCGCCGTTTCTGTCGTGGGTTTTAGCCTGGGGGCCAGCCTGCCGCTGGTGTCGTTGCGCCTGCATGAGGCCGGCGCCAGTACCCTGGAAATCGGCATCATCTCGGCCATCCCCGCTGCGGGCATGATGCTCTCGGCGTTTCTGGTCGACGCCTGCTGCCGCCACCTCACCCGGCGCACCATCTACCTGCTGAGTTTCAGCCTGTGCACCGTCAGCATCGCCCTGCTCGAACCGGCCTTCGGCTCGATGTGGTTGCTGGCGCTGCTGCGCCTGGGCCTGGGGCTGGGCATGGGTATCGCGATCATCCTCGGCGAGTCGTGGGTCAACGAGCTTTGCCCTGAGCACAATCGCGGCAAGATCATGGCCCTTTATGCCACCAGCTTTACCGGCTTCCAGGTGCTGGGCCCGGCCATGCTCGCGGTGCTGGGGGCCAACAGCCCGTGGATCACCGGAGTGGTCACCGCCTGCTATGGCCTGGCGTTGCTGTGCATCGTGCTGACCGTTCCCAATGACCATGTCGAACATGAAGAGGGCGACAAGAGCTTCGGCCTGGCCGGCTTCTTCCGCGTGGCACCGGCGTTGTGCGTGGCGGTGCTGTTCTTCTCGTTCTTCGATGCCGTGGTGCTGTCGCTGTTGCCGGTGTACGCCACCAGCCATGGCTTTGCCGTAGGCGTGGCGGCGCTGATGGTAACGGTGGTGTTTGCCGGCGACATGCTGTTCCAGCTGCCGTTGGGCTGGCTGGCCGACCGGGTGGAGCGTACCGGGCTGCACCTGGTGTGCGGGCTGGTGGCGATGTCGATTGGCATCGGCCTGCCGTGGCTGCTGAACATGACCTGGCTGCTGTGGCCGCTGCTGGTGGTGCTGGGCGCGGTTGCGGGGGGCATTTATACCCTGGCGTTGGTGCTGATCGGGCAACGTTTCAAAGGCCAGGATCTGGTCACTGCCAATGCCAGTGTGGGGTTGTTGTGGGGCGTTGGTAGCCTGATCGGCCCGCTGGTGAGTGGTGCGGCGATGGATGTGGCCCCGCATGGCCTGCCCATGGCGCTGGCGCTGATGGCCGGGTTGTTCGTGTGTTTTGCCCGGCAATCATACCGACGCGCGGGCCGGATGCGCGCCGTGGCGGAGTGATGTGCTTTTCAGGCTGCGCCAATGCTTACCCAGTAGCGCGTTTTGTAGTCGACACGCACCGGCAGGCTGCGGGTGAGCAACTGCAGGATCTGAGCGGTATCGGCCAACTGATAGGTGCCTGACACCTTCAAGTTCGCCACCTCAGGGGCGCAGCGCAACAGGCCCGGGCGGTAGCGGGCGAGCTCTGCGACAAACTCGCCCAGTGGCATCTGCTGCACGCTGAGCACGCCGTCGGTCCAACCCCAAGGGTCGCTGTGCAGCGCCACCGCGTGGACACTGCCATTGGCCCCAACCTGTACCGTTTCGCCCGAATGCACCTGACGCGGTGAGGCCGACGTGGGAAACAGCGTAACTTCACCACGTCGCACTGCCAGCAGCAGGCCTTGGTTGTTTTCACGCAGCAGCAGCTGGCCGTTGAGGGTGGTCAGCGGGCCGATGCGGGTGTCGATGTAGAACGGGCGGGTATCGTTGGGGTTGCTGTCCAGGCTGACCTCGCCACGTACCAGTTCCAACTGGCGTTGCTCGGCGCTGTAATGCAGGTCGATGGCGCTGGCAGTGTTTAGCAGTATGTGGCTGCCATCGCTGACTTGCCACTGGCGCCGTTCACCCGTGGCGGTGCTGCTGTCGGCCAGCAGTTGCGGCAGGCCCAGAGGTTCGCGCGTGGCCCAGCCCAGGCTGCCGCCCACGGCCAGCAGGCTCAGTAACTTGAGGTGGTCACGGCGGCTGCTGCGCTGGCGCTGGCTGCCGTCCAGGGTGCGCCGGCTCAGGTCCTTGGGCAGCCCGGCCAGTTCGTCGCCGAGTTGGCTGACCCGTTGCCAGGCCAGCGGGTTGTGCGGGTGGCTGGCCAGCCAGTGCTGGAATTGCTGCTCGGTACGCGGGCTGGGGCGGTCGAAGCGCAGCTTCACCAGCCAGTCGATGGCCTGGTCGATCTGCGCCTGCGCCGGCACGCTGTCATGCATCGGCATAACGCAACCGGTAGCAGGCGCCCAAGGCTTTGGCCAGGTCGCGCTCCACGGTGGCCCGGGATACCTCCAGCTGCTGGGCGATCTGAACGATGCTCAAGCCGTCCAGTTGCGCCAGCAGAAACGCCTGGCGAACACGCGGCTTGAGCTGGTGCAGGGCACGGTCGAGGCGGTGCAGGGCATCGAGAATGACCAGGCGGTGTTCTTCGCTCGGTACCTCGGCTTCGGGCAGGTGGGCCAGGCTTTGCTGGTAGGCGTGTTCCAGTGCACGACGGCGGAACTGGTCGATCATCAGGCCACGGGCGATGCTGCTGAGATAGGCGCGTGGCTCTTTCAGTGGTGAAGCCTGGCGGGCCCGCAGCAGCCGCACGAAGGTATCCTGGGCCAGGTCGGCGGCATGCTCGCTGCAACCTACCCGGTTGCGCAACCAGCCGCGCAGCCAGCTATGGTGGGCCTGGTAGAGCAGAGCGACCTCGGTCGGCTTGAGCGTGTCGTTGATCTGCATCGTAGCGAAGGCCTGGCCCTGTGAACTGTGCGATTGTGAATAGTTCTCAATTCTATGCGGGGAATGTGACGCAGGGCAATGGTATGCCAGGAATTAGCCGCGCAAGAAGCGGGGTTTAGCCGATGAACGGCTGAGCTAAGCTGGGCCTGCATTCAACCTGTTGGAGGCGCCATGATTCTGGCCGACCTTTCACCCGAGGCCTACTGCGAGGCCACTCGATATTTGGCAGCGCTCGACCCGGACTGGTCGCGGCACATTGCTGCAACCGGGCCCTGCCTGCACCAGGCCACGCCGGGGCGTGAGCCTTACGAAGCGTTGGTGCGGGCTATTGCCTACCAGCAACTGCATGCCCGGGCTGCCGAAGCGATCCTTGGCCGGTTGCTGGCATTGTTTCCGGAGGTTGCGTTCCCGACGCCACAGCAGTTGCTGACGGTCAGCCCGGAAACCCTGCGCGCCTGTGGGTTCTCGGCAAGCAAGATGGCCACGGTGCAAGGCATTGCCCAGGCACGGCTGGAAGGCCTGGTGCCGACGCGGGAAGAGGCATTGGCCATGGCCGACGAAGCCCTGATCGAACGCCTGGTAGCCTTGCGCGGGGTAGGGCGATGGACGGTGGAGATGCTGCTGATCTATAGCCTGGAGCGTTCGGACATTCTGCCGGTGGACGATTTTGGCGTGCGCGAGGGGTACCGACGGCTGAAGGGGCTGGACAAGGCGCCGACACCTGCGCAGATGCGCTCGCTGGGCGGCGGCTGGCGGCCGTTTCGAACCGTGGCGGCCTGGTACCTGTGGCGGGCCTGAGGTTTTTGCATCGCCTGAACGGGCCCCTTCGCGGGTGAACCCGCTCCCACAGGTACCTCTGCCGGGTTCGAGCCCTGTGCAGTCCCTGTGGGAGCGGGCATGCCCGCGAAGAGGCCAGTACAGGTAACTCACAGGGACTGCCCAATGCTCGAGCCTTGTGCAGTCTCTGTGGGAGCGGGTTTACCCGCGAAAGGGCCGGTACAGGCGACAACTTATCTGGATGCTAACCCATGAATCTCTACATCACCCCCGACCAACGCTGGCAAGCCGTGGAGTCCCGCGACTCCACCGCTACGGGCCACTTCGTCTACGCCGTCCGCACCACCGGCGTCTACTGCCACCCCGGCTGCAAATCACGCATGGCCAAGCGCACCAATGTCGAGTTCTACGACACCCCCGCTGCCGCCGAAGCGGCGGGTTACCGTGCCTGCAAGCGTTGTATCAGCAAGGCCAGCACCACCCGCCACAGCCAACTGGTCACCCGCGCCTGCCGCCTGATCGAAACCATCGACCCTGCGCCCAGCCTCGACCAGCTCAGTGCGCAACTGGCCGTAAGCCCCTTCCACCTGCACCGCCTGTTCAAGGCCGAAACCGGCGTTACCCCCAAGGCCTATGCCATCGCCTTCCGTGCCCGGCGCCTGCGTGAGCACCTGGAAGATGGCCAGCGTTCAGTCACCGACGCCATCTACGATGCCGGCTTCAACTCCAACAGCCGCTTCTACGAAAGCGCCGATCAGCGCCTGGGCATGCGCCCCCGGCAGTACCGTGCCGGCGGCGCAGGGGCCACCATCCACTTTGCCCTCGGCCAGTGTTCGCTGGGGGCCATCCTGGTTGCCCAGAGCGAGAAGGGCATTTGCGCGATTTTGCTGGGCGACGACCCTGAGGGCCTGCTGCACGACCTGCAAGACCAGTTCCCCAAGGCCCGCTTGATCGGTGGCGATAGCGCCTACGAACAGTTGGTCGCCGAAGTGGTGGGCTTTGTCGAAGCCCCGGCGTTGGGCCTGGCGCTGCCGCTGGATGTGCAAGGTACGGCGTTTCAGGAGCGGGTGTGGCAGGCGTTGCGCGAGGTGCCGGCCGGCAGCCGGGTCAGCTACACCGATATTGCCGAGCGTATCGGTGCGCCCAAAGCGGTGCGCGCGGTGGCCATGGCCTGCGCGGCCAACCACATCGCGGTGGCCATCCCCTGCCATCGGGTGGTGCGCCGGGACGGCGACATCAGTGGCTACCGTTGGGGTGTCGAGCGCAAACAGCAACTCCTGAAGCGAGAGACGGCACTCTCCTGATTGCCTGAAGCCGCGTAGAATCCCCCGCCAAATCGAGTTGTAAAGAGGAAACTTCGATGAGGCGTGTGAGCCTTGCCCGTTATTGCCCAGGCCTGATGGCCCTGCTGGCCCTGATGCTGGTTATTGCCAGCCCGGCCTGGTCGGCCCCGGCCACGCCATTGTCCAATCTTGCGGCTGCCGAAGCGCCAGCGCTGGATGAAAACGCCAGCATCGAACAGCTGAGCGACCGGCTGGACCTGATCCGCCAGGGCGTCACCAGTGAGGCCAACGACGACTTGCTGTCCCAGTTGCGCCTTGCGGCGATGCAGGTTCAGCGCCAGGCGGATGCACTGAGTGCACAGCGCACCGCCGACATAGAAAAGCTCGAGGACAAGCTCAAGGTCATCGGCCCGGTGCAGCCGGACGAAGCCGCCACCCTGACCCAGCAGCGCAAAGCGCTGGAGGCCGAGAAAAAAGCGCTGGTAGCCCAGCAGGACCAGGCCACCAAGCTGAATCAGTCGGCCCGCGACCTTTCCACGCAAATCGTCAACCTGCGCCGTAGCCAGTTCAACTCGCAAATCACCAGCCGTGCGGCCTCGCCACTGACCCCGGCGTTCTGGCAGAGCATCATCCGCCCCACCCAGGACGACGTGGCGCGTCTGCGTGACCTGCGCGGCGAGGCGGCCGACGCCATCGGTAGTGCCTTCAGCGCCGAAAACCGCTGGCTGTTCATTACCAGCCTGGTGGCGGCGATTCTGGTCTGGACCTTGGTGCGGCGCGTGCTCGAGCGCCTGCTGGCCAGGGCCATGGTCGGCTGGTTGCCCGAGGGCCGCTTGCGCCGCAGCGCCTTGGCCCTGGGCGTCAGCCTGGCAACCCTGGGTACCATTGCCGGCTCTGTATCGCTGCTGCGCTGGGGGCTGGAGAGCAGCGCCGAGCTGGGCTCGGATATCGCCAGCCTGGTCAACCACATTCTCACCCTGGTGGTGTTCAGCGCCTTCATCACCGGCCTGGGCCGCGCCATGCTGATGCTGCAGCGCCCGTCCTGGCGCCTGCCGCCGATGCATGACGAAGTGGCCAGTGCGCTCGGTTGGTTCCCCAAGGTACTGGCCTTGGCGCTGATGGTGATGATGACCATGGAGCGCATCAACAGCGTCATCGGCGCCAGCCTGGCGTTGACCGTGGCGGTCAATGGCCTCACCGCGCTGGTCGTGGCGTTCATCTTTGCCGGCGCGCTGCTGCGTTATCGCCGAACCCTGCGCAAGCATGACCTGGAGCGCCCCACCGGTCTGGTCGGGCTGATCCCGTTCGTGATGGTCGTCTGGCTGACGCTGATCTTGCTGGCACTGCTTACCGGCTACCTGACGCTCGCCTATTTCCTCACCGCCAAATTGCTGTGGGTCAGCCTGGTGGTCACCTGTGCGTACTTGCTGACCACCTTCTTCGGTGACCTGTGCGAAACCTTGCTGTCGCCACGTCAGCCAGGTGGTTTGGCGCTGGCCTCAACCTTGGGCCTGGCGCCTCGCCACCAGGCGCAGGCCAGCACCATCCTGGCCGGCATCGGCCGTACCATCGTGCTGTTCCTGGCACTGTTGCTGGCGCTGATGCCGTCGGGCACCAGCCCCAGCGAGCTGCTGATGAGCCTGGGTGACTGGGACGGCACCGGCGGCAAGCTGCTTGGCAACCTCAACATCGTGCCGCAGGACATCCTGCTGGCCCTGGCGATTTTCTTCGGTGGCCTGTTCGCCATTCGCGTAGTCAAGCGCTGGCTGAGTGAACGCCTGCTGCCGGAAACCGACATGGACGCCGGCATGCGCGCCTCGCTGGTGACCCTGGTCGGTTACCTGGGCTTCCTGTTCCTGGCCATGCTGGTCATGTCGACCCTGCGCATCAACCTCACCAGCCTCACCTGGGTAGTCAGTGCCCTGTCGGTAGGTATCGGTTTTGGTCTGCAGCAGATCGTGCAGAACTTCATCTCCGGCCTGATCCTGCTCACCGAGCGCCCCGTCAAGGTGGGCGACTGGGTCAGCCTGGCGGGCGTCGAGGGTGATATCCGCCGCATCAATGTGCGTGCCACCGAAATCCAGATGTCCGACCGCTCGACGGTGATCGTGCCCAATTCGCAGTTCATTTCGCAGAACGTGCGCAACGTGACCATGGGCAATGCGCTGGGCGTGGTCGGTATTACCCTGACCCTGCCACTGGAGACCGATGCCAACCGGGTACGCGAGTTGCTGCTGGCGGCGTACCACGAGCATGAGGCGATTCTGGATGCGCCCGCCACTTCGGTGTCGTTCAAGGACCTGACGGCCAGTGGCATGGTGATTGGCGTCAGTGGTTACGTGGCGGGGCCGCGGCAGGTGTCAGGCACCCGTAGCGACCTGCTGTTCACCATTCTTGGTCGCCTGCGTGATGAAGGCATTCCGCTGTCTTCGCCGCAGAGCATGGTGTTGGTGCAAGAGGGTACGCGCCCCGCTGACGAGTCGGTGTAAAGCGGGGGGGCGCATAGCGCCCCCCGAATTCAATGCTGCTTGGCCTGCTTGATCCTCAGCAGAATCACCAATAATACCAGCAGCACCGGCGGCGCCATGGCCAGCAACCCATCCCGCGCCGTCAGCCCCAACCCCAGCACATTAAGCCCGCCATAAAGCAGCTTGAACAAATTCAGCAGGTAGTAGGTGATGGCAATGATCGACAGCCCCTCCACCGCCCGCTGAATTTTCACCTGGGCGTCGGCCCGGGCATTGAGGCTGCTCAGGATCTCGGCGTTCTGTTCTTCCATTTCTACCTGAACACGCGCCTGCAACAGGTCGCCCAGGTTTGCCACGTTCTTCGCCAATTGCTCCAGCCGCTGCTCGGTCGCCGCGCAATAGCGCACAGTCGGCTTGAACCGCCGCTCGATGAACACCCCCAGGCGCTGGCAGTCGCCTACATGGCTTTCCCGCAGCTCGCCCAGGCGTTCGAACACCAGTTGCGCATAGGCCTGGGTGGCGCCGAAGCGGTGGCGGGTTTTTACCGTGTGGCTGACCACCTGGCGTGACAAGTGGGCAATGGCGTCCAGCAGCCCTTTGGAGTCATGGCCGTCCCCCCCGGCACTGCGCTCCGAGAGGCTGACCAACGTCTTGTCGAAAGTGTCCAGTTCTTGGCTCAGGGCCTTGGCCGTGGCCAGGGTCAGCGAGGCCATCATACGGTACGTCTCGATTTCCAGAAGACGGCGGATCATTCGGCCCTGGCGGTAGGCATTGAGGCGGCGGTTGATGAACAGGAAACGGTTGGTGCCATCTTCGGTCAGGCGGAAATCGCTCCACACCACCGCATCGCCCCCGCCAACGCACGAGCCGCACGGGTCTTTGAAACCGTAGCGAGGCAGCTCAAGCCCCTGTTCGTCACGCACCAGCACCTGCACGGCGTTGATCACCTGCGCCGCCTGTGGGGCGATGGCTTCGGCCAGCACGGGAGGCAGGGGCCGCCATTCGGTGTCGGTGGCAGCGCACGGCACCACCAGTGTCAGGGTGAAGAACTCGGTGTGCCGTTCCCACTTGAACGGGTGGCCATCCAGGCGGGTAATGCCTTGGGCGGCAGCGGTGTCCAGGGCCTCCGGGCAGCAGCGTTGCAGCAGCGCTGCACAGGCAGCATCACCGCCGAGCAAGGCCAGGTGGAAGACATGCGCAGGGCCGTCGAAGTAAAGCGACGGGCGGGCGTGCAATTCGTTGTGCAAGGCGGTACGTTGAGGGTGCATGGGTGGTCCGGCCTGGTGTTGTGATTGTTGGGGTACCAGGAGGTGGGACTTTGCAGCGGGCGGGGAAAGTCACGCGGGGCGGAGTTTTGTTCTACCTGTGCCGGCCTCTTCGCGGGTACAGCGCAACTTTCAACGACAGCGCCGTACTGGTGGGAGCTGGCTTGCCTGCGAAAGGGCCGCAAAGCGGCCCCTGATAATTCAGCCCAAACACCGGGTCACATGCTTGACCGATTGGTAGGCGGACAAGCCCCAAGGCCCCAGCTCGCGGCCGATCCCGCTACCCTTGGTACCGCCCCACGAGGTTTCGACGAACACCGCCTGCACCGAGTTGATCCACACATGGCCAACCTCCAGCGCATCGGCCACACGCTCGGCGCGTTGCAAATCGGCAGAGCACACGGTCGCCACCAGCCCGAAGCGGCTGTCATTGGCCTCGGCAATCGCCTGCTCTTCACTGGCAAACCGGCGTGCGCACAGCACCGGGCCAAAGATTTCCTCGGTCCACAGGCGGCTGTGTTTCGGCACATCGGTATACAGCGTAGGGCTGACGAACCAGCCGTCGCGGTCCAACGCCTTGCCACCGGCCAGGCACTGCAAGCCTTCTTCCCGCGCCGTGGCAAAGTAGCCGGCCACCTTCAGCCACTGGGCCTGGCTGGTCAGCGGGCCCATGTCGACCTCTTCGGTCAGCGTGTTGCCAACCCGCAGGTTTTCCAGTGCCGCCTGCAAGCGTGGCAGCAGCGCATCGGCAATACCGTCCTGCACCAGCAACCGCGAGGTGGCCGAACACATCTGCCCCGCGTTCCAGCTGATACCGGCGACAATCCACTCGACCGCCTGATCGACATCGCAATCGTCAAACACCACGATGGCCGACTTGCCGCCCAGCTCCAGCGTCACCGGCCGGCACTGTGCCGACGCGCTGCGCATTACCTGGCTGCCGACGCTGTTGCTGCCGGTGAACGACAGTTTGTCCAGGCCGTTGTGGTTGCTCAGTGCGGCGCCGGTCTCGGCCTTGCCGTTGACGATGTTCAGCACCCCGGCCGGCAGGCCCAGGGCGTCGGCGATCTGGCCGTAGGCCTGTTCGATCAGCGGGGTGACTTCCGATGGCTTGAGCACCACGGTGCAGCCGGCAGCCAGCGCCGGGGCTAGCTTCCAGGCGCTGGTCACCAGCGGGAAGTTCCACGGCACGATCAGGCCGACCACACCCACCGGCTCAAGGCGAGTGCGCGCGGTGAAGCCAGGGGCGGCCAGTGGCACGTCGCGATTCTTGGCAGGCAGTTGCTCGGCCAGCTCGGCGTAGTAGCCGAAGGTGGCGATGGCGTCGTCCAGGTCGATCTCGGCTTCGTGGCGCGGCTTGCCGTTGTTGCGCATTTGCAAGGTGATCAACGCTTCGCGGCGGTGCCCGAGCTGTTCGGCAAAGCCGCGCAGGTAGGCCGCGCGTTCGCTGGCGCTGGTGGTTTTCCAGGCGGGCAGAGCGCTGCGGGCAGCGGTTACGGCCTGGTCGACCTGGGCCACGCTGGCAGCCATGAACTCGGCGAACGGTTGCCCCAGCGCAGGGTCGTTGACGCTGATGCAGTCGCTGCCTTGGCCTTCGACCCAGCGGCCGGCGATGTAGTGGGAATTGGTCATGGTCGGTTTCCAGTCAGGCCATTTCGGCAGTGGTCACAGGCGTGTGCGCGGTGCTTTTGCAACGCACCCAACGCGGGCCCCGGGGGCCATACACGCCAGCAGGTTCAGGGAACAGGTTGAGCAGCAGCAGGTACATCACGCCAGCCAGCCCCAGGGTGACCGGCAGGCTCAGGTCGATGCCGCCAGCCAGGTCGCCCAGCGGGCCGACGAATTGCCCCGGCAGGTTGACGAAGCACAGGCCGACCGCCGCGCTGGGGAGCCACGCCCCCATGCCGCGCCAGTTCCAGCCATGCAGGAACCAGTAATGGCCGCCACGCTGGCCGCGGGTGAATACCTGCAGGTCATCGGCGTGGTAGAAGCCGCGGCGAGTGATCAGGCCGAGGATCATGATCACCATCCACGGGCTGGTGCAGGTGATGATGAGTACCGCAAAGGTCGACACGCTCTGCACCAGGTTGAAGGTGAAACGGCCGATGAAAATGAAGCCGATCGCCAGCACGCCGATCAGCAGCGTGGCGCCGGCGCGGCTGAGCAGGCGCGGGAACACGCTGGACATGTCCAGGCCGGTGCCATACAGCGCAGTGGTGCCGGTGGACATGCCGCCGATCACCGCAATCAGGCACACCGGCAGGAAGAACCAGCTTGGCGCCACCGCCAGCAGGCCACCCACATAGTTGTTGGCGGCGATGTAGTCCGGTGCCTGGGTCGCGACCAAGGTGGCGGTGCAAAGGCCGAACAGGAACGGAATCAGCGTTGCGCCCTGGGCGGCAATCACCGCCAGCATGATGCGCGTCTTGGGTGTTGCTCGCGGGATATAGCGCGACCAGTCGCCCAGGAAGGCGCCGAACGACACCGGGTTGCTCATGGCCAGGATCGCTGCGCCGACGAACGCCGCCCAGAAGCCCGCCTGGCCGTGGTTGACGCTACCTGCGTAGCTGGCGTCGAACGGCCCGGCAAAGGCAACGATGCCCAGCAGGAACAGCAGGCTTGAAGCCCACACGGCAATCTTGTTGACCCACAGCATGAAGCGAAAGCCGAAGATGCACACCACCAGTACCAGCACCGCGAACAGGCCGTAGGCCAGGCCCAGGGTGAGGTCGGTTTCCGGCAGGCCGGCCAGGCGCTTGGCGCCGCCGACCAGGGCATCGCCCGAGCTCCACACCGACAGCGAGAAGAACGCCACCGCCGTGAGCAGCGACAGGAACGAGCCGACGATACGCCCGTGCACGCCAAAGTGTGCGCCCGACGACACGGCGTTGTTGGTGCCGTTAAGCGCACCAAACAACCCCATTGGCGCAAGAATCAGCGCGCCCACGCCAACGCCGAGCAGAATGGCCCACACACCCGCCTGGAACGACAGCCCGAACAGCACGGGGAAGCTGCCCAGCACGGCGGTGGCGAAGGTATTGGCGCCGCCGAAAATCAGGCGGAACAGGTCCAGCGGGGAGGCGTCGCGTTGATCGTCGGGGATCTGTTCGACACCGTTGGTCTCGATACCGGTCGAGTGGCTCATGGTGATGCTCCAGCGCGGTTGTTGTGGGCCTGCGCGTGCGCGGGCCTTCTTGTGGGTGCGATGGCAGGGCGGCAGGGCCGCGTAAAAAGGTGATCAGGCCGGCGAGACGACCGACAGGTGCTCATGGCAGGCCAGCCACTGGTCACCCTGGTGGCGGAAGACGATGGTCTCGCGTTCGCTCAACTGGTGTTCCTCGCCGGCGATGCGGATATGCGTGGCCACATCGTGCATGAAGATCGCCACGTCACCTTGCAGGCTCACGTGGGCATTGCCCGACTCGCAGGCAAGCACGGCAAAACCTTCGGCCTGCCACTGCGCCCAGAGGTCTTCGTAGGCACGGCGCGACAGCAGCGGTTGCGGCAAGGTGTGGAAGAGGAACGTGGCGTCTTCGCTGAAACAGGCGAAATAGCGGGCGGTGTCGTTGCTGGCGAACGCGGCAACGAGGTTGGCGGCGGCTTGGCGCACCTGAAGGGTCTGGTCCACGGGAGTGGCCTCACGGTTTTTGTGATTATGGTGAAGCGATTCTGGTGATGGTTGGCGAGGGAACAAATCGCTGGAGGCAAATAATCAGTTCAGGAATTTGTGAAGTGATGTCAGGGCGCAGATGCTATACGGCCTGCACTCTGTGAAAGCGGGCTTGCGCGGTGCCCAAGCAAGGCACAGTACCTTGTGGGAGCTGGCTTGCCGGCGATGAGGCCGGTACAGGCAGCAACAAGCGAACCGACTGACGGTCTGTCCCACCCTTGATCCTTGCCTACGCTGATACTCCCAACCCGCTGAAGCAAGGAGTTCACCGTGGCCTTCCAATACAAGCGTCTGGACAAGAACAACGTCGCCGTGCTGCTGGTCGATCACCAGACCGGCCTGCTCTCGCTGGTAAGGGACATCGACCCCGACCGCTTCAAGAACAACGTGCTGGCCCTGTCCGACCTGGCCAAGTATTTCAAGCTGCCAACCATCCTCACCACCAGCTTCGAGACCGGCCCCAACGGCCCGCTGGTGCCGGAGCTGAAAGAGCAGTTCCCTGACGCCCCCTACATCGCACGCCCCGGCAACATCAACGCCTGGGACAACGAAGATTTCGTCAAAGCGGTAAAAGCCACTGGCAAGAAGCAGCTGCTGATTGCTGGTGTGGTCACCGAGGTGTGCGTGGCGTTCCCGGCCTTGTCGGCGCTGGAGGAGGGCTTTGAGGTGTTCGTCGTCACTGACGCCTCCGGCACCTTCAACGAACTGACCCGTGATTCGGCCTGGCGGCGCATGGAGGCGGCCGGGGCGCAGTTGATGACCTGGTTTGGCGTGGCATGCGAGCTGCACCGCGACTGGCGCAATGACATCGAAGGGTTGGGGACGCTGTTCTCCAACCATATCCCGGACTATCGCAACCTGATGACCAGTTACAACAAGCTGGCCAAATAGCGCCTCGTGGGGGCTGCAAGGCAGCCCTTCACCAATCTGCAAGCGAAGCGGCAAACCGTCATGGATCGACCATACTGACTCTTCATTCGCCTTCAGGAGAGTGTCATGTCGAAGCCGTCCAGGAAGAAACCCACCCAGGAACAGCCAGAAAAACTGGGCGGCAAGGCGTACGAGAAAGCGCTCAAGCACCTGCATGTGGAGCTGGTGAAGTTGCAGGAGTGGGTGGTGGCCAAGGGGCTGAAGGTATGCATCGTCTTCGAAGGCCGCGATGGCGCCGGCAAGGGCGGCACCATCAAGGCCATTACCGAGCGCGTCAGCCCTCGAGTGTTTCGCGTGGTGGCGCTGCCGGCACCGACCGAGCGGGAAAAAACCCAGATGTACCTGCAGCGCTACCTGGGGCATTTGCCCGCAGCGGGCGAGGTGGTGATCTTCGATCGCAGCTGGTACAACCGTGCGGGCGTCGAGCGGGTAATGGGCTTTTGCTCCGACGAACTCGTCGACAAGTTCCTCACCGGTGTGCCTGTGTTCGAAAAGGTCATGGTCGAGTCGGGGATCATCCTCATCAAGTACTGGCTCGAGGTCAGCGCCGAGGAGCAGACCCTGCGCCTGCAGGATCGCATCAACGATGGCCGCAAGCTGTGGAAGCTTTCGCCCATGGACCTCAAGTCGTATACCCGCTGGGATGACTACACCCAGGCGCGTGACGACATGTTCGCCGCGTCGGATACCGCCTGGGCGCCGTGGTTCATGGCCCATTCCAACGATAAACGCCGCGCCCGCCTGAACATCATCAGCCATCTGCTCAGCCGGATTCCGTACAAGGACATCACCCGTGACCAGGTGGTGAAGCTGCCCAAGCGCGGCAAGATCGGCAAGTACAAGGCTGTGGCCTACCCGTTCAAGGTCGTCGAAGAACGCTTCTGAACCCCTCCCTGCGGGGAGCTGCGAGGGTAAGAGCTCATGCCACATGACGGCAGCCTGTTGCAGGCGACGGTGGTGTTCCTTCTGGCCGTGGTGCTTCTGGTGCCACTGGCGCAGCGTTTGCGGATGGGCGCTGTGCCTGGGTATCTGCTGGCCGGCATGCTCATCGGCCCCTCGGTGCTCGGCCTGCTGAACAACCCCGATAACGTGGCGCGTCTGTCAGAGATGGGCGTGGTGATGCTGCTGTTCGTCATTGGCCTGGAGCTATCGCCCCGGCGCTTGTGGACCATGCGCCGGGCGCTGTTCGGTGTGGGTACGCTGCAAGTGGGGCTGAGCGCCGTGGTGCTTGGGCTACTGGCCTATTGGCTGTTCGACCAGTCGCGTCCGGCCGCCATCGTGCTGGGCGTGGGCCTGGCGCTGTCTTCCACCGCGTTTGGCCTGCAGGTACTGGCCGAGCGCAAGGACCTGGGCAAACCGCACGGCCGCCTGGCTGTGGCCATCCTGTTGTTCCAGGACATCGCAGCCATTCCTTTGATTGCCGTGGTGCCGCTGCTCGGTGGCAATGTCAGCACTGCCGACGAAGGGGCCTGGCCGTTGCTGGCTGTGGCTGTGGGCATTGGGGTTCTGATTATCTTTGGTCGCTATCTGTTGACCCCGGTTTTCAAGTGGACCGTGGGTTCGGGCTTGCCCGAGCTGTCGACCGCCACGGCCTTGCTGGTGGTGCTGGGCACTGCTTGGTTGATGGAGCACGTGGGCGTATCGATGGCGCTAGGGGCATTTCTGGCCGGCGTGCTGATGGCCGAGTCGCCGTTTCGCCACGAACTGGAAACCCAGATCGAACCCATCAAAGGCTTGCTGCTGGGGCTGTTCTTCGTGGGCGTGGGGATGAGCGCCGACTTGCACCTGCTGTTGGGCATGCCGCTGGCGGTGTTGGGGCTGACGCTGCTGCTGGTGGGTATCAAGCTGCCGTTGCTGTATGGCCTGGGGCGCATGGCCGGAGGCCTCAACCCGTCCCAGGCGCTGTGCCTGGGCGTGGTGCTGGCCTCTGGGGGCGAGTTTGCCTTCGTGGTGTTCAAGCTGGCGCGGGACCATCAGGTGTTGTCACCACAAGTGCATGACTTGCTGGTACTGGCCATCACCCTGTCGATGGCCGTGGTGCCGTTGGTGATGATGGCCCTGGCGCGACGGCTGCAAGACGTACCACCTGCGCAGGCAGCCCCGGAAACGGAGCACTGAATCGAGACACACGGCGAACAGAACGTTCGGAGGTGCAGCATGCAACCGGGTATCAAGCTTGACAGTGCGCTGTCGCGGGGCCTGCTCGATGTGTTGATCAAGGCGGGTCTGGTGGCCGGCCTGGTGATATTCGCCTTCCAGGTGTTCCAGCCGTTCCTCGAGCTGATGCTGTGGGCGGTGATCCTGGCGGTTACCTTGTACCCGTTGCATTGCCGCCTTCAGCGCCGTACCGGGCTCAAGCATGGCTATGCCGCGACGCTGGTGGTGTTACTGGTATTGGTGGTGCTGCTGGTGCCGATCTATCTGGTGGTAATGTCCATCGGCGAGTCGGTGGACAGCCTGGTGACGTTGCTCAAGAGCGGGGCGTGGAGCGTGCCGACGCCACCTGAGTCTGTGGCCGCCTGGCCACTGATCGGGCCGAAGGTGTATGCGCTATGGTTGGCGGCCTCCGAAAACATGGCCAGCGTACTGAATCAGTGGATGCCGCAAATCAAGGGTGCCGGGCTTACGGTATTAGGCGCTGCGGCCAGCGCCGGTGCGGCCTTTTTTCTGTTCATCGGTGCCATAATCATTTCCGGAGTCATCATGGCCTTCGGTGACCGCGGCGAAGTCGCCGCGCAGCGTATTGCCATGCGGGTATCGGGCGAAGAGCGCGGCAAACCCTTGGCCAAGTTGTGTACCGCCACCATTCGCGCGGTGGCGCAGGGCGTGATCGGCATCGCCTTCATCCAGATGCTGCTGATCGGCGTTGGCTTTGTGGTCAAAGGGGTGCCCGGGGCCGGCATGCTGGCCATCGTCATCCTCATGCTGGGGATTGCCCAGGCGCCCGCTACCCTGGTCACGGTGCCGGTGATCATCTACGTGTTCAACGTCGAAGGCTTCACGGTGGCGACCATCATCTTCGCCATCTACACCTTTGTCGCCGGGCTGGCCGACAACGTGCTCAAGCCGCTGCTGCTGGGGCGCGGTGTGGACGTACCGATGCCGGTGGTGCTGATCGGGGCACTGGGCGGCATGGTGGTCAAAGGCATCATCGGCTTGTTCATCGGCCCGGTGATCCTTGGCGTAACCTACGTGTTGTTCTGGCAATGGGTTGCGCTGCAGGTGCCGGAGCAACCGGCACCACCCGCTGCCTGAGCCATGCCCAACCGCCGCTGTGGCCTGGGCCTGCTGATGGTGCTGGCCGGCTGCACCCAGGTCGGCCCGGATTTCGAAAAGCCCCAGGTGCCGTGGCTGGACGGCTGGAGCACGCCATTGCTGGAGCAGGCAGGGCGTAGCGCCGCAACACCCGACCTGCGCCAGTGGTGGGCGGTGTTTGCCGACCCGATGCTGGACGCGCTGATTGCCGAGGCCGACGCCAATAACACCAACCTGCGTGTGGCTGGCCTGCGCATTGCTGAAGCCCGCGCCCAGTTGGCCATCGTGCAGACCGGGCGTTATCCACAGCTGCAGCAGCTGGGTGCGCAGAGCCTGTACCTGAAGCAAAACCAGTCCGGCACGGCCACTGCGCGCGATTCGGTGTTCTGGCAATCCAGCGTCGGCTTCGACATCGGCTGGGAAATCGACTTCTGGGGCCGCTTCAGTCGCGCCATCGAAAGCGCCGATGCCGTTTACTTCGCCTCACAGGCCAACTATGCCGACGCCATGCTGCTGTTGCGTGCACAAGTGGCCGACACCTACTTTGCCCTGCGAACCGCCGAGGCGCGGCTGGCGATCGCGCAAGAGAACGGCAAGCGCCAGGCGCGTAGCCTGGAGATTACCGAACGGCTGTTCCGCCATGGCGAGAATGACGAACTCGACTGGCAGCAAGCGCGCACTCAATACCTGGCGACCCTGGCCACCATCCCCGAATTCGAGAACCAGCTCAACGCGCTGCGCAACGTGCTGTGTTCATTGCTGGGCCGCCCACCCGGGCCGCTGGCGCAGCTGGAGGCCGGCCATGGCCAGCTGCCTTTACCAGACCGCGCAGTGCTGCAGGGCGTACCTGCCAGCCTGTTGCAGCGCCGCCCGGATATCCGCGCGGCCGAGCAGGCGGTGGCGGCGCAGTCGGCGTTGGTCGGTGTGGCCGAGGCTGATCTTTATCCACAGCTGAGCTTGCTGGGCAGCATCGGCTGGACCTTTTTATCGGCCAGCCACCTGCCCAATACCTTCGACATCGCCGCCGGGCCCAGCCTGATCTGGAACCCGTTCGACTACGGCCGGCGCAAGAACGCGGTGCGGGTAGAGGATGCCCGCTTGCAGCAACTGATCGAGCTGTACCACCAGGGCGTGCGCGAAGCCGCCCGCGAGGCCGACGATGCTGCCAGTGGGCTGGTGCGCTCGCTACAGAGTGCAGCCATTCGCGACCAGGCCTCCCAGGCTGCGCAACGCTCGCTGAACCTGGCCAGCTCGCAGTACCGCGAAGGCTTCGCCGACTTCCAACGCGTGCTCGACGCCCAGCAACTGCTATTGCAGCAACAGGACGGCTACCTGATCAGCCGCGGTAATGCCGTCAGCAGCCTGGTGACCTTGTACAAGGCCTTGGGCGGTGGCTGGGACACCAGCCGCGCACCGATCGACCCAGCCACGCGTCAGCAGATGCAGCAACGTACCGACTGGGGCGACCTGCTCCACCCGCCAGCCCACACCGCACATGCAAAAGGTGAAAGCCAATGAGCGACGCCACACCCCCGCCAGCCCCTGATCGCGGCATGCGCTGGGTACTGCTGCTGATCGCCGTGAGCCTGCTCTGGTACCTGCTGGCCGACCGCTTCACGCCTTACACCCAGCAGGCGCGCCTGCAGGCCTACGTGGTGCCGGTGGCCGCCGAGGTGGCAGGGCAGATCAAGCGGGTGGCAGTAGGCAACAACCAGGACGTGCACCAGGGCGATGTGCTGTTCGAACTCGACCAGGAGCAGTACCGCATTGCCTTGGCCCGCGCCGAAGCAGACCTCGATACGGTGCGCCGGCAGATCGGCGCCAGTACCGCCGGCATCGATTCGGCCCAGGCGGCGCTGGTGGCAGCCCAGGCCAACGAGCGCAAGGCGCGGCAGGATGCCGAGCGGCTCAAGCGCCTGATCGATGAGGACCCAGGCACGGTATCGGTGCGCCGGCTGGAAGGCGCCCAGGCTACCCGCGACCAGGCCATCAGCCAGGTGGCGGCGGCCCGTGCCGAAGTGGAGCGCGCCCGTGAGCAGCAGGGCGGTGCGCAAGATGATAACGCCCAGTTGCGCAGTGCCGCAGCCAACGTGGAAAAGGCTCGCCTGGACCTTGCCCGTACTGTGGTGCGCGCCGACGCCAACGGGCTGATCACCGATTTGCGTACCGACGTTGGCCACTATGTCGGGGCTGGCAGCCCGATGATGACGCTGATCACAATCCATGACGTGTGGATAAGTGCCGACATGACCGAGAACAACCTAGGCCGCCTGCGCCCCGACACCCCGGTGCTGGTAGTGCTTGATGCATTGCCCGGTACCGTGTTGAAGGGGCGTATTCGCAGCATCGGCTACGGGGTGAGCGTGGGCCAGAGCACTCCGCCGGGCACATTGCCCACAGTGCAGAACAGCCGCGAGTGGCTGCGTTCGGCCCAGCGCTTTCCGGTGATTGTCGAGCTGGAGCGTGATCAGTTGCCGGACAAGCGCGGGCTGCGGGTAGGCGGGCAGGCAGAGGTCATGGCGCTGCCCAGCGAAGGTAACCCGCTGAACCTTCTGGGCCGGCTGTTCATGTGGTTGATGAGCTGGTTGTCCTATGCCTATTGAATTGCGTCGCCTGCGCGCCCTGCGCCTGGCCTGGGGTGTGGCGCTGTGCCTGGCGGTGAGTTTTGGCATTGGCTTGCCGGTGCCGATCCTGGCACCGGTGTTCGCCGTGCTGTTGCTGGCCATGCGCAGCCAGCCACTGCCCCTGCGAGCGGCGCCGGCCCTGGCGGTGCTGGTACTGCTCGCCTGTGGCAGCGGGCTGTTGCTGATTCCGCTGTTGCGCCACGCACCGCTGAGCGGGGTGTTGCTGGTGGGCGTAGGCGTTTTTCTCACCTTGCGCTACGCCCTTGAGGGCGGCAACGGCCTGCTGGCCAACTTGCTGGTGGTCGGCCTGACCATGATCGCCGCCGCCGGCACCAGCGACTTCACCTTGGCGCTGTCGGTGGTCGAAGCGCTGGCCAAAGGCATGCTGCTGGCAGTGCTGGGCACGGCGCTGGCGCATGTGCTGTTTCCCGAACCTGCGGGAGCACCGGCGCAACCTGTACCACCGCTGCCGGGCAGCGAGCATGTCAGCTGGGTGGCATTGCGCGCCACGCTGATCGTGATGCCTGCGTTTCTGCTGGCGCTGATTGCCCCGGACCAGTACATGCCGCTGATCATGAAGGCGGTAAGCCTGGGGCAGCAGGCCGAGGAAACCCGCGCACGGCATGCCAGCCGAGAGCTGATTGGTTCGACCTTGCTTGCCGGCCTGTTGGCGATACTGATGTGGGGCGCGTTGGGCCTGTTCGTGCACTTGTGGATGTTCTTCCTCTGGGTGCTGCTGTTCGTCCTGTGGCTGGCGCGGCGGCTGTATCAGGCCGTGCCCAACCGGCAGAGCCCGGCGTACTGGGTCAGTTGCCTGACGACCCTGCTGATCTTGCTGGGGCAGTCGGTGCAGGACAGTGCGGGTGGGCAGGATGTGTACAAGGCCTTTGCGGTGCGCATGGCCTTGTTTCTGGCGGTCTCGGTGTATGCCAGTGCCATGTTGATCTGGATTGACCGGCTTCGTGCTCGGCGTGCGCTGCTTCGCGGGTGAGTCCGCGAAGCAGCCAGCACAGAGAACCTAGGGCTGCCAATCAACCCCACTTTCTTCCAGATAGGCATCCACAGCGGCACCCACCGTGGGGTGAAAGGCCTTTTCCCCCATATGCTGAAACAACCCGAACCGCCGCATCTTGTCCTTCACCGGGTCTTTCATCTCGGCAAACTGCAATTCCACCCCTCGTGCCTCCAGTGCCCGGTCCAGCTCGGCCAGCATGTCTGCCGAGGTGATGTCGATACTGGTCACCGGTTCCGCAGCTATTAGCAGCCGCTGCACCGGCGTCGGCGACTCGTCTACAGCCGCCATCACTGTGCTCTGGAACTGCTCGGCATTGGCAAAGAACAGCGGCGCGTCCCAACGCAGCAACACCAGCCCCGGAATGCGTCGTGCCTGTGGATAACGCTGCACATCGTGGTACCCCCGGGTGCCGTCCACCCGGCCCAGCACTGCATGGTGTGGCCGCCAGCCGTCCCACAGGAACTCGATCACCGCTATTGCCACCGCAATGCAGATACCGGGAATGGCGCCAAACACCGCCACGCCGACGAAGCAGGTGAACGACAGCCAGAACTCCCACTGCTGCATGCGAAATATACGTTTGAGGTCGGCGAACTCGAACAGCCCCACTGCTGCGGCAATCACCACAGCCGCCAGGGCGCTGTTGGGCAGGTGCTGCATCAGGTTGGGCGCCACCAGCAGCAACAGGGTGACCGCCAGTGCACCGATAATGCCGGTGAGCTGGGTTTGCGAACCGGCAGCTTCGGCCACCGGTGTGCGCGACGCGCTGCTGCTGATGGGGATGCCCTGAAACAGCCCCGAGGCGAGGTTGGCTACGCCCAGGCCAAACATTTCCTGGTTCGGGTTGACCGGCATTTTCAGCCGTGCGGCATAGGAACGTGACAGCACACTGGTATCGGCGAACGACACCAGCGCCACCGCGATGCCGCCAAGCAGCACCTCCACCAAGTCGATATCGGTGACCCAGGGCAAGGCAAAGCTGGGCAGCCCTTGCGGCAACTTGCCGAGCACTTTCACGCCTTGCTGGTCTAGCCCCAGCAGGCTCACCGCCAGCGTGGCCAGTACCACGGCAATGAGGATGCCTGGCAGGCGATTGAATGGCTTGAGCAGCAGGATCAGCGCCAAACTGGCGCCACCGACCATGAAGCTTGGCCAATGCCCCTGCCCGGCGAGCAAGGCCTGAATCAGGTTCCAGATATCCCGCAGTGGGCCTTGGCTGTCCACGGACAAACCGAACAGTTTGGGCAGTTGGCTGATTAACACCGTCAGGGCGATGCCGTTCATGTAGCCATAGCGGATCGGCTTGGACAGCAGCTCGGTGATGAAGCCTAGGCGCAGCAGCCCGGCAATCACACAGAACGCCCCGGCGACCAGCGCCATCATGCTGGCGATGGCGATTGCCCGCTGCGGGTCGCTGGCAGCGTACTGCACCACCACCGCCAGGATCGGCGCGGCCAGTGCCGAGTCCGGGCCCAGCACAAGGATGCGGCTAGGGCCGAACAAGGCGTAGGCCAGCAACGGGATGATGGTGGCGTACAGGCCGTAGATACCGGGTACGCCGGACGCTTCGGCGTAGGCGATGCCCACGGGTACCAGCATGGTGGTCAGCACCAGGCCGGCGGCGATGTCCTTGGCTAGCCAGGCGCGTTGGTAGTGGAGCAGGGTGACCAGGCCGGGCAGCCAGCGTTGCCAGTGGAAGCGCGGTGGTTCGGGCATGGCGCGGGCTCTGGGGGAGGAGGGTGCTCTATCACAGCTTAGATGCTGACATCGGGGGCCGCTTTGCGGCCCATCGCTGACCAAGCAACACCCTGGCCCCGGCTTTTTCTCGGCCGGTGCTGCAAATGCATGGCCCTTACACACAAAACCCCCGTATCGCTTGGCGATTACGGGGGTTTTGAAGTCTTTCAAGTACCGTGGAATTCCACGGGATTCATCAGACGTTGAAGCGGAAGTGCATCACGTCGCCGTCCTTGACGATGTAGTCCTTGCCTTCCAGGCGCCATTTACCGGCTTCCTTGGCACCGCTTTCACCCTTGAACTGGATGAAGTCGTCATAGGCCACCACTTCAGCGCGGATGAAGCCTTTTTCGAAGTCGGTGTGGATAACCCCGGCCGCTTGCGGTGCGGTGGCACCGATGCGAACGGTCCAGGCACGTACTTCCTGCACGCCGGCAGTGAAGTAGGTCTGCAGGTTCAGCAGCTCGTAACCGGCGCGGATCACGCGGTTCAGGCCAGGCTCTTCCAGGCCCAGGGCCTCGAGGAACATGTCCTTCTCTTCGCCGTCGTCGAGCTCGGCGATTTCTGCTTCGATCTTGTTGCACACCGGTACAACCACAGCGCCTTCTTCCTCGGCAATGGCCTTGACCACGTCCAGGTGCGGGTTGTTGTCGAAGCCGTCTTCGGCGACGTTGGCGATGTACATCACCGGCTTGCTGGTCAGCAGGTGGAAGCCACGGATGACGGTTTTTTCGTCGTCAGCCATGTTCTTCATCAGGCTGCGCGCAGGCTTGCCTTCGGTGAAGTGCGGGATCAGCTTTTCCAGAATGGCTTTCTGCGCCAAGGCTTCCTTGTCGCCGCCTTTGGCGTTGCGGGTAACCTTCTGCAGTTGCTTCTCGCAGCTATCGAGGTCGGCGAAGATCAGTTCGAGGTCGATGATCTCGATGTCACGCTTGGGGTCGACGCTGTTGGAAACGTGAATCACGTTCTCGTCTTCGAAGCAGCGCACCACGTGGGCAATGGCGTCGGTCTCGCGGATGTTGGCGAGGAACTTGTTACCCAGGCCTTCGCCTTTCGAGGCACCGGCAACCAGGCCGGCGATGTCGACGAATTCCATGGTGGTCGGCAGGATGCGGTTTGGCTTGACGATCTCAGCCAGCGCAGCCAGACGAGCGTCGGGCATCGGCACGATGCCGCTGTTTGGCTCGATGGTGCAGAAAGGGAAGTTCTCCGCCGCGATGCCAGACTTGGTCAGTGCGTTGAACAGGGTGGACTTGCCGACGTTGGGCAGGCCGACGATGCCGCAATTGAAACCCATGGGTATTCCCCTCTCTAAAGGAATTCAGGCCTTCTGGCTGTGCAGTTCGCGCATCGCCTTGGCAAAGTCGCCGGCAAGCACGTCCGGCAGCACGCCGAGGGCAAAATCGATGCTGGCGTCGAGCTTCTCCTGCTCGGCGCGCGGCGCGCGGCCCAGGACGAAGTTGGAGACCAGTTTGGCGTCGCCCGGGTGGCCAATGCCAAGCCGCAGGCGGTGGAAGTCGTTCTGGTTGCCGAGCTGCGCGATGATGTCGCGCAGGCCGTTGTGCCCACCATGGCCGCCGCCGCGCTTGAGCTTGGCAACGCCCGGAGGCAGGTCGAGTTCGTCGTGTGCCACCAGGATTGCTTCCGGCTTGATGCGGAAGAAATTGGCCAAGGCCGCTACGGACTGGCCGCTGCGGTTCATGTAGGTGGTGGGGATCAACAAACGAACGTCGTTGCCCTGATGGCTGAATTTAGCCGTCAGGCCGAAATACTTTTTGTCAGCGGTGAGCGAAATACGCTGGGCGCTGGCAATGCGTTCAACGAAAAGAGCCCCTGCGTTATGCCGGGTCTGTTCGTATTCGGGGCCGGGGTTACCCAGGCCGACGATCAACTGGATGGCGGTCACGTCAGGGGCTCTTCCTTGGAGTTGGTGGGTCACAGTGCGCGCGGCACTGTAACCCGATCAACGCCGGCGTGCGAGTGGATTACTCGGCAGCGCCTTCTGCTTCTGGAGCAACGCGTGGAGCGTGAACGTTGGCAACAGCTTTGTCATCACCGTGGGCCAGAGCTACGAACTCTACGCCTTTCGGAGCTTTCAGGTCCGACAGGTGGATGATGGTGCCGACTTCGGCGTTGGCCAGGTCAACTTCGATGAACTCAGGCAGGTCTTTGGCTTCGCAGGAAACTTCGATCTCGGCAACAACGTGGGAGATCTCGCCGCCTTTTTTGACCGGTGCTTCTTCGTTGATGAAGTGCACTGGAACAACAGCGGTCAGTTTCTGGCCAGCAACAACGCGAACGAAGTCGGCGTGCATGATGAACTGCTTGGCTGGGTGGCGCTGCATGGCCTTGATGATGACGTTCTGCTTGACGCCGTCAACATTCAGCTCGATAACGTGGCTGAAAGCAGCTTCGTTTTCGAACAGCTTGGTGATTTCCTTGGCCACGATGGTCAGGGATTGAGCTTCTTTATCACCACCGTAGACAACGGCCGGGATGCTCAGCGCATGACGCAGGCGGCGGCTCGCACCTTTCCCCAGGTCAGTACGCGCTTGGGCGTTCAGAATAAAATCAGTCATTTTGTTTCTCCAAAATAGCCCCCCGAAGGCGTTTGCGACCAGCGCCAACGGGGATGGCAAAAAAGCCCCGCCCCAACACATGTTGGGGCGGGGCGCTTCACATCAACACGCGTTCCGCTTAGCGGAACATCGCGCTGATCGATTCTTCATTGCTGATGCGGCGGACCGCTTCAGCCACAACCGGTGCGATATCCAGCTGGCGGATACGGTCACAGGCTTGAGCAGCGGCGGACAGTGGAACGGTGTTGGTCACCACCAGCTCGTCCAGTACCGACTTCTCGATGTTCTCGATCGCGCGGCCCGACAGGACAGGGTGCGTGCAGTAGGCGTAAACCTTGGCAGCGCCGTGCTCTTTCAGGGCTTTGGCCGCGTGGCACAGGGTGCCGGCGGTGTCGACCATGTCGTCTACCAGGATGCAGGTGCGCCCTTCGACGTCGCCGATGATGTGCATAACCTCGGAGTGGTTAGCCTTCTCGCGGCGTTTGTCGATGATACCCAGGTCGACGCCCAGGGACTTGGCAACGGCACGTGCGCGCACGACACCACCAATGTCCGGGGAGACGATCATCAGGTTCTCGAAACGCTGGTCTTCGATGTCATCGACAAGTACGGGCGAGCCGTAGATGTTGTCGACGGGGATATCGAAGAAGCCTTGGATCTGGTCAGCGTGCAGGTCGACGGTGAGTACACGGTCGATACCTACGACAGTGAGCATGTCAGCGACAACTTTGGCGCTGATGGCTACACGTGCCGAACGCGGACGGCGGTCCTGGCGGGCATATCCGAAGTAAGGAATCACGGCGGTGATTCGGGATGCTGAGGAGCGGCGGAAGGCGTCGGCCATCACTACCAGTTCCATCAGGTTATCGTTGGTCGGGGCACAAGTCGGCTGAATAATGAAAACGTCTTTACCGCGAACATTTTCATTGATCTCAGTGCTGATCTCGCCGTCGGAGAATTTACCGACAGAGACGTCACCGAGAGGGATATGCAGCTGACGTACGACACGCCGAGCCAGATCGGGGTTAGCGTTCCCCGTAAAGACCATCATCTTGGACACGCGCAGTACCTGAAGGCTGAGGGTATACCTGGATGAGTATAAGGAAAATGGCAGGGGCGGCTGGATTCGAACCAACGCATGGCAGGATCAAAACCTGCTGCCTTACCGCTTGGCGACGCCCCTGTATCTGTTGCTGCGAACGCTTATGCGCTCGACTTCTTGACCAGACTTTGTAGCTTGCGATGCAACATCGAAATATTGCTTCCTTTCGCCACAAACCCTGTTTGGGTCGCTGAAAGAAGGGCCAGAACTTTATCAGCTTCGGCTTTGTTTGGGAAGGCCCCAAACACACAACTTCCAGTGCCGGTTAGTCGAGCCTCAGTGAATTTACCCAGTGAATTCAACGCATTGCGAACTTCTGGATAACTCTGCTCTACCACCGGTTGGCAGTCATTTCGACTGTTTCCCTCGGGAACGGGGCGCATATTAAGGGGGAGGGAATCACGTGTCAACTGCGGATGTGAAAAAATTTCTACTGTACTGACAGACACTTGCGGCACCAGCACGACATACCAGGGCTCGTGCGGGTCGACCGGGGTCAGTTGCTCGCCCACGCCCTGGGCGAACGCCGCATGGCCGCGTACGAATACCGGTACGTCGGCGCCCAGGCTCAGGCCCAATGCGGCCAGGCGGTCTTCGTCCCAGTCCAGTTGCCACAGGTGGGCGAGGGCCAGCAGGGTGGTAGCGGCGTCCGAACTGCCGCCGCCGATGCCGCCACCCATGGGCAGCACCTTGGTCAGCCAGATGTCGGCGCCCAGTGGGCTGCCGGACTGTTCCTGCAACTTGCGTGCGGCACGCACGATCAGGTTGCTGTCGTGCGGCACGGCCTCGATCTCGGTGTGCAGGCGGATCACGCCATCGTCACGAACGGCGAAACTCAGTTCGTCGCCATGGTCGAGAAACTGGAACACGGTTTCCAGCTCGTGATAACCATCCGCGCGACGGCCGATGATATGCAGCCACAGGTTGAGCTTGGCCGGGGCGGGCAGGGTGATTTTCTGCATGTGATCAGTGCCCCAGCTGGCGCGGCTGCCAGTCCTTGACCACAAGGGTCACGTCCAGGTCCTTGCCGTGCAGTTTCAGGCGCTCGGGCAACCAGTAGCCATTCTGCTCGGTGTAGCTCAGGTACTGTACCTGCCAGCCATCCTGCTCGAGGCTGGCCAGGCGGCTGTCGCCGTCCAGGGTCAGCTTGCTCTTGCTGTCGGGAGCGGGCAGGCCGCGGACCCACCAGACCAGGTGCGACACGGGCAACTGCCAGCCAAGCTGCTCTTCCAGCAGGGCTTCCGGGCTGGAGGCCTCGAAGCGGCCTTGGTTGGCCACTTCCAGCACCACGCCGCCGGGGCGGCCGGTCAGGCGTGCGGCACCACGGCCGAGCGGGCCAGCCAGGCGAATGTCGTAATAGTCCTGGCGCTGCAGCCAGAACAGCGTGCCGCTGCCGGAGTCGCGCGGGGCGCGGATCCCGACCTTGCCGTTGATCTGCCAGCCATCAAGGCTGCTCAGCTGCTCTTTATGGGCTCGCCACTGTTGTGGGTCGCCGTGACCTTGCAGGGCCTCGCGGCTACCAAAGCCGGCACAGCCGGCCAGCAGGGCGATCAGGGTGAAGGTGATGCAATGGCGCAAAAACATGGCGTTAAAGGGTCTCGGATCCGGTCAGGCGCAGGAGGGTCTTGCGCAGGATGGGGCTGTCGGCCTGGGCTTCGAAGCCCTTGGCCCATACCTGGCGGGCTTCGCGGCGCTTGCCGTTGGCCCACAGCACTTCGCCCAGGTGGGCGGCCACTTCGTGGTCGGGGAAGTTGGCAAAGGCTTGGCGCAGGTAGGTTTCAGCCTCGTCGAGGTTGCCCAGGCGGTAGTTGACCCAGCCCAGGCTGTCGAGCACCGCCGGGTCGTCCGGGGTCAACTGGTGGGCCTTGTCGATCAGCGCCTTGGCTTCGGCGTAGCGCGTGGTGCGGTCTGCCAGTGTGTAGCCCAGGGCGTTCAACGCCATGGCGTTTTCCGGTTCACGGGCGATGATGGCGCGCAGGTCTTTTTCCAGCTGCACCATGTCGTCGCGTTTTTCGGCCAGCATGGCGCGGGTGTACAGCAGGTTGAGGTCGTCGGGGTAGCGCTGGATGGCTTGTTGCAATACCTGGCTGGCCTGGGCGTCCTTGTTGTTGTTGCTGTAGCTTTCCGATTCGATCAGGAACAGCTGGATGGCATAGTCCGGCTGGGCTTCGCGGGCCTCGGCGAGCAGGCGCGAGGCCTCGGTGCCGCGGCCGTTGGCAATCAGGATGTCGGCCTGGCGCAGCTGCGCCGGCAGGTAGTCGGGGCCAGGGCCGACCAGGGCATATTCGCGCAGGGCGCCAGCGGGGTCGTGGCGTTCCTCGCGGATGCGGCCCAGGTTCAGGTGCGCGGCGTCGACGTTGCTGTCACGCTCGACCAGTTCCTGCAGGTAGCCTTCGGCTTCATCCCAGTCTTTGTTCTCCAGGCACACCAGGGCCAGGGAATAGCGCAGTTCGTCATCGTCCGGGTATTGCTGGACCAGGCTGAGGAACTCGCCCTTGGCATCAGCGATGCGGTCCTGCTCGACCAGGGTGCGGGCGTAGGTCAGGCGCAGGCGCTTGTCATCCGGGTTGTCGCGAATTGCACCGCGCAGCAGGGGCAGTGCCTCGGAGCCGCGGTCCAGGGCTTGCAACAGGCGGGCGCGCAGCAGGATCGGGGCAATTTCGCCGTTGTGCGCGGGGTGCGATTCGAGCAGCTCCAGCGCCTCTTCGGCCTTGCCGTCCTGGTTCAGCAGCAGGGCCTTGCCGAACACCAGCTGGCCGTTGTCCGGGTATTTCACCAGCAGGCGCTCGAAGCTTTGCAGCAGGCCGTCGCGGGTGCTCTGGTCGGTTTCGGCGGCGGACAGGGCGAGGAAGTCGAAGTGGGTGTCGCCCTGGCCCTGCAGTACCTTTTCCATGTAGGCCATGGAGTCGTCATAGCGGCCGGCGCGGGCCAGCTGGATGGCGGCGGCGCGCTGGGCGTCGAGGTTCTGCGGGTCGTTGCGGGCCCAGACCAGTGCGTTATCCAGTGACGGCTCGTCGGCGCCGAGGTATTCGGCGATGCGGTAGGCGCGCTCGGAAACCGCGGGGTCCTGGGTTTTTGCTGCCTGGTCGGTGTAGTTGGCCAGGGCAATGTCGAAGCGGTTGCGCTGGCCGGCCAGCTCCGCGACCAGCAGGCTATACAGCGTGTCCTGCTTGAACGAGCCATACACCACGGGCTTTTCCGCCTCGCCCTTGCCGGCTTCGGCGACGGGAGGCTCGGCCTTTTGCGGGGCCAGGCTCTGGCAGCCCTGGAGCAGGGCGAAGGCAAGCAGCAATGCGTATGGTTTGTTCATAGAAAGGCTTATAGGAGGACTCACCGGCGGTCGGAGCATGATGACACAAGCGCGGGGGCAAAACCCACCTGCGAAGGTATGAAGCATATGCTTAGCACATGCAGACCGCGCAGCGCGCGCAGGGTTCGCCCCAGGCTTGCCACAATGCCCAGGGCTCCGGCTCCGGCTCCGGCTCCGGCTCTTGCTCTTGCTCTTGCTTCTAAGCGCGCGATAGCTCAGGCGACGCAGATTGCGACTTCAGGAGGCCGAGCGCAGGGCTTGCGGAGGGAGGTGACGGGCATGGATGCCCGTCAAGCGCTGGGCCCCAGGATGGGGCCTGCAGCGCGGTCCTCCCGGGAGCAAGCCCGGAGCGAGGGGACCCCGGAGCGCAGCGCAGGGGCCGGATGATGGGAGCGGACGGCTTTGGTTACTTTGGCCAAGACCAAAGTAACCCGCCGGAAGGGCGGAAAGGTGACTTGCGCCACCTGCGCGAACGAATGTCTACACTGTGTTAAGGCCCACATCGCACGAAGCGAAAAGCGGATATGACTGTTTTGGTGCAGCGAACAGTCCGTTTGCGATGCCGACGCTGACTCACCTTTTCGCCCTTACGGCGAGTCACTTTTTGCCAAACGCGGCAAAAAGTAACCAAAAAACGCTGCGCTCCGATCATCCGGCCCCTGCGCTACGCTCCGGGGTTCCCTCACTCCGGCCTCGCTCCCGGGAGGACCGCGCTGCAGGCCCCATCCTGGGGCCCAGCGCTTGACGGGCATCCATGCCCGTCACCTCCCTTCGCAAGGCCTGCGTTCGGCCTCCTGAAGTCGCGAAGATCAAAAGCCAGATCAAAAGCCAGATCAAAGGCCAGATCAAAGGCAGATCAAAGCCAGATCAAAAGCGGGAGTGAAAGCTGAAATCAACGCTTATGCTGACCCGCGAGCGGCGATAGCCGCAGCGCTATCAGCGCAATAGCGAACGGTGGTTGTTCTAAAACCTGCGAAAGAGGACAATTATCGGCTTCCCGTCACAACCAGCGACCTTGCATGGCCTTTCTTGCACTTGGTATCAACCATAAGACTGCCTCGGTAGACGTACGCGAGCGCGTGGCGTTTACCCCAGAGCAGCTGGTAGACGCCCTGCAGCAGCTCTGCCGACTGACTTCCAGCCGCGAGGCGGCGATCCTGTCGACCTGCAACCGCAGCGAGCTCTATATAGAGCAGGACCACCTGTCCGCCGACGCCGTGCTGCAATGGCTGGCCGATTATCACCGCCTCAGCCTGGACGAGCTGCGCGCCAGCGCCTACGTGCATGAAGAGCACGATGCGGTAAAGCACATGATGCGCGTGGCTTCCGGCCTGGACTCATTGGTGCTCGGCGAGCCGCAGATCCTCGGCCAGATGAAGTCCGCCTACGCCGTGGCGCGCGAGGCCGGCACCGTCGGCCCGCTGCTCGGGCGCCTGTTCCAGGCCACCTTCAGCGCTGCCAAGCAGGTGCGTACCGACACCGCCATCGGTGAAAACCCGGTATCGGTGGCGTTTGCCGCGGTCAGCCTGGCCAAGCAGATCTTCAGCGACCTGGGCCGTAGCCAGGCCTTGTTGATCGGTGCCGGCGAAACCATCACCCTGGTCGCCCGCCACCTGCATGAGCAAGGCGTGCGGCGTATCGTCGTGGCCAACCGCACCCTGGAGCGGGCCAGTATCCTGGCCGAGCAGTTCGGCGCGCACGCCGTATTGCTGGCCGACATCCCCCAGGAACTGGCCAACAGCGACATCGTCATCAGCTCCACCGCCAGCCAACTGCCAATCCTGGGCAAGGGCGCGGTCGAGAGTGCGCTGAAACAGCGCCGGCACAAGCCGATCTTCATGGTCGACATTGCCGTACCGCGTGACATCGAACCTGAAGTCGGCGAGCTGGACGACGTCTACCTGTACACTGTCGATGACTTGCACGACGTGGTGGCGGAAAACCTCAAGAGCCGCCAGGGCGCCGCCCAGGCTGCCGAAGAGCTGGTGTCGGTGGGCGCCGAAGATTTCATGGTGCGCTTGCGCGAACTGGCTGCGGTGGATGTGCTCAAGGCCTATCGCCAGCAAAGCGAGCGCCTGCGCGACGAAGAACTGCAAAAGGCCCAGCGCCTGCTGGCCAACGGCGGCAACCCCGAGGACGTACTGGCCCAACTGGCCCGGGGGCTGACCAACAAACTTCTGCATGCGCCCAGCGTGCAGTTGAAAAAGCTCTCGGCCGAGGGCCGCCTTGATGCGCTGGCCATGGCCCAGGAACTCTTTGCCCTCAACGAGGGCTCCACGGACAAATCCCCGCAATGAAAGCGTCGCTGCTGAACAAACTGGATATCCTCCAGGACCGCTTCGAAGAGCTCACCGCACTGCTCGGTGATGCCGAGGTCATTTCCGACCAGACGCGCTTTCGCGCGTATTCCCGTGAATACGCCGAGGTCGAGCCGGTCTACGCTGCTTATAAAGAGTGGTGCAAAGTCCAGGGCGACCTTGAAGGTGCCCAGGCGCTGCTCAAGGACAGCGACCCGGACCTGCGCGAAATGGCCGTGGAAGAAGTGCGTGAAGCCAAAGAGCAGCTGCTGACGCTGGAGGCGAAGCTGCAACGCATGCTGCTGCCCAAAGACCCCAACGACGGCCGCAACGTGTTCCTCGAAATCCGCGCTGGCACCGGTGGCGACGAGGCGGCGATCTTCTCCGGCGACCTGTTCCGCATGTATTCACGCTACGCCGAAAAACGCGGCTGGCGCCTGGAGATCCTGTCCGAGAACGAAGGCGAGCACGGCGGCTACAAGGAAATCATCGCCCGTGTCGAGGGTGAGAACGTCTACGGCAAGCTGAAGTTCGAGTCTGGCGCGCACCGCGTCCAGCGCGTGCCCGAAACCGAATCCCAAGGCCGCGTGCACACCTCCGCGTGCACGGTGGCGGTGCTGCCCGAGCCGGACGAACAAGCAGCCATCGAAATCAACCCGGCCGACCTGCGCGTGGACACCTACCGTGCATCTGGCGCGGGTGGCCAGCACGTGAACAAGACCGACTCGGCGATCCGTATCACCCACTTGCCCACCGGCATCGTGGTCGAATGCCAGGAAGAGCGTTCGCAGCACAAGAACCGGGCCCGTGCCATGTCCTGGCTGTCGGCCAAGCTCAACGACATGCAGACCAGCGCAGCACAGAATGCCATTGCCAGCGAGCGCAAGCTGCTGGTGGGCTCCGGTGACCGTTCCGAGCGCATCCGCACCTACAATTATCCACAGGGCCGGGTGACCGATCACCGTATCAACCTGACCTTGTACTCGCTGGACGACATCCTCAGCGGTGGCGTGGACGCAGTGATCGAACCGCTGCTGGCCGAATACCAGGCCGATCAACTGGCTGCCCTGGGGGACTGATGACCATCATCGCCAGCTTGCTGCGCAACGCGCAGCTGCCCGAATCGCCCACCGAGCGGCTGGATGCCGAATTGCTGTTGGCTGCTGCCATCGGCAAATCGCGCAGCTACCTGCACACCTGGCCCGAGCGAATTGTCAGCAGCGAAGATGCCCAGAGATACGCCGATTACCTGCAGCGCCGCCGCGGCGGCGAGCCGGTCGCCTACATCCTCGGGCAGCAGGGCTTCTGGAAGATCGACCTGGAAGTGGCGCCGCATACCCTGATCCCGCGGCCGGATACCGAACTGTTGGTCGAGACGGCCCTCGAACTGCAACCTGCCTCGCCAGCCAAGGTCCTCGACCTGGGCACCGGTACCGGTGCAATTGCCTTGGCCCTGGCCAGCGATCGCCCGGCCTGGCAGGTAACTGCGGTTGACCGGGTGGAGGAGGCCGCTGCCCTGGCCGAGCGCAACCGCCAGCGCCTGGGCCTGGGCAACGCCCAGGTGCGGGTAAGCCACTGGTTCGACAGCCTGGCCGGCGAGCGTTTCGACTTGATTGTCAGCAACCCGCCCTACATCGCCGCCGCCGATCCGCACCTGGTGGCCGGTGACGTGCGCTTCGAGCCCAGCAGTGCGCTGGTGGCCGGCGCCGATGGCCTGGACGACCTGCGCGTGATTGCGGCCCAGGCCCCTGCGCACCTGTTGCCGGGTGGCTGGTTGCTGCTCGAGCATGGTTACGACCAGGCAGCTTCAGTACGCGCCTTGCTGGCTGAGCAAGGTTTTATCGAGGTTGCCAGCCGCACGGACCTGGGCGGCCATGAACGCATTACCCTGGGGCGCCTGCCATGCTGAGTGATGAGGAACTGTTGCGTTACAGCCGGCAGGTATTGCTGGCCCAGATCGACATCGACGGCCAGTTGCGGCTCAAGCAGAGCAAGGCCCTGATCATCGGGCTCGGCGGCCTGGGCTCGCCGGTTGCGCTGTACCTGGCTGCCGCCGGGGTCGGTGAGCTGCACCTGGCCGACTTCGACACCGTCGACCTGACCAACCTGCAACGCCAGGTGATTCACGACAGTGCCAGCGTCGGCATGAGCAAGGTCGATTCGGCCTTGCAGCGCTTGCAGGCGATCAACCCGGAGATCGGCCTGGTCGCCCATCGCCAGGCCCTGGATGAAGACTCGCTCGCTGCTGCTGTGGCGGCGGTCGACCTGGTGCTGGATTGCTCCGACAATTTCGCTACCCGTGAAGCGGTCAACGCTGCCTGTGTGGCTGCTTGCAAACCGCTGGTAAGCGGCGCGGCGATCCGCCTGGAAGGGCAGCTGTCGGTGTTCGACCCTCGGCGCGACTACAGCCCCTGCTACCACTGTCTGTATGGGCATGGCAGTGAAGACGAGCTGACCTGCAGCGAAGCGGGCGTTATCGGGCCGCTGGTGGGCCTGGTGGGCAGCCTGCAGGCGCTGGAGGCGATGAAGCTGCTGGCCGGGTTCGGCGAGCCTCTGGTTGGCCGCCTGCTGCTGATCGATGCCCTCGGCACCCGCATTCGCGAGTTGCGGGTCAAGCGTGACCCGGCCTGTACTGTTTGCGGCAAGCGCGATGGCTGAGCGCTCGGCGCCGGTCGGCGTGATGGACTCGGGGGTCGGCGGTTTGTCGGTGCTCGCCGAGATCCAGCGCCTGCTGCCCAACGAGACGCTGTTGTACGTGGCCGACTGTGGCCATGTGCCTTATGGCGAGAAGTCGCCCGACTACATCCGTGAGCGCTGCCGGCGTATTGCCGCGTTCTTCCAGGCACAAGGCGCCAAGGCCATGGTACTGGCGTGCAACACCGCCACGGTAGCGGCGGTGGCTGACTTGCGCGAGTTGTACCCGACCTGGCCGCTGGTGGGCATGGAACCCGCCGTGAAGCCTGCGGCGGCGGCTACCCGCTCGGGCGTGGTCGGTGTGCTGGCCACTACCGGCACCCTGCAGAGCGCCAAATTCGCCGCTTTGCTCGACCGCTTTGCCAACGACGTGCAGGTCATCACCCAGCCTTGCCCGGGGCTGGTCGAGCTGATTGAAACCGGCGACCTGACCAGCCTGGCACTGCGACAGATGCTGTTTGGCTATGTGCAGCCGCTGCTGGCCGCCGGCTGCGATACGCTGATCCTCGGTTGCACCCATTACCCCTTCCTGCGCCCGTTGCTGGCCGACCTGGTGCCGGCGGACGTGGCTATCATCGACACCGGCGCCGCTGTGGCGCGCCAACTGCAGCGGCTGCTGGGTGCCAACGATCTGTTGGCCGAAGGCCCGGCCGGCGATGCCCGCTTCTGGACCAGCGCTGATCCAGAAAATCTCAGAAAAATCCTACCTGTGCTGTGGCGTAAGTCCGACGATGTGCAAAGCTTTGCGTTGTGAAAAAAACGTGAAAGACAGCTGAACTATCGTTCCACTTCTGCTTTCTACCGCTTTGCCTGAGATGAGGCGGACACTAATAACAGCATCAGGAAGAAGGATGTTTCTTATGAGGAAACTGCTTGGCTTGGCGGCGGCTGCTGCCTTTACCTTGGGGCAAGCGATGTCGGCACAGGCTGCCGACGTTTCGTTTTCGGTAGGGCAGACCGGTGACTCGACCATGGTCTACCGATTAGGGCTGCAATCGAACTGGGATGCGAGCTGGTGGCAGACCAGCGTTGGTCGACTGACTGGCTACTGGGATGGGGCCTACACCTATTGGGATGGTGACGAGACGGCGAGCAACCACAGCCTGTCGTTTGCGCCAGTCTTCGTCTATGAGTTTGCCGGGGAGTCGGTGAAGCCCTACATCGAGGCAGGGATTGGTGTGGCGGCGTTTTCCAGCACCGAACTGGAAAGCAACGAGCTAGGCTCGTCGTTCCAGTTCGAGGACCGCATCGGCTTTGGTTTGCGCTTTGCCGGCGGGCATGAGATCGGAGTGCGGGCGATCCATTACTCCAATGCGGGTATCAAAGAGCCCAACGATGGGGTGGAAAGCTACAGCCTCCATTACCGCATGGCGCTCTGAGTTCACCTGCGCCGGCGTCTTCGCGGGGGTTCTACGCTTCGATAAACCTGCTCCCTCAGGGATACCGCAGCATTCAAGATCTGCGAATTCCTGTGGGAGCGGGCGCGCCCGCGAAGAAGCCAACCCTGTTTTCAGGTATTAGCGCGTCAACGGCCACAGGCTACTGATGTCCAGGGTTTCCAGGATCAGTTCCGGTTCTCCCTGCGGCCACCGACGCAACAACGCTTCAGCGACACCCTGCGGCGTCCACTCCTCCGGGATCGCCTGCACCGACGTCACCGGCACCTTCAGCGACTGTGGCGCCACTACAGTCAGCCCGATGCCCAGCTCCTTCAGAGGCTTGCGTTGCTCACGCATCCATTGCGGCAGGTTGTTCCAGCCCGCAATGACCTGTGTCGGGGCATACAGCTGCAACGCTGAATACCGGTTGAACAACGCCATCACCTGCTGCGAATCGCCCTTTGCCAGCAAAGGCAGCGCTTTGCTCAGGCACAGCTCACCTGCCAGCTGGTTGGTACTGCCTATCGCCTCGAACAGTTCGCTGTCTGCTACATCGGCCGGCAGGTAATCACTGGTGCCGGCATTTATGATCAAGCCATCCAGCGAGCACCAGGCATGGCATATCTGCTGGCAGGCATTCGCCACCTGTTGTTCTTCATGCAGTTGCCAAGGCAACCGCAACAGCTGACTGCCATAACACGCACTCAGGGCCTCCAGTGCATCGCTGTCCTTACCGCTTGCTGCTACCCGGTGTCCTTGCCCGAGCAGCGCCTCCACTAATGCGAGGCCTAGTCCGTTACCGGCACCCGTCACCCAGATACTGCGTGCGCTCTTCAAGTTATTGCCCTCTGATCCTGCCGACGCGGGAGGCTCTTGAAAGCCTCCAGCGCGCGCTGGCGACTGCTGCCGAGATCGACAATTGGACTGTGGTAGGAATTATTAGCAAAAAGATCAGCCGACTTCACGGGTAGATGGATGGCTTTTTCATCCAGCCCCCGCAATTCCGGCAGCCAGTGCCGGATGAAGTGCCCCTGAGGGTCGAAACGTTGAGACTGTGAAATCGGGTTGAAGATACGGAAATAGGGCACTGCGTCGGTACCGGTGGACGCACTCCACTGCCAGCCGCCATTGTTGGCAGCCAGGTCACCGTCTATCAGGTGGCGCATGAAGTGCCGCTCGCCCTTGCGCCAGTCGATCAGCAGGTTCTTGCTGAGGAACATGGCCACGACCATGCGCAGGCGGTTGTGCATCCACCCGGTATCCAGCAGTTGGCGCATGGCGGCGTCGATGATCGGGAAGCCGGTGCGGCCTTGTTCCCAGGCCTCCAGGTCTGCCGGGGCGTCACGCCAGGGCAAGGCTTCGGTCTGGGCGCGGAAGGCGCGGTGGCGTGAGACCTGTGGATAACCGCTCAGGATGTGCTTGTAGAATTCGCGCCACAGCAGTTCGTTGATCCAGGTTTGTACGCCGGTACTGCCACTGTCGAACTCGCCTCGGTTGCTGGCCAGTGCGCCGTGCAGGCACTGTCGGGGCGAGATCACGCCGGCGGCCAGGTAAGTCGAAAGCTGGCTGGTACCAGGCTTGGCAGGCAGGTCACGCTGTAGCTGGTAGTCGTCGATGGCTTCGTCAAGGAAGCGGGACAGCCGCCCCTGAGCCTCGGCTTCACCCGCTGGCCAATATTCGCGCAAGGCGCGCGTGGGTGTTTCAAAACCGTCCACGTGTTGCGGAACCGGGTCGGCAGGGATATGCAGCGGTGCCTGGCGCTTAACCCGGTGGGCCAGGGCAGGCAGGCTGCGGTGCAGGTGCTCCAGGCAGGTTTTCTTGAACTGGCTGAAAACCTGGAAGTAGTCACCACTGCGGGTCAGGATGGTGCCCGGGCGGAAAAACAGCTGGTCGAGGTGGCTGTGGGCCTGAATGCCCGACTTTTCCAGCAGGGCACGGGTGGCATCGTCACGGCGCTGCTCGTTGATGCCGTACTCTTCGTTCCAGTGGGCGCTTGCCACCTGATGTTGGCGGCATACCTCAAGCACGGCTTGTGGCGCCTGGTCCCAGGTGTCGATCTTGCGGATCAGCAGGGGAATATTCAGGCCTTCCAGCGACTGGCGCAGGTCGCGCAGGTTGCGCAGCCAGAAGTCGACTTTGCAGGCGGCATCATCATGGGCTTGCCATTGCCCGGGGCTGACCAGCCAAAGGGCGATGGTCGGCCCGCGCTCGGTGGCGGCGCTGAGAGCGGTGTTGTCATCGATGCGCAGGTCGCTGCGCAGCCAGGTCAGGTGCATGGGGCATTCATCTCTACAGGCTGGCGGTCATGGGCTTGAAGCAAGCGCAAAGCCACCTGCGGGGTGTCGAACAGGGCCAGGTTGGGCAGCTCGAGGGCACGCAACTGCGCTTCATGCAGCAACAGCGTCGGGCCGCCGGCCAGGATTGTCATGGGCAGGTTGTGCAGGGTGCGTTGCAGTGCCTTGCCATCGATGCGGGGCCCCAGGTGCAGGAGCACGGCGCGGGGGTTGAGTGTGCTGACCGCACGTTGCAGGTGCGGGCCTGCAACGGGGTTTTCCAGTACCTCGACTGGGAACCCGTTGCTGGTGAACAGCCAGGCGCATAGCCATAAACCGGCGCTGAAGGCACGTTCACTGTCTTCCACCAGCAACACCGCAGGGCCCTGCAATAACTGGTTGTCATGGTAGACGCGGGCACCAAGCTTGCTGCGAAGCCAGCTGTGGAAAAACGCCTGTTCCAGCTGCGCATTGAAGTAATTGCGCCACCGCAGGTCGAGGAGGTCGAGCAGTGGCAGCAGCAGTTGTTCGCACAGGGTAACGGCCGGGTACAGGGCCATGGCCTGGTTAAGCTGTTGGTCAAGGGCGCGTTGTGACAGGTTGGCAATGGCCTCGATCAGCTGGAACTGCCGGGCCTGCCAGTCACCCTTGGGCGGCGTGCTGGACGGCTTGTCGAGCAGCTCGCGCACTTGGCCGACCGATGCCCCACGCTGCAACCAGCCAAGGATTGCCTCGACCCGCTCGACCTGTTCCAGCGGGTACAGGCGATGCCCCTTCGCGGTGCGCTGGGGCTTGAGCAGGCCATACCGACGTTCCCAGGCGCGCAGGGTGACCGGGTTGACGCCGGTGCGGCGGGCCAGTTCGCCGATGGGCAGCAAGTCCTCAGACTGCATTGCGCAAGCCCAGGCTCTCGGGGTGCGGCTGCAGGTAGGCTTGCTGCTGCAGATAGGCGTCGGGGTGCTTGCGCAAATGGTGCTTGAGCAGGGTCAGCGGCACCACAAGTGGCACCACGCCTTGCTGGTACTGGCTGATGAGTGTCTGCAACTCGGCCTTGTCCTGTTGCGTCAGGCTGTCCTTGAAATAGCCGCTGAGGTGCTGCAACACATTGCAGTGGGTGCCGCGGCTGGCACAGCGGCGCAGGGCCTGCATCAGCTCGCTGAAGTAGCGTGGGCCGATGCTGTGTGGGTCGTCATCCTTGCTCATGCTGCCGAGCAGGCGGCCCAAGGTTCTGTAGGCCTGCGGGTTGTTGGCCATCACCAGGTATTTGTAACGCGAATGAAAGCGGACCAGGCTGCCACGGCTAAGGCCCTCGGCAAGCAGGCGCTGCCAGTCGGCGTAGGCATACACGCGGCTGATGAAGTTCTCGCGCAGCACGGGGTCATGCAGGCGGCCTTCTTCTTCTACCGGCAGGTCCGGGCGTTGAGCGCAGAAGGCCTGGGCGTAAACGCCGCGCCCACCGTGGAGGGCCGGATGGCCGTTGTCCTGATACACCTTGACCCGCTCCAGGCCACAGGAAGGCGACTTCTGCATGAAGATATAGCCGCAGATATCGTCGAGCTCGGCGGCCATCTGCTTGCCATAGCTGCGCAGTGGGTCGGTCAAGTCCATGCCAGGGTTGCGGGTGCCGACCACTTCCGGTCGTTCGGGGTTGCCGACCAGGCGGATCGGGTCGCGCGGTACGCCCAGGCCGATGGCGACTTCCGGGCACACCGGCAGCCAGTCAAAATGAGCATCCAGTTGCGTACGGCACAGGTCCGAGGCCTTGTGGCCGCCGTTGTAACGCACGCTGTGCCCGGTCAGGCAGGCGCTGATGGCGATACGCGGCTTGCTGTGGGCTGAAGGGTCGTGCATGGCTGCCTCCGGTAAACTTGTACGAGTCTAGAATCTTGTACAAGTTTATTCCAGCACAGCCGGGAAGTTATGCAAACAGGAATTTGTGGATGGCCGTACATCATTCCATGTGTTCGAGCAGCCGTCGCGCCGCTTCCTGGCCGCTGAGCCAGGCGCCTTCTACCCGCCCGGACAGGCACCAGTCGCCGCAGGCGTACAAGCCTTGATCAGCATCGGCCAGTGCGCCCCACTCATGATTGCTGCTGGGGCGCGCATAGAGCCAGCGGTGGGCCAGGGCGAAGGTGGGCGCTGGCACCACGCAGCCGACCAGCTCGGCGAACTCGCCCCACAGCTGTTCGATCACTTGCTCCTTGGTCAGGTCGATGTGCTGCCGGCTCCAGTCAGAGGTGGCGTGCAGCACCCAGGTATCGAGCTGCTCGTCGCGGCCGGGCTTGCTGCGGTTGCGGGCCAGCCAGTCTAGCGGTTTGTCCTGCACGAAGCAGCCTTGCATCGGGGTGTCCAACGGTGTCTGGAAGGCGAGCGCGACAGCCCAGACAGGCTCCATCTGCACGCCCGCAGCCACGGCGGCCAGTTTCGGGGTGGAGGCCAGAAGTGGCGTGGCCTGCGGTGCCGGTACAGCAATCACCACGCGGCTGTAAGGGCCATGGCTGCAGCCTTCGGTATCTTGCAGGTGCCAGTACTGCTTGCCGCGGAACACCTCGGCGATACGGCAGCCGAAGTTCACTGTCACATCCTTTAGCAGCCCACGGGTGATGGCGCTCATGCGTGGCACGCCCACCCATCGCGTCTGTTCGTCGGGGGAGGGGGTGAGTTCGCCATCACGGTAGTTGTACAGCTGCGGCTTCCACTGCTCGGCCCAGCCGGCGGCAACCCAATGTTGCACCTGCTCGACGAAGCGCCGGTCACGGGCAGTGAAGTACTGGGCGCCGAGGTCCAGCGCGCCGGCCTCGCTGCGCTTGCTGGCCATGCGCCCGCCACTGCCGTGGCCTTTGTCGAACAGATGCACGGACTGCCCGGCCTTTTGCAACGCCTGGGCGACTGACAAGCCGGCGATACCGGCCCCGATGATGGCAATAGGTACTGTCATGATGGCCTCTTCAAACCTTGCTATGAGCAGACTACGCTGTCAGGCAAACCTGTACAATCCAGAAATTCTGTATAAGGTTATTCCGCTTTCACGGGCAGGTTGGCCTATGTTTATCCGAGAGCGTCGGGTCAAAAAAGTGCCTTGATGTTAAAAATAGACCACCGCCGCATTCTGCGAGGACACAGCCATGCATATATTGCTGACAGGTGGCACCGGTTTGATTGGCAAGCATCTGTGCCAGTACTGGCTTGGCCAGGGGCATCGGCTCACGGTATGGAGCCGGCGACCCGAGCAGGTGCCGAAAATATGTGGCAGTGGCGTGCGTGGCATCGCCCGCCTGGAGGAAATGGAGGCGGACGATCACCTTGATGCAGTGGTCAACCTGGCCGGTGCGCCGATTGCCGATCGGCCCTGGACGGCCGCCCGGCGAAACCTGCTGTGGGCCAGCCGGGTCACCCTGACCGAGCAATTGCTGACCTGGCTGGGCACCCGTGAGCAACGCCCGCAGGTGCTGATTTCCGGCTCTGCGGTGGGCTGGTACGGTGACGGTGGTGAACGCGAACTGACCGAGGCCTCGCCACCTGTGCGCGAAGATTTCGCCAGCCAGTTGTGCATTGCCTGGGAAGAGACGGCCCAGCGCTCACAGGCACAGGGTATCCGCGTGGTGCTGGTGCGCACCGGGCTGGTGCTGGCCAGCGATGGCGGCTTTTTGTCGCGCCTGCGCTTGCCCTTCAAACTGGGGCTGGGCGGGCCATTGGGCGATGGGCGGCAGTGGATGCCATGGGTCCATATAGACGACCAGGTCGCCCTGATAGATTTTCTCTTGCAGCACAAGGATGCCAGCGGTCCTTATAATGCCTGCGCCCCGGAGCCGGTGCGTAACCGCGAGTTCGCCAGGCGCCTGGGCCGGGCCCTGCATCGGCCGGCGCTGCTGCCGGTGCCGGCATTGCTGCTCCGGGCTGGCCTGGGCGAGATGTCGACCTTGTTGCTGGGCGGTCAGCGGGCGCGCCCGGTACGCTTGCTGGCGGCTGGCTTCACCTTCCGCTTCAACGATCTGCAATCGGCCCTGGACAACTTGTCCAGCCGCCTCTGACATAGGACGCTGCATGACCGATCACGCCCTGCTGCTGGTCAACCTGGGTTCCCCGGCCTCCACCTCGGTGGCCGATGTGCGCCGCTACCTCAACCAGTTCCTCATGGACCCGTACGTGGTCGACCTGCCCTGGCCGGTGCGGCGCCTGCTGGTGTCGTTGATCCTGATCAAGCGCCCGGAACAGTCGGCGCATGCCTATGGCTCGATCTGGTGGGAGGAGGGCTCGCCGCTGGTGGTGCTGACCCGTCGCCTGCAGTCAGCAATGGTCGAGCACTGGCCCCATGGCCCGGTGGAAATTGCCATGCGCTATGGCCAGCCAGCCTTGCCCGAAGTGCTGGAACGCCTGGCAGGCCAAGGCGTGCGCAAGGTGACCTTGGCGCCGCTTTATCCACAGTTCGCCGACAGTACCGTGACCACTGTGGTCGAGTTGGCAAAACAGGTGATCAGCGAGCGCCAGCTGCCCCTGCAGATGCGCGTGCTGCAGCCGTTTTACGAGCACCCTGAATACATCGAAGCGCTGGCTGCCAGCGCCCGGCCTTACCTGGAACAGGATTACGACCACCTGTTGCTTAGCTTCCATGGCTTGCCGGAGCGGCACTTGAAGAAGCTGTTTCCGAAGGGCAACAAGCACGACCTGCGCACCCCCGATTGCTGCCACGGTGCATCCGCCGAGGTGCGTGCGGTGTGTTACCGCGGGCAATGCCTGGCTACGGCCAAAGCCTTTGCGCAGAGAATGGGCATACCGGATGGCAAATGGTCTGTATCGTTCCAGTCTCGGCTGGGGCGGGACAAGTGGATCGAGCCCTACACCGAGACGCGGCTGGATGAGCTGGCCAAGGCCGGCGTGAAGAAGCTTCTGGTGATGTGCCCGGCGTTTGTGGCCGATTGCATCGAGACGCTGGAAGAGATCGGCATGCGCGGCAGCGAACAGTTTGTCGAGGCCGGCGGGCGGGAGCTGGTGCTGGTGCCGTGCCTGAATGATCACCCGGAGTGGGTGAGGGTGCTGGCGGATATGTGCGAAAAGGCCTGACATTGCGGCTGCCTATACCGGCCCTATCGCCGGCAAGCCAGCTCCCACAAGGGCATCACAGTATCTGAAACTTGTGGTGTACCTGTGGGAGCTGGCTTGCCGGCGATAGGGCCGGTTCAGGTTAAAGCCGGATCAAGGCAACTGGTCGTCCAGTTTCTTGTGCTTCCAGCCATCATTGCCCGGCAGGATCAGGTTCAGGGCAATTGCCACGATGGCGCACAGGGCGATGCCCTTCAGGCCCCAGTCATCCGGGCCGTCACCGCTGCCGATCAGCACGCCGCCGATACCAAACACCAAGGTTACCGACACGATCACCAGGTTGCGCGCTTCGGCCAGGTCGATCTTGTGGCGGATCATGGTGTTCATGCCCACCGCCGCGATCGAACCGAACAGCAGGCACAGAATGCCGCCCATCACGGGTACCGGGATGCTTTGCAGCAGCGCGCCGAACTTGCCGATGAACGCCAGGGTAATGGCGAAGACCGCCGCCCAGGTCATGATTTTCGGGTTGTAGTTCTTGGTCAGCATCACCGCGCCAGTCACTTCGGCGTAGGTGGTGTTGGGCGGGCCGCCGAACAGGCCGGCTGCCGTGGTGGCCAGGCCGTCACCCAGCAAGGTGCGGTGCAGGCCAGGCTTTTTCAGGTAGTCACGGCCGGTCACGCTACCGACCGCAATCACCCCGCCAATGTGCTCGATCGCCGGTGCCAGGGCAACCGGGACGATGAACAGGATGGCCTGCCAGTTGAATGCTGGTGCGGTGAAGTTGGGGATTTCCAGCCACGGTGCGGCGGCGATCTTCGCCGTGTCGACCACGCCAAAAGCGAAGGCCAGGGCAAAGCCCACCAGCACGCCGGAGATGATCGGTACCAGGCGGAAAATGCCCTTGCCGAACACGGCGACGATCAAGGTGGTCAGCAGGGCTGGCATGGAGATCAGCATGGCGGTCTTGTACGGCATCAGTGCTGCGCCGTCCCCACCTTTGCCCATCGCCATGTTGGCAGCGATCGGTGCCATGGCCAGGCCGATGGAGATGATTACCGGGCCGATAACCACAGGCGGCAGCATGCGGTCGATGAAACCGGTGCCTTTGATTTTTACCATCAGGCCCATGAAGGTGTACACGAAACCTGCAGCCATCACGCCGCCCATGGTCTCGGCCAGGCCGAACTGGCCCTTGGCGAGGATGATCGGGGTGATGAAGGCAAAGCTGGAGGCCAGGAACACCGGTACCTGGCGGCCGGTAACCAGCTGGAACAGCAGCGTGCCGATGCCGGCAGTGAACAACGCGACGTTCGGGTCGAGGCCGGTGATCAGTGGCATCAGCACCAACGCGCCAAATGCCACGAAGAGCATCTGCGCGCCCGAAACGACCTGGCGCCAGAGCGGGTCGTTGAAGCCGTCCTGCATGGTCAGGCGTCCTTTTGCTTGGTGCCGAAGATCTTGTCACCGGCATCGCCCAGGCCCGGCACGATGTAGCCGTGCTCGTTCAGGCGCTGGTCGATCGAAGCGGTGTAGATCTTCACGTCCGGGTGGGCTTTTTCCACCACTTCGATGCCTTCTGGCGCGGCGACCAGCACCATGGCGCGGATCTCCTTGCAGCCGGCCTTTTTCAGCAGGTCGATGGTAGCGACCATCGAAGCGCCGGTGGCCAGCATCGGGTCGATGATCAGGGCCAGGCGCTGGTTGATGTCCGGCGCGAGCTTTTCCAGGTAGGTGTGGGCTTCGAGGGTTTCCTCGTTGCGGGCGACACCCACGGCACTGACCTTGGCACCCGGGATCAGGCTGAGCACGCCATCAAGCATGCCGATACCCGCGCGCAGGATCGGTACCACGGTGATCTTCTTGCCGGCAATTTTTTCGACTTGCACCTTGCCACACCAGCCATCGATCTCGTAGGTTTCGAGTGGCAGGTCCTGGGTGGCTTCGTAGGTCAGTAGCGCGCCGACTTCCTGGGCGAGTTCGCGAAAATTCTTGGTGCTGATATCGGCACGGCGCATCAGGCCGAGCTTGTGGCGGATCAGCGGGTGGCGGATCTCACGAGTGGGCATAGGGGGGCTCCGAAAGGCGGGCAAAAAAACCGCGCTAGATTAATCTATTCAGCCTGTGCTGTCGTCTGGTCATTCTGGACGTTAGTCCATAAATGCTTGATCTGGGACGAGCGGATGCGTACCTTTGCCCGCTTTTCCAAAATGCACCCCCGGAGAGCGCCATGTCCGCCGATCTCGAGCACATCCGTCAAGTCATGCGTGAAGCTGACTGCCTGTACACCGAAGCCGAAGTCGAAGCGGCCATCGCCAAAGTCGGCGAGCAGATCTGCAAGGACCTGCACGACAAGAACCCGGTGGTGTTCTGCGTGATGAACGGTGGCCTTATCTTCTCCGGCAAACTGCTGACCCACCTGCAGTTCCCACTGGAAGCTTCGTACCTGCACGCCACCCGCTACCGCAACCAGACCAGCGGCGGTGAGCTGTTCTGGAAGGCCAAGCCGGAAGTGTCGTTCATCGACCGTGACGTGCTGATCGTCGACGACATCCTCGACGAAGGCCACACCCTCAGCGCCATCATCGAGTTCTGCAAGCATGCCGGTGCGCGCTCGGTGCACACCGCAGTCCTGATCGACAAGGACCACGACCGCAAGGCCAGCCCGGACCTCAAGGCCAACTACGTGGGCCTGCCGTGTGTCGACCGCTACATCTTCGGTTACGGCATGGACTACAAAGGCTACTGGCGCAATGCCAACGGCATTTTCGCCGTCAAGGGGCTGTGATCATGCGCCAGCCTGCGTTCATCGACCAATCGCTGTTCGCCGGGCTGGCCGAAAAGGCTGCCGCCAACCCGCGCGGGCGGCAGCACCATAGCTTCCATGAGATGGAAGAGCCCTGCCACCGCATGGCGGTCGGGCTGCAGCCGAGTACCTACATCCCGCCGCACCGCCACCTGAGCGACGACAAGGCCGAAGCCCTGATCGTGCTCAAGGGCCGCCTGGGCTTGCTGATCTTCGATGAGCAGGGCGCAGTGACCGACAAGCGCGTGCTGCAGGCAGGCGGTGATTGCCTGGGTGTGGACCTGGCACCCGGTACCTACCATGGGCTGGTGGTGCTGGAGCCGGACAGCATCCTGTTCGAATGCAAGGCCGGGCCTTACCGGCCGGTGGGCGAGGGCGAACATGCACAATGGGCGCCGCGCGAGGGAGACGCCGGCGTGGCCGAGTACCAGGCCTGGATGCTCGCGCAGTTCGATTGAGGTTGCCTGCACCCGGCATGCTAGAGTGCTCCTTCATACAAGGAGCCTCACATGCGTGCGATTCTTCCCCTCCTGCTGGCCGTCAGCATGCCACTCGCCGCCGCCCCCCTGCACAGCCAGTTCCTGCCGCCCGATGATCAGTCCTTGCGCCAGGAAGCGCCGACCGGTCAGCAACTGCTGCAAGTGACCGACTACTCGGTGGTGGTGGGGGCCCAGCGCCAGTCCGACCAGCAGCCGATCCCGATCACCTCGTCGTTGCAGGTGCGCCTGAAGGGCAAGCCGTTGAGCAAGGGCGCGACCATCGCCCAGGTGCTGCTGACCTTCGACGGCGAAGCGGCCAAGAGCCTGAAGAAGCCCGTGTATGACGAAAAAAGCCGCACCTTGAGCCTGAATTACCCGGTCAGTGACTACCGGGTAATCATGGACCTGCTGCGTAACGAGACCCTGTACGTGCAGTTTCTCACCTATGGCAACGGCCACATCTGGGCCGACCTGCACACCGGTACCGTACGTACGCGTTGAGCCACGCGGCCTGCGAGGGGTAAACTGCCGGCCTTCGAAATCCCGTGATGGTCCAGTTGGAGTCGGCAATGCGTAAAGACAAGAAACAGGTAATCGGCGACGAAATCAGCGACGACTACATCAAGTCGTTCCTTCAGTTCGAACCGGCCGATGGCGTGACCTCTCCTTCGCACCACAAGCTGGTCAAGGCGTACCGCGGGCTGCGTGTCGACGATTTCGAGCGCTTTGTCGGCTTCTTTGTCGAAGCTGGCCTGGACCTGGATGGCAAGGACGAGCACGGCAAGACCTTCGTCGAGCAAATTGCCGACCAGCGCAATGCGCCTGAGTACATCGAGATCATCGACAACGCCCGCGGTTGATATTCAACCTGTGCTGGCCCTTTCGCGGGCTTGCCCGCTCCCACAGGGATGAGGGGAAGCGCCGAACCTGTGGGAGCGGGCAAGCCCGCGAAGAGGCCGGCACAGGCTGATAGGTACCCAGGCACAAAAAAACGCCCCGAGGGGCGTTTTTTCGTTATCGGGCGGTTCAGGCGTAGTGCTTGGCCGCCGGGCTGCTTTCCACCAGGTCCAGCGCCACATCGTTGTCGGCACTGATCTTCTGGTACAGGGCAGCATCGGTTGCCAGTGTCTTCTCGCGCGCCGGGAAGATTTCCTTGAGCTTGGCAGCCCAGGCACCTTTGGCCTGCTCGGGGAAGCAGCGTTCGATCAGTTCCAGCATGATCGACACGGTCACCGAAGCGCCTGGCGAAGCGCCGAGCAGTGCGGCCAGGCTGCCGTCCTGGGCCGAGACCAGCTCGGTACCAAACTGCAGCACACCGCCTTTTTTCGGGTCTTTCTTGATGATCTGCACGCGCTGACCAGCCACTTCCAGGCGCCAGTCTTCGGCCTTGGCCTGCGGATAGAAGCGACGCAGGGCTTCCAGGCGCTGCTCCATGGACTGCATCACTTCGCTGACCAGGTACTTGGTCAGGTCCATGTTGTCACGGGCCACGGCCAGCATCGGGCCGATGTTGCCCATGCGCACCGACAGCGGCAGGTCCATCAGCGAACCGTGCTTGAGGAACTTGGTGGTGAAGCCGGCGTACGGGCCGAACAGCAGCGAAGTCTTGCCGTCCACAACGCGGGTATCCAGGTGCGGTACCGACATCGGCGGGGCGCCCACGGCGGCCTGGCTGTAGACCTTGGCCTGGTGCTGCTTGACGATTTCCGGGTTGTCGCAACGCAGCCACTGGCCGCTGACCGGGAAGCCGCCAAAGCCTTTGCTTTCCGGGATGCCGGACGCTTGCAGCAGCGGCAGGGCCGCGCCGCCGGCGCCGAGGAAGACAAAGCGGGCGTCGACCTCGCGGCTGCCGCCGCTGTTGACGTCCTTGATGCTCACGGTCCAGCCGTTGCCGTTACGGCGCAGGCCGACGACCTTCTTGCTGTATTTCACCTGCGCGTCCGGCGAGTCGCCCAGCAGCTTGAGCAGCTTGTTGGTCAGGGCGCCGAAGTTGACGTCGGTGCCTTTGGCTACACGGGTAGCTGCAATGTGCTGGTCGGCCGGGCGGCCTGGCATCATCAACGGCATCCAGTCGCTCATCACCGCCTTGTCTTCGGTGTATTCCATGTCAGCGAAGGCATGGTGCTGCTTGAGCAGCTCGAAGCGCTTCTTGAGGAAGGAAACACCCTTGTCACCCTCGACGTAGCTCAGGTGCGGGACAGGGTTGATGAACGCACGCGCCGAGCCGAAGTTGCCCTTCTTGCTCAGGTAGGCCCAGAACTGGCGCGACACCTCGAACTGGGCGTTGATGTGCACGGCCTTCTTGATGTCGATGCTGCCATCGGCGGCCTGGGGCGTGTAGTTAAGCTCGCACAGACCAGCGTGGCCGGTACCTGCGTTGTTCCAGGGGTTGGAGCTTTCCGCGGCTCCGGAGTCCATCGCCTCGACGACCTCAAGCTTCAGGGTCGGGTCAAGCTCCTTCAGCAGTACGGCCAGGGTGGCACTCATGATGCCCGCGCCTACCAGTACTACATCAACCGATTCGTTCTGCGCCATTTAACGCGTCTCCACAATCTACAGCTACCTAATTGACAGCATAGGACCTGGGGTAGCCAGGGTCGCCATGTCCGACTTTTCGCAGTTCTTGCAACTTCCGCGGACACCGCCAATCAGTCTTCGGGTTCAGCTATTGAACGCCGTTTGCCACGGGTGCGGCAATTCGACTTATGGTCAAGGTGTCGTGCGTGCGTTATGGAACGGTTCAGACACTCATACGGGATGAGCGCATTTGCCGCCTGTTCAGGGCTGTTCGGGACACATCTGCCGCTTTTGCACATGCCAGACTGTTCATTTGCTCGCCACACTCTTGTGAAGTTGTGAAAACCGTTTTTTCACGCTCTTTTGGAGACGTGAACCTCAAAAGGGGACTGCGCGATGGCAACCCGCAGGTTCATGCAGTGTGAAGGGCCGGAAAAGCAGGCACGACAGCCGATGCAAGACCTGAGTGGAAGGCTCTCTGTGGGCGAAGCGGTGAAGTTGCCGGGGTCAATCGGCGAGTGCGGGGCCCGATCAGGAGACGTCCTTATAATCGGGGGGAGATTATAGCGATGTCGCGGGCAGAAATGTCGCCATTCGTGGTTTTTATTGCAGCGTTTGTCAGGCCGCGAGGATGCGCTGGTGCCAGCGGCGGCTTGCGCGGGCGCAAACCCGGGCGTCGGCGGGCAGCTCGCGGCCCAGCCAGGCCAGCTGGATTTCACCGACCTGGACCCAGCCGCTGCCGCTTGGCACCTGGCTGCATTGCTTGAAAGCCAGGCATTTGCCTTGGCCATCGAGGCGGGCGTAGGTGTTGTGGCGCGGGCGTTGGAAAAGCAGAGTCCAGAGCGAGGCCATGGCGGCGAGTCCTTTGCGTGAGGGCTTGGCGCAAGGATAAGGGCGGGGCCATGAAACGATTGTGACAAGCGGGTCGGGCCGATGACTGGTCTGTGCCTGGCTAGGTATACTGTGGGCCTTTGCCGCATTTTCTGGAGAAACGCGCATGTTGCAACGTCTGTTGTTCGGTTTGATTGCCGTGGCCAGCCTCAGCCTGGTCGGTTGTGCCCACAGCCCGCAACAACTCAACCCGCAACCCACGCTCAAGGCCCAGCTCGCCCCTGTGGGTCACGGCCAGCCGGTCGTGGTGCGGGTGGTTGACGGCCGGCCTTCGCAATCCTTGGGCACCCGTGGTGGCATGTACCCTGAGACCAGCACCATCAGCGTCAGCGGTAACGACGTGGTACCCAAGCTGCAGGCCCAGGCCGAAGCTGCCGTGCGCCTGCTCGGCTTCACCCCGACGCCGAATGCCTCTGGCGCCCCCCAGCTGACCGTGACCCTGGCCGAGCTGAAATATCAGTCGCCCAAAGACAACCTGTACGTGACCGAGGCTACCATCGGCGCCACCTTCCGCGCCGACGTGCGCAATGGCGGGCGCAGCTACAGCGGCCGCTACGGCGCTTCGCTGGACCAGCGTTTCGGCATGGCGCCGAACCAGGACACCAATACCCAGCTGGTGGGTGATGTGCTGAGCGATGCCCTGACCCGCCTGTTCAAAGACCCGACCATCGGGCAGGTGCTGGGCCAGTAAGCGTTTGGCTGGATGAAAAAACCCGCTCCCTGTGCCAGGTAGCGGGTTTTTTGTTGCCTGTGCTGGCCTCTTCGCGGGTAAACCCGCTCCCACAGGTACAGCGCAGGCCTCGGATTCGGTGCGGTCCCTGTGGGAGCGGGTTCACCCGCGAAGAGGCCGGTTCAGGCTCACGCTGCTTCCACGTAGAAATCCAGCAAGCTGAAGCCCGTCCCGGCATCCACCTCTGGCAAATCTTCATGTACATGCCCGCCCAGCGCACAGTAGACCAGCCACTGGCGGTCCTGCACATTGATGGCAAAACCATCGATCAACGCCTGTTGTTCATCGCTCTGGGCCACGAGGTAGAGGCGGTCCTGGTTTTCGGCGTGCAGCATGAACAAGCTCCGGATGATGAGAGGCCGACAGGGTGGCTTGTTCAGATGACGAGTGAATGACAGATGAAATTTAATGACACTTTGTCGCCCATGCCGGGCGCCGAACAGCCACTTGGGTAGAATGCGTGCCTTTGCCGCTGCTCACACCGAGGTTGCGTGATGTCCTTGCAAGTGCTCTGGGGGTTCCTGGCCGCCCATCCCACCAAGTTGATCAACCTGCTGGCGCTGCTGCTGACCTGCCCGGGCGGGTTGCTGCTGCACAGCGCACGGCGGCGCGAGGCCGAGACCCGCGAATACATGGCGGTGGAGGAGGGGGTGGTGGACGCGTTCGACCTGCGGGTGCCACGCTACTTCTACATTCTTGGTTTTTCGTGCCTGGCGATGGCGTTGCTGTTGTCCTGGTTCAGTACCTGGGCCTGAGAACCATTGGGGCCGCATTGCGGCCCATCGCGACACAAGGCCGCTCCCGCAGGGAATTGCGTACTCCTTGTGGGAGCGGCCTTGTGTCGCGATTGGGCTGCAGTGCAGCCCCCGGGACCGATCAGGCTACAGGTGCCTGCTGCCTGACCTGATACTGGTTACGCACTGGCGTCGCATACTGCAGCACCAGATAAGGTCGCTGCTCTTCAGGGCAGGCATCCAGCCGGCGCTGCCATTCTTCCTTGGCCTTGGCCAGCTCGTCCGCCGGGAACACCTTTTCGGCACTCGGCACCTGCAGCGCCTCATCCTTGCTGTCCCACATCGCATACGCCAGGTAATGCACGGGGAACAGGCGGTAGCTGCCAAGGATCTGCCGGTCGATTTCGGCTGCCAGCTGCTTGGTGTCCTCGTAGTACGCGGTCACCGGCGGGGTGAACGTGATGTGCACCCGGCCCTTGTAGCCGGTAATGCCCTTGGCGATGCTGTTGTCATCCTCGCCGGGTGCCTTCTTGTAGGTACCGGTGGTGGCGCGGATGTAAAGCTCGCGGGCTTTGGCCTGGTCACACGGGTCGTATTCGTAGCTGATCGACACCGGCGTCAGGTTCAGGCTCTGGATCACCGCACCGAACGGCTCGTCCTTGCGGCTCATGTGGAACATCTTGAGGATCGCCGAATCGGTGCGGTCGTCACCGTCCTTGGCGCGGCCTTCGGCCTGGGCGATCCAGATCGACGTGGCGTCGTTGCGGATCGAGTGGCTGATGTAGGCCGAGAGCAACTGATAGGCTGCCAGCTTCTCGCGGCGCCCGCTGATCGAACGGTGCACGATGAAGCTTTTGTTCAGGCGCATCATGTCGCTGACAAAAGGCTTTTGCAGCAGGTTGTCACCGATGGCAATGCGAGGGGTGGGCAAGCCTGCGTGGTACACCGCGTAGTTGACGAAGGCCGGGTCCATGACGATGTCACGGTGGTTGGCCAGGAACAGGTAGGCGGTGCCGGCCTTGAGCTGTTCCACGCCGGAATAGGTAACGCCGTCGGTGGCGCGGTCGATGGTCTGGTCGACGTAGTATTCGACTTTGTCCTGCAGGGTCGAAACGCAGGTGACGCCAGCGAATTCCTTGCGCAGGCGACGGGCAATCAGCGGCTTGAGCAACCAGCCGAGAGCACCGGCCGCACGCGGGAAGCGGAAGTGGGTGAGGATATCGAGGAATGCCGGGTCGCTGAGCAGGCGTGCCAGAACGGCAGGGACCTCAGCGTCGTCGTACGGTCGGATGGCATCGAATTCGCCCATCATGCTCTCTTGTTGGAAACGGCTAGGGTAATAAGGTAGGGGCGGGCTCCGAAAAACGGCTCGGACACACACAGGCCCTGTAAACAGACCGGCAATTATACGCATAAGTCACCCCGGAGGCCGCGATGCTGGAAACTGCGAACTACGAATGCCCTTATTGTGGCGAAGAAGTCGAAACCACGGTCGACCTGTCCGGTGGCGATCAGGAGTACATCGAGGACTGCCAGGTGTGCTGCAAGCCTGTCCGCTTCGTGCTGCAGGTTCATGGCGAGGAGTGGATGCTGGACGTCTTCGGTGAGAACGACTGATGCGGCGTATCTACGAACCTGAAAACCTGCTCGAAGCCGAAATGCTGGTCGGTATGCTGGCCAGTGAAGGCATCAACGTGCAGCTGGTGGGCCGTGACTTGATGGGGGGTGTGGGGGAGTTGCCCCTGCAAGGCCTGCTCGGGCTTGCGGTGGCGGATGAGCAGGCCGAGTACGCACGGCAGCTGATCGATGCGTACAATGATGCCCAGCCACTGGTTGGCGACGAACCGGAGAGCTTCCCCGGTACCTTGATCTGCTAGGTTCTGAATTCGCCCATGTGTGGACGTTACGCCCTGTTTCGCTGGCCCCAGGCGCTTGCAAGCCTGCCTGGCTTCCCTGAAGGCCAGCCGGCCCAATGGAACATTTCGCCCGGGGCTTCGGTGTTGATCCAGCGCCAGCTCGACGGCCAGCAGCAGCTGGCCAAGGCGCGCTGGGGGCTTACTCCGGCCTGGCTCACAGACCTGTCCCGCACCCCTGCGCATGCCCGCGCCGAAACCCTGGTCGAGCAGCCAATGTTTCGCGATGCATTTCGCCAGCGTCGCTGCCTGATGCCGGCCAATGGCTTTTACGAGTGGCGTGGCAACGTGCGTAAACGCCCGTACTGGTTGACCCCGGGGGAGGGCTCGTCGCTGTATTTTGCAGCAGTGTGGGAGGCCTACCCGGTGCAGGACCAGGTGTGGCTGAGCTGCGCGGTGGTGACCCAGGCAGCCATGAGCCAGCGTCGGCCGCTGATACTGGACGAGGCGGGGCAGGCGGCGTGGCTTGACCCGGATACGCCGATCACCCGCCTGCACGAGTTGCTGGCCAGCCCGCCTGCAACATTGCGAGAGCGGGCCTTGGCCAATTTCGTCAATGACCCGAAGCTGGATGCGCCGGAGTGCCTCACGCCGGCCTGATGCTCTGGCTGCACGGGCCCTTTCGCGGGCACGCCCGCTCCCACAGGGTGTTCGGTACGCCTGGGGAAAATGAAATACCTGTGGGAGCGGGCATGCCCGCGAAGAGGCCGGTGCAGGCGAATAAAATCTTCCCTACGGCTATAGCGGGCACTGGCGACTCGGCCTAGGATACGGCGCATGTAAAAAGGGAGTGTTTTCATGCGTAAGTCTTTTGTCGTCAGCCTCTTGAGTGCTGGCATCCTGCTGGCTGGTTGCCAGGCGGTGAACACCACCAGCGGCGGCGCTGTCGGCGTGCAGCGCCAGCAGTACATGTTCAGCATGCTCTCGACCGATGAGGTCAACCAGATGTACGCCCAGTCGTACCAGCAGACCCTGGGTGAGGCATCGAGCAAAGGTGTGCTCGACAAATCCAGTGCCGATGCCAAGCGCGTACAGGTCATCGCCAACCGCCTGATCGCCCAGGCGCCCAAGTTCCGCCCGGATGCCGCGCAGTGGAACTGGGAAGTCAACGTGATCAAGAGCGACGAACTGAACGCCAACTGCGGCCCGGGCGGCAAGATCATTGTCTACACCGGGCTGATCGATCAGCTCAAGCTCACCGATGCGGAAATCGCCGCGGTGGTGGGGCACGAGATTGCCCACGCCCTGCGTGAGCACAGCCGCGAGGCCATGTCCAAGGCGTACGGCGTGGAAATGGCCCGTCAGGGGGCCGGTGCCATCTTCGGCCTCGGCCAAGGCAGCATGGCCATGGCCGACACCGTGGTGAACTACGCCATGACCCTGCCCAACAGCCGGGCCAACGAGAACGAGGCCGACCTGATTGGCCTGGAGCTGTCGGCGCGTGCCGGTTACGACCCGAATGCCGCGATCACCTTGTGGAACAAGATGAGCAAGGCTTCCGAAGGTGCACCGCCTGAGTTCATGAGCACTCACCCGGCGTCCGAAAGCCGCATTGCCTCGCTGCAGGCGGCGATTCCGAAGGTGATGCCGCTGTATCAGGCTGCAAAGCAGTAAGACCGCAAGGGGGCTGCTTTGCAGCCCAATCGCCGGCAAGCCAGCTCCCACATATACTGCGCATGGCTTGAGGCCGGTGCGGTCGGCGTGGGAGCTGGCTTGCCGGCGATTGGGGCGCAGAGCGGCCCCTTCTGCAGTCAGCCTACCCAACCACTGGCTTTCATCGCCGTATAGACCGCCACGATGGCCAGCACGAAGAACGCCGTGGCCGCCAGGCGACGGATCAGGGTCAATGGCAGCTTGTCTGCCGCGAAGTTACCCGCCAGAACCACCGGCACGTTGGCGATCAGCATGCCCAGGGTGGTACCGATGATCACCATGATCAGGTGCGGATACTGCGCCGCCAGCATGACGGTGGCGACTTGGGTCTTGTCACCGATTTCTGCCAGGAAGAACGCGATGAGCGTAGTCAGGAACGGCCCGAAGCGGCGCGCCGGGTTCTCGTCGTCATCCATCTTATCGGGCACCAGGGTCCACAGCGCAGTGGCGGTGAAGCTCGCGGCGAGGATCCAGTGCAATGCCGAGTCGCTGAAGAAGCTGCCGAACCAGGCACCCACGGCGCCAGCGGCGGCATGGTTGGCCAAGGTGGCTGCGATGATGCCGGCAATGATCGGCCACGGCTTGCGGAAGCGGGCAGCGAGAATGAGCGCGAGCAGTTGCGTCTTGTCGCCGATTTCGGCGAGGGCAACGATGGCGGTGGGGACCAACAGAGATTCCAGCATCAGGTTTCCTACGGGGGCGGGTCGACACGGCTATGACACGTACATCCTCCCCGCCCCGGGTAAGGTGTGCGTGTCATAGGTCTTGTCAAACCCTGGATCCGTCTCTGCGGATCTCTCCATGCAGGCTGGCATGGTGGGTCGCACGCGCCATGGTCTGTTGACCAAGTATGTTGACGCGTACCGGGCGAGCAGGGTGCTCGCGGGAGACTACTCCCCTAGGACGGTGCGGATTCTGCCTAGGCAAAACGCTTTCGGCAAGCGCTGTTTTTATCCGCGTGTTGCCTGATAGATCCGGAAACCGTCAGCGTCGGCGCGCACCTGGCAGTTGCCCAGGGCCCCTTCGATCAGCGGCTGGTAGCGTAGGAAGCTATTGGCAACAAGGCGCATTTCGCCGCCTTTTCGCAGATGAACGGCCGATTTTTTCAGCAGGTTTTCCGAAGCCTGGTAGTTGGTGTGTACCCCGGTGTGGAATGGAGGGTTACTCAGGATCAGGCTGAGATCGGTCGGTGCCGCGTCGATACCATCCCCGCTGATCACCTCGCCTTCCAGGCCGTTGGCCGCCAGCGTCAGGCGGCTGGCCGCCACGGCGAAGGCATCCACATCAAGCAGGGTTACCCGGCTTTGCGGATAGCGGCGCTTGACCGTTGCGCCCAGTACCCCGGCGCCGCAGCCGAAGTCCAGCACATGCCCGCTCGGCAGGCCGTCGAGGTGCTTGAGCAGCAGGGCGGTACCGCGGTCGAGGCGCCCGTGGCTGAATACGCCAGGCAGGCTGACCACTTGCAACGGGCCGTCTTCCAGGGCCAGTTCGAAGCGTTCGGCCAGGCTTTCCAGCGGCTTGGCCTCGGGCGCCTGCTCGATGGTCACTTGCCACAGCTGGCAGTGCCGGGCGCTGTCCAGCTTGCGCGGTTTGCCAAAGGCCTGCAGCTGTTTGGCCGCGCCTTCGATGCCGCCGCGCTTTTCGCCGACCAGGTACAGCTCACGGCCGGCCAGGCGCGACGCCAGGGCATTGAGCAGGTAGGCGGCCAGTTCGCGGGACTTGGGCAGGAACAGCACGGCGCTGTCGAAGGGCACTTCAGGCGGTTCGACACCATGGTGACAGCGGCCGGCAAAACGGCTGTCGAGCAGGGCCTGATCGCCTGCGTGCCATGTCCAGGCCTGGGCCTGTGGCAATTGGCCGAGCAGGCCATCGGCGGGGGCGCCGGCAATCAGCAGCGGCCCCTGGAACAGCTCTGCCTGGCGGAGCAATACTTCACTGCGCGGGTCCATGGACGACGCCTCCTGGAAAAAAGTGGCGCAGTGTAGCAGAGGCGGGCGCCCCGCTCAGCTGACCACGCGGCGCGGCTGGCCGGCGAAGAAGGCCTGGGCGTTCTCGCTGAGCTGGCCGACGATACGTTGGCGCGATTCCACCGCCCCCCAGGCGCTGTGCGGGGTGATGATCAGGCGTGGGATGCCGGGTGCGAGCAACGGGTTGCCGTTGACCGGCGGCTCCATGCTGAGCACGTCGGTGGCCGCGCCGCCCAGGTGACCATTGCGCAGGGCATCGGCCAGCGCCTGCTCGTCGATCAGTCCGCCACGGGCGGTGTTGACCACCAGCGCACCGGGCTTGAGCAGGGCCAGTTCACGGGCACCGAGCATGTGCCGGGTGTGCTCGTTCAGCGGGCAGTGCAAAGTCAGCGCGTCGACTTGTGGCAGCAGCTCGTCCAGCGGCAGGCGGTCGGCGCGTTCCGGGCGGCCGGGAATCTGCCCGCTCAGTACGCGCATGCCGAAGGCTTCGGCCAGCCGCGCCACCGCGCCGCCCAGTTCGCCGTGGCCGAGCAGGCCGAGGGTTTTGCCTTCGAGCTCGACGATGGGAAAGTCCAGCAGGCAGAACTGGCTGGCCTTGGCCCACTGGCCGTCCGCCACCGCCTGGTTGTAGTCGCACAGGCGGGTGGCCAGGGCCAACAGCAGGGCGAGGGTGTGCTGCGCGACGGACGGCGTGCCGTAGCCCTGGCAGTTGCAGACCGTGATGCCCTGCGCGCGCGCTGCTGCCAGGTCGACATTGTTGGTGCCGGTGGCGGCCACCAGGATCAGCTTGAGCTGTGGGTTGGCGGCCAGGGTCGCGGCGTCGAGCATGACCTTGTTGCTGACCACCGCCACGGCGCCCTGCAGTCGCTCTGCGACCTGGTCCGGACGGGTAGCGGCGAACAGCTCGAACTCATCGAACTGGCTTCGTAGCGGGGAAAGGTCGAGGTCACCGAGGTCCAGGGACTGGTGATCGAGAAACACGGCGCGACGCGGGCTGGGCATCAGTAAGGCTCCGTTGGCAGGGCAGGGATGATCCATCACCCGGACAATGCCACTCATACCTCGCGCAGCCAAATCATTCCTTCGGCTGATTTAGCCGTCACATTCGCGAACTACAGTGGTTACCAGATTTGTCCGGCCCGCTTTTCAGAAAAGGGATAACCATGCTGCAGACCCGCATCATCAAGCCCGCCGAGGGCGCCTACGACTACCCGCTGCTGATCAAACGCCTTCTGATGTCCGGCAGCCGCTATGAAAAGACCCGGGAAATCGTCTACCGCGACCAGTTGCGCCTGACGTACCCACAGCTCAACGAGCGCATCGCGCGCCTGGCCAACGTGCTGACCGAGGCCGGGGTAAAGGCCGGTGACACGGTGGCGGTCATGGACTGGGACAGCCACCGCTACCTGGAGTGCATGTTCGCCATCCCGATGATCGGCGCCGTTGTGCACACCATCAACGTGCGCCTGTCGCCCGAGCAGATCCTCTACACCATGAACCACGCCGAAGATCGCGTGGTGCTGGTCAACAGCGATTTCGTCGGCCTCTACCAGGCCATTGCCGGGCAGCTGACCACCGTTGACAAGACCCTGCTGCTGACCGATGGCCCGGACAAAACGGCCGAGCTGCCCGGCCTGGTGGGCGAGTACGAGCAGCTGCTGGCAGCCGCCAGCCCACGCTACGACTTCCCGGACTTCGACGAAAACTCGGTGGCCACCACCTTCTACACCACCGGCACCACCGGCAACCCCAAGGGCGTGTACTTCACCCATCGGCAACTGGTACTGCACACCTTGGCCGAAGCTTCGGTCACCGGCAGCATCGACAGCGTGCGCCTGCTGGGCAGCAACGACGTGTACATGCCCATCACCCCGATGTTCCATGTGCATGCCTGGGGCATTCCCTACGCCGCCACCATGCTGGGCATGAAGCAGGTATACCCGGGGCGCTACGAGCCGGACATGCTGGTCAAGCTGTGGCGCGAAGAAAAGGTCACGTTCTCCCATTGCGTGCCGACCATCCTGCAGATGCTGCTCAACTGCCCGAACGCGCAAGGGCAGGACTTCGGCGGCTGGAAGATCATCATCGGCGGCAGCTCGCTCAACCGTTCGCTGTACCAGGCTGCCCTGGCACGTGGCATCCAGCTGACCGCCGCGTATGGCATGTCCGAAACCTGCCCGCTGATCTCCGCTGCGCACCTGAACGACGAGCTGCAGGCCGGCAGCGAGGATGAGCGCGTCACCTACCGCATCAAGGCCGGCGTCCCGGTGCCACTGGTCGAGGCGGCCATTGTCGATGGCGACGGCAACTTCCTGCCGGCAGACGGTGAAACCCAGGGCGAGCTGGTGCTGCGTGCGCCGTGGCTGACCATGGGCTACTTCAAGGAGCCGGAAAAGAGCGAGGAACTGTGGCAGGGGGGCTGGTTGCACACCGGCGATGTTGCCACCCTCGACGGCATGGGCTACATCGACATCCGTGACCGCATCAAGGATGTGATCAAGACCGGTGGCGAGTGGGTGTCTTCGCTCGACCTGGAAGACCTGATCAGCCGTCACCCGGCCGTGCGCGAAGTGGCGGTGGTGGGGGTAGCCGACCCGCAATGGGGCGAGCGCCCGTTTGCCCTGCTGGTGGTGCGCGAAGGCCAGGCCATCGATGCCAAGGCGCTCAAGGACCATCTCAAGCCATTTGTCGAGCAAGGGCACATCAACAAGTGGGCGATTCCTAGCCAGATCGCCGTTGTTACTGAAATTCCCAAGACCAGTGTCGGCAAGCTCGACAAGAAACGCATCCGCCAGGACATCGTCCAGTGGCAGGCCAGCAACAGCGCGTTCCTTTCCACGCTGTGACCGCCGTGCGGGTCGCCAACGTCAGAACGCGACCCGCACGCTAGAGGCCCCGGCGCCTTGCCAAATGGCAGAAATGCGCCATCCTTGAGCTCTGCCAGCCCGCAACCGGGACAACACTGCAGCGAGTTGGCGGCATGGAGCGCAAATCACACTTTAGAGGGATCAAGCGCCTGTGCCTTGCTGGCTATAGTCGGGGCCAGGGGATTTTCAGGAATGGGGGAGGGCGATACGCGCAAGCCGTATCGCCGCAGGTGCAAACCTGCAAACCGGTCGCTCGGGCCGTTCTTGAAAGGACTCACTGCCATAACAATAAAGTACATGGAGTAGCGTCGATGAAATCTGCAAACCTGTTCTGGCGCCGGGCCAAGTTGCCCCTGGCCGTCAGCCTTGCTTCCACGCTCGCAAGTCCTGCTTTCGCTGTCAGTTTCAACATTGGTGAAATCGAAGGGCAGTTCGACTCGTCGCTCTCCATCGGCGCAAGCTGGTCAACAGCCAACCCCAACAAGAACCTGATCGGGGTGAACAACGGCGGCAAGGGCCTGTCGCAGACATCCGACGACGGCCACCTGAACTTCAAGAAGGGCGAAACGTTCTCCAAGATCTTCAAGGGCATCCATGACCTGGAACTCAAATACGGCGATACCGGCGTGTTTGTGCGCGGCAAGTACTGGTACGACTTCGAGCTGAAGGACGAAGGCCGCGAGTTCAAGGACATCAGCGACTCCGGCCGCAAGGAGGGCGCCAAGTCGTCCGGCGCGCAGTTGCTCGACGCCTTTGTCTACCACAACTATTCCATCGGCGATCAGCCAGGCTCGGTACGCCTGGGCAAGCAGGTGGTGAGCTGGGGTGAGAGTACCTTCATCGGCGGCGGCATCAACTCGATCAACCCCATCGACGTGTCGGCGTTCCGCCGCCCAGGGGCCGAGATCAAGGAAGGCCTGATCCCGGTCAACATGTTCTATATCTCGCAAAGCCTCACCGACAACCTGTCGGCCGAAGCCTTCTACCAGATCGAGTGGGACCAGACGGTTGTTGATAACTGCGGTACGTTCTTCTCGCAGCCGGACATCATTGCCGACGGCTGTACCGACAACCTGCGCGTTCTCAACAGCAGCCGCACGGTGCCCGGCGCGGCCCAGCAGTTCCTCGCCTCCCGGGGCGTGAACATCAATGAGGAAGGGGTGATGGTGCGCCGCGGCGCCGACCGTGATGCCCGCGACAGCGGCCAGTTCGGCGTGGCACTGCGCTATATGTTCGACCCGCTGGACACCGAGTTCGGCGCCTACTTCATGAACTACCACAGCCGCGCACCGATTTTCAGCGCCACCGGCGCCCCACCATCGGTGTTCGCCGGCCTGAGCGCGCTGCCTGCCCAGTTGCGGGCGCTGGCACCGCTGATTGTGGCGGGTAACTCCGAGTACTTCGTCGAATACCCTGAGGACATTCGCCTGTACGGCCTGAGTTTCTCCACTACGCTGCCCACGGGTACGGCCTGGAGCGGTGAAGTCAGCTATCGCCCCAATGCCCCCGTGCAGCTGAATACGACCGATATCCTGTTCGCGGGCGTGCGTCCGATTGGTGGCGCGCTCACCAACGCTTCGCTGCTCTCGGGTACACCCGGCCAAGACCTGCACGGCTACCGTCGCAAGGAAATCACACAGTTCCAGACCACCCTGACGCACTTCTTCGACCAGGTAATGGGCGCCAGCCGCATGACCGTGGTGGGCGAAGTTGGGGTAACCCACGTTGGCGGCCTGGAAAACGCCCGCGAGACCCGCTATGGCCGTGACCCGGTCTTCGGGCCTGGCCCGCTGCCTGCCACTGGCGGTGCGGACACCTGCCAGGCACTCAATGCCAGCACCATCGCCGGCGCAGGTGCCGGGGCATCCACCACCAACCTGAATCGCAAATGCGAAAACGACGGCTACACCACCAGCACCTCCTGGGGTTACCGCGCGCGGGTCATCTGGGACTACAACGATGTCTTTGCCGGCGTAAACCTCAAGCCCAGCGTGGCCTGGTCGCATGACGTTTCTGGTTACTCGCCCGGCCCTGGTGCCAACTTCGAGGAAGGCCGCAAGGCAGTCAGCCTGGGCCTGGACGCCGAGTACCAGAACACCTACACGGCGAGCCTGTCGTACACCAACTTCTTCGATGGCAAGTACAGCACCGTGGATGACCGTGACTTCGTCGCGCTCAGCTTCGGCGTGAACTTCTAAGCATACAGATCCAGGACGACACGACATGAACAAGACCAGAAGTCTGCTGCAAGCCGGTGTACTGGGCCTGTCCCTGCTGGCGACCAGCGTCATGGCTGCGGTATCCGCCGACGAGGCGGCCAAGTTGGGCAGTACCCTGACCCCGATGGGGGCTGAAAAAGCCGGCAACGCCGATGGCTCGATCGGCCCTTGGGAGCCGCTGTCGAAGAGTGCGGGCAGCGTCGACGGCAAGGGTTTCCTGGCCGACCCGTATGGCAGTGAAAAGCCGCTGTTCACCATCACTGCGCAAAACGCCGAGCAGTACAAGGACAAGCTATCGCCGGGCCAGATGGCCATGCTCAAGCGCTACCCGGACACCTTCAAGATCCCTGTATTCAAAACCCATCGCGGCTCCACGGTACCTGCGGACGTGTTCGCCGCCATCAAGAAAAACGCCACCCAGACCACGCTGACGGAAGGCGGCAACGGTTTGAACAACTTCAACACGGCGGTGCCGTTCCCGATCCCGAAAACCGGCCTGGAAGTGATCTGGAACCACATCACCCGTTACCGGGGGGGCAGTGTCAGCCGCCTGGTGATCCAGGCCACGCCGCAGCAGAACGGCTCTTTCAGCCCGGTTTACTTCTCCGACCAATTCGTCTTCCGCGACAGGATGAAGGATTACGACCCGAACAACCCAGGCAACATCCTGTTCTACTTCAAGCAGGAAGTAACCGCGCCAGCGCGCCTGGCCGGGACTGTGCTGCTGGTGCACGAAACCCTCGACCAGGTGAAGGAGCCGCGCAAGGCGTGGATCTACAACGCCGGCCAGCGTCGCGTGCGCCAGGCGCCGCAAGTGTCGTACGACGGCCCGGGTACCGCCGCCGACGGCCTGCGTACCTCGGACAACCTGGACATGTTCAACGGTGCGCCAGACCGCTACGACTGGAAGCTCGAAGGCAAGAAGGAGCTGTACATCGCCTCCAACGCCTTCAAGCTGGATGACCCCAAGCTGAAGTACGCCGACATCATCAAGGCCGGGCACATCAACCAGGACCTGTCCCGTTACGAGCTGCGCCGCGTCTGGCACGTGGTCGCAACCCTCAAGCCGGGCCAGCGGCACATCTACGCCAAGCGGGACTTCTACATCGATGAGGACACCTGGCAGGCCGCAGTGATCGACCAGTACGACGGCCGTGGCCAGCTGTGGCGCGTGTCCGAGGCCCATTCCCAGCCGTATTACAACAAAGAGGTGCCTTGGTACACCCTGGAAACCATCTACGACCTGCAGTCGGGTCGTTACCTGGCCCTGGGCATGAAAAACGAAGAGAAGCGCGCCTACGACTTCGGCTTCAGTGCCAGCAAGGCCGACTTCCAGCCTGCGGCGTTGCGCCAGTCGGGTATTCGTTGATCTGAAAACCCTTCACTCCGTGTGATCCCCAGAACGCCCCGGCCTGCCCGGGGCGTTCCTGTTTCTGCTCCGGCGATAATTTCCAGTCAAACACAGGCACTGTAGGAGCAGCCTTGTGCTGCGAAGAGGCCATTGCAGCCGAAGAGAGTCTTTAGCCTTACAGGCCTCTTCGCAGCACAAGGCTGCTCCTACCGCTACTGCACTGGCCTTGAAGCTGTGCAATCCCTGTATGAGCGGGCGATAAATCTGCTGAATACCCACCCAAACCCCCGCCCCAGCCCCCTGTCCATCAGCCATGTTGCTTTTTGTCGCAGTCTTTTCCGGGGCAATTGCGCCCATCATCTTCAAATGCGCTGCGTTACCGGCTAGTCTCGCAAGCATCCATATCGCCGAAGTCCTCCACCCAGAACGAGCCGGCCATGACAGATTTGTCCCGTACACATGGATTTGCCAGCCAGGCCCTTGGCCTGCTGGACGGGCGTTTCTTCCGGCCGCCGCTGCCGGACGGCCATGTGCCGCGCTTGCGCCTGTGTCAGCGTCTGCACGCCGGGCTGGGTGGCCGGCTGTTGCTGGTCAATGCCCCGGCGGGTTTCGGCAAAAGCTCCCTGGCCATCGAATTTTGCGAAGCGCTGCCCGAGCATTGGCGTAGCCTGTGGCTGGGCCTGAGCCAGCGTGATGCCGACCCAGGCCGCTTTCTTGAACGCCTGCTCGAAGGCCTGCAGCAGTACTGCCCGGCACTGGGCGGGCAGGCCATGGGCTTGCTTAAAATGCGCCAGCGCCACCAGCCGTTTGCCTTCGAAGAGTGGATCGACGGCCTGCTCGACGAGCTGGCGCTGTACCTGCAAACCGATACCCCTTTGCTGCTGGTACTCGACGACTATCACCTGGCCCAGGGGCCGGTACTCGACCGTTGCCTGCAATTCTTCCTCAACCACCTGCCCGCCGGCCTGGTGTTGCTGGTTACCAGCCGCCAGCGCCCGGACTGGCACCTGGCGCGTTTGCGGCTGTCGCGCCAGCTTGTCGAACTCAACGAACAGGATTTGCGCCTCACCGACGAAGAGTCGCTGGCGGTGATTGGCCGGCAGCCAACGGCCCTGCGCGGCCAGGCACTGGACAACCTGATCCAGCGCAGCGACGGTTGGGTGGCCGGTTTGCGTTTCTGGCAACTGGCAGCCAGCGAGTCGGCGGACGAGCAAGCCTTGCCCCAGGCCTTACATGGCGGCGAAGGCCTGATCCGCGACTATCTGCTTGAAGAAGTCATCGACATGCTGCCCGCTGACGTACAGGCGTTCCTGTACGACACGGCCTGCCAGGAGCGCTTCTGCGCCCCGTTGTGCGACGCCCTGCGTGGCCGCCAGGACAGCGCAGCTGTGCTGCGTTTCCTGCAGGCGCACCAAGTGTTTTTGGTGCCGCTGGACGAGCATGGCCACTGGTTCCGCTACCATCACCTGTTCTCCGACCTGCTGCGCAGCCGGCAGGCCAGCGAACCACTTGCCGGTTTGCAACTGCGTGCCTGTCGCTGGTTTGAAAAGCAGGGCCTGCTGGACGAGGCAGTAGAGCAGGCGCTGCGTGCCGGCCACCTCGATGTCGCTGCCGACTTGGTGCAGAGCCTGTCCGAGGAGCAACTGCTGGCTGAACAGAACGTCGGCATGCTGCTGCGCTGGAAGATGGACCTGCCCGACAGCCTGCTGATCAGCACTCCGCGCTTGATCGTGCTGTACAGCTGGGCGTTGGGCCTGGCGTGCCAGCTGGACGCCGCCGAGGAACTGGCCGGCTACCTCAGCCGCTTTCTGCCCGCGCCTTCGGCCACCGCGCAAAAGTCGATGCTGGCCCAGTGGCTGGCGCTGAGTGGGGTCATTGCCCGCGGCCGTGGCGACCGCGAACGCACCTTGGCCTATTGCGGCGAAGCGCTGCAGAGCCTGCCGAGCAAGCGTTATGGCCAACGCCTGGTGTGTTTGTCGACGCTGTCCAACCTGGCCATTGCCGATGGCGACTTCTGGCGGGCCCGAGGCTGGAACCGCGAAGCCCTGGAGCTGGCCCAGCGGGTTGGCAACCCGTTGTTCGAGGCGCTGGCCCATTACGACCGGGCGCGGGTGCTGCATGCCCGTGGCGAGGTGTTGCGCGCCCTGGACGAAGTGCGCCAAGGGCTTCAGCGCCTGCAAGGGCTTTCGGCGCAGCGGCTGTATGCCGTGCGTGCGCGCCTGACGCTTTACGAAGGTTACCTGCTGGTCTCGCGCCTGCAGCCGGCCCAGGGCCGTGCGCGTTTGCGCGCGGGGCTGGGCGAGGCGCGGGCCTGCCGGGATATCAGTGTGCTTATCGGCCATTGCGTGATTGCTACGCTCGATGGCCGGGAAGGGCACTTTTCAGAGGCTTTTGCCGAATTGGCCGAGGCCGAGCGCCTGATGCATATCTGGGACGTGCCCCCGGTCTACTACCTGGCCATGATTACCCTGATCAAATGCGAACTGTGGCTGGCCCAAGGGCGTACCGACCTGGCCGAGTCCTGGCTGCTGCGCCTGGGCCAGACCTACGGCGGCGAGCAGCCGGCAGCCGCACCGGAGTTCCACCCGCTGCTGCCGTTGCACATTGCGTTGCAGCAGGCGCTGCTGGAGCGCATCCAGTTACGCGGTGACGACGCCGTACAACGCCTGGCAAGTCTGGTCGAGCGTGGCCAGGCCAGTGGCGGCATGCTGCTCACCGTCAGCGCCCTGTGCCAATGGCTCTCCCTGCTGCTGGACGAAGGCCGGGAGGGCCAGGCCGCGCAATTGCTGCCAAGCCTGCTGGCATCCGCTCATGGCGGCGTGCTGCAACCGTTCCAGCCGCTGCTGGAAAAGCACCCGCACTGGCTTTCTGAGCAATTGCAGGCAGGTTCGTCCTGCCCGGTTCAGGCAGAACTGCTCAAGCGCCTGCCGCAGCAGCGAAGCTCCACCACCGGCACCGGCGAAGCCTTGAGCGGCCGCGAACTGGCCGTGCTCGAACTGATTGCCCAAGGTTGTTCCAACCAGCAGATCAGCGAGCGGCTGTTCATTTCCCTGCACACCGTAAAGACCCACGCCAGCCACATCAACAGCAAGCTGGGGGTTGAGCGACGTACCCAGGCGGTTGCCAAGGCCAAATCCCTGGGGGTACTGGCGTGATACTGGCCCTGCAGGTCATTGCCCGCTAAAGTGATGGCCTGAGGCCATGGATTGTGGCCGGTGATGCTCTAACCTCATCTTTCCCGACCAGCTGCCGATACAGCGATCGGTGGCATCGCCTCGCGCGATTTTTCAATCATTCCAAGGCAGGTCGTGTTGATGCTGCAGTACGGGCAAAAAAGCTTTCTGATCGTCGACGACTTTACCGACTTTCGCACGTCGACCCGTTCCATGCTGCGCGAGCTGGGCGTGCGCGACGTGGACACCGCCGACAGCGGCGAGCAGGCGCTGCGCATGTGCGCGCAGAAGCGCTATGACTTCATCCTGCAGGACTTCCACCTGGGCGACGGCAAGAAGAACGGCCAGCAGGTGCTCGAAGACCTGATCATCGACAAGCACATCAGCCATGAGTGCGTGTTCATCATGGTCACGGCCGAAAGCAGCCAGGCCATTGTCCTCAGCGCCATCGAGCACGAGCCTGATGCCTACCTGACCAAACCGTTCAACCGCGTTGGCCTGGCCCAGCGCGTCGAAAAACTGTTCCAGCGCAAGACGCTGCTCAAGCCGATTTTGCAGGCGCTGGACCGCAATCGCCCGGCCGAAGTGCTGGCCGCCTGTGCCGAGCTGTGCAAGAAAGACCCGCGCCTGGCACCGCTGTGCCTGCGTTATCGGGCCGATGCCCTGCGTAACCTCAACCGCTTCGAGGAACTGGAAAAGTTTCTCAAGGCCATCCTGGCCAGCCGCCCGCAGCCTTGGGTGTACGCCGCGCTGGGCGCCCTGATGCACAAGCGTGGCCAGAATGCCCAGGCCCAGGGTGTGTACGAGCAGGCGCTCAAGGCGTTCCCGATCATGCCCGGCCTGTACGACGGCATGGCCGAGGTGCTGGTGGCCCAAGGCGATACCCGGCGTGCGCAAAACCTGCTTGAAGAAGCCGTGCGGCTGTCGCCACTGTCGGTGCGTCGGCAGTCGACGCTGGGCAAGCTGGCGCTGGAAAACGAAGACTTCGAGAGCGCGTCTAAGGCGTTCCGCCATGCGGTGAACCAGGGGCAGAGCTCGCGCTACAAGGATGCTGAAAACAACCTTGGCCTGGTGCAGGCGCTGATGAGCAAGAACGCAGGCTTCGGCCTGGACGCCCGTACCCGGGTCGAAATCAACACCACGCTCAGCGAGGTGGCCAAGGAAAACCCCGAGGACCAGGGCTTGCAGGTACGTGCGCGGATGATGAAGGCCGCCAGCCTGCAACAGGCGGGCGACCCGGAAACGGCCGGCAAGCTGACCGAACAGGCGATCCAGCGCCTGGACAAGATGAACCAGTTCTTCTCGGTCGATGCGGCCCTGACCGTTGCCGCACAGTTGCAGGCAATGGGGCAGGAAGCCGCCGCCCTCGGCGTGCTGAAGAGCTGTGTGGAAAGTTATGGCGATGACCCCAAGGTCATGGAGAAAGTGGGCAAGCTGACGGACGACCCCAGCGTGCTCAACGCCATTACCGAAGCGGTCACCCTCAATCGCCAGGGTGTGCGCAGTTACCAGGGAGGGCAGCTTGGCGAGGCGTTGCAGATGTTCCGCAAGGCGCTGGGTATGCAGCCGAAAAACATCAGCATCGCCCTTAACACCGCCCAGGCGCTGCTGCGCATTGGCGGTGAAAACCCTCAGCCCGCGATCATGCAGGAATGCCAGGACGCCTTGACCAGCGTGGCCGGTATCCCTGCCAGCGACAATCGCTATGACCGTTACCGCAAACTGCACATCCGAGTGTTCGGCGCATGAATCAAGACAATCAGGGGCTGGATTTTTCCACGGTGATCGCCTCCACCGTGCACGACCTCAAAAGCTCTTTGTCAGCGCTGATCCAGTCCCACAGCCAGTGGATGGAGCGCTTGCCCGAAGAGCTGCGTGGTGGTGCCGAGCAGGGAATCATGGAGCACGAGTTTCGCCACCTCAACGGCATGCTGGTGCAGTTGCTGGGCCTGTACAAACTGGGTATCAACCAGTTGCCGGTGTGCCCGGACTACCACGAACTGGACGATTTCATCGAAGCCCAGTTGGCGGCGCATCAGGAAGTGCTCAAGCACAACGACATCCTCGCCACCTGGCGTGTCGACACCGACAACCCGCTGGGCTTTTTCGACCGTGAACTGGTGGCCTCGGTGATCGCCAACGTCATCACCAACGCCACCCGCTTTGCCGGGCACGCGTTGTTGATCACCATCGAGGAGGCCGACAACCAGCTGGCCATCTGCGTGAACGATGACGGTCCGGGTTATCCGAAGCACATGCTCGAGCGCCAGGAGCAATACATCCAGGGCATCGACTCGACCAGCGGCAGCACCGGCCTTGGCCTGTACTTTGCGGCGCGGATCGCGGCACTGCATGAAAGCGGCGGGGTGCGCGGACGGATCGAGATCTCCAATGGCGGGGCGCTTGGGGGCGGGTTGTTCAGGTTGTTCCTGCCTTGAATAGACGGGCCGGGTACGGCTCGGATTGACACACTGCGCAATGCTTGAGGCGAGATCAGAGGCGACGCTTCGTCGAGTGCTGTAGGAGCAGTCTGATCTCTACCAAACGAGCTTCTGAGCTCTTTCTGGATGGCGCTCATGCTGGTAGTTATTCAGTTTCGATGACTACCAGCGCAGCGGCTATGAAAAAACATACCCCGAAGTCGAACTACTGCTCACCAACCCAAAGCATGCAGGTGAATGAGCATCACGCGAACGCAGCCCCCGGTGTAACCCCCTGTGACCTTGCTTCACTGCTCGGGCAGTGCGACTTCAATGCTCCGCATCCAGAGGATATGCAGGTATGGGGCGTCATGCGACCAGTAGGCCGCGAGTTCTGAATGGTGGCTCCATTTCGGACGCGGTGCTTGTATGAGACGGCGGATCAGTAAACTTCGGTATCAAATATATAGATCACAAGCTCGAACGCTCACTCAAGAACTGCTGTATCGCCAGCCAGATCTGTTGAGGGGAGATGTTGAAATCGGCCAAGTCCGTATGGAGCCGATAACGCACGAGGCCCTCACTGCTAGCCTGGAGTGGCCGGAAAGCCGGTGTCTGTTTCCTTGGGAGGCGATTACCGACTGGAAAGATACTGATCCCAGAGGGTTCGATCTTGCCATCTGGTCCGGTAGCGAGCTGTGCGGGCTTTGCTACGCAAGTCCTAGAAAAAGCCGCTTGTGCATCAAGGTCATACTCCTCCAAGGCAATCCCTGTCCGTCGCATCCACTCAGGGGAGAGATCGCAGTCTTGGCACTTACATCGATTGATTTCTATGCTCGTATGTTGGGCTGCCGAGAGATTGAAATACAAGATCCTCTGGAGGGCGCAAGGTCAGTTTATGAAGCGCTTGGCTTCACGTGGACCGTTGAAGGTCGGCTTGTGATCCTGGTTGATCCCTAATAACATCGATAGCGTGTCGATCAAGCTTTTGGAGGGACAATGCGTTCCAAAACGAGACAGGTAGAGTTGCTTGCCATTGCGAGATTTGAGGCTGAAGCAAGGCGTCTTGCTGGTCGAATCTCCAGCAACCAACTGCGGTTCCTGCAGGTCGCAAAGACGAAGGGTGCAGACCTTGAGCCTGCTGGCCCCCTGGCAGGTACTCCATCCTGAGCGAACGCTCGTCAGGCCCTGGTGCACGCTTCTACAGCGTATTCATATTGGTTGAGAACCGGCCTATTGGCCGGTTTTTCGTTTGTTTCAGGGAACGAGTTTGCAGCATTGGCTACATGCTTGCGCTTGATTGAACAAACACACTTGAAGCTTTCAGTGTTCACCGTTTTTCTCATGAGTAATGCAATGACCCAAGCCCCACCTGCCCTCATCCGCGAAACCTTCCCCGTAGGCCCTTTGCAGTGCAACTGCACGCTGATTGGCGACCCGCTGACCAAGAAAGCCATCGTCGTCGACCCAGGCGGTGACCCGGAGAAGATCCTGGCGCGCCTGCAGGCCCACGGCCTGACGCTGGTGAGCATCATCCATACACACGCGCACTTCGATCATTTTCTTGCCTCGGGCAAGCTCAAGGCGCTGACCGGCGCCACCCTGCACCTGCACAAGGACGACCAGGTACTGTGGGACAACCTGGAGATGCAGTGCCAGATGTTCGGCGTGCCCTATACGCCGGTACCGGCACCTGATCGCTGGCTGGGCGATGACGAAGAATTGGCCTGTGGCTGTGGCGTGGCATTGCATACGCCTGGCCACACCCCGGGTTCGATGAGCTTCTGGTTCGCCGATGCCAAACTGCTGATCGCCGGCGACACCTTGTTCCGCCGTGGCATTGGCCGCACCGATTTGTGGGGGGGTGACCAGCGGGCTATCGTGCGTTCCATCAAGGAGCGGCTGTACCGGCTGGATGAAGAGGCCATTGTGGTGACTGGCCACGGGCCCGATACCCGCCTGGGTGACGAGATGCGAGAAAACCCTTTCGTGCGTGCCTGAGTGCACATGAAGGCACTTTCATTGAATTTTTCATTGCCGATGCAATCCAAGGCTGGCATAGATCCCTTCGTGATCTGCCGCATTTATGAATTTCAGTAGGAGCTTGTCCATGTTCACCATGCGTCGTCTGATTATCGTCGCAACTGCCGCTGCCCTGATGACTGGCTGTGCCGGCCAGAACCCTTATGACAACCAGGGTCAGGCGCAGGGCTCCACGGGGATGAGCAAGACTGCCAAGTACGGCGGCCTGGGCGCGCTGGCTGGCGCCATCGCCGGTGCGGCCATCGACCACAACAACCGTGGCAAAGGTGCGCTGATCGGCGCCGCCGCCGTAGGTGCAGCAGCAGCGGGCTATGGCTACTACGCCGACAAGCAAGAGGCCGAACTGCGCGCCCAGATGGCCAACACCGGGGTGGAAGTACAGCGTCAGGGCGACCAGATCAAACTGATCATGCCGGGCAACATCACCTTTGCCACCGACTCGGCCAACATCGCCCCAAGCTTCTACTCGCCGCTGAACAACCTCGCAGGCTCGTTCAAGCAGTTCAACCAGAACACCATTGAAGTGGTCGGGTTCACCGACAGCACCGGCAGCCGCCAGCACAATATGGACCTGTCCCAGCGCCGCGCGCAGGCGGTCAGCACCTACCTGACTTCGCAGGGTGTGGATGCTTCGCGTATTTCGGTGCGTGGCATGGGCCCGGATCAGCCGATCGCCAGCAACGCCGACGCCAATGGCCGTGCGCAGAACCGCCGGGTGGAAGTGAACCTGAAGCCGATTCCGGGCCAGCAGTATGACCAGCAACAAGGCCAGGTTCAGCAATATCCATGATTGATGCCCGGGGCCGCCTTGCGGCCCGGCTTTTATCGCACCACGCTGGCCTGAATCGCCGTCAGGGCAATGGTATGCACGATATCGTCAACCTGCGCCCCGCGCGGCAAGTCGTTCACCGGTTTGCGCAATCCCTGCAGCATCGGCCCCAGGCTGACCCCGTCGGTACTGCGTTGCACCGCTTTGTGCGTGGTGTTGCCGGTATTCAGGTCAGGGAAAACGAACACCGTGGCACGCCCGGCCACCGGGCTATCCGGCGCCAGTTCCCGTGCAATTGCCGGATTGGCCGCCGCGTCATACTGCAGTGGCCCATCGATCACCAGCGCCTGCGCTGCACCCTGTGCCAGGCGTGTCGCTTCGCGCACTTTGCCGACTTCTTCATCACTGACCGAATCGCTTGAATAGCTGATCATCGCCACCCGCGGCGCGATGCCGAAGGCCTGCGCCGATTCTGCGCTCTGCCTGGCAATCTCGGCCAGCTCGGTAGCGCTCGGGTGGGGGTTCATCACGCAGTCGCCGTACACCAGCACTTGCTCGGGGAACAGCATGAAGAACACTGACGACACCAGGCTGGAGCCCGGCGCGGTCTTGATCAACTGCAGGGCCGGGCGGATGGTGTTGGCGGTAGAGTGCACCAGGCCCGATACCAGGCCGTCCACTTCGTCCAGAGCCAGCATCATGGTACCGATCACCACCGGGTCTTCCAGTTGCTGCTCGGCCATCGGTGCGTTGAGGTTCTTGCTCTTGCGCAGCGCAACCATCGGCTCCACGTAGCGCCCGCGAATCAGCTCGGGGTCGAGGATTTCCAGGCCAGGCGGCAGGGTAATGCCTTGGGCGCGGGCCACGGCCTCGACATCTTCGGGCTTGGCCAGCAGCACGCAGCGGGCGATGCCGCGCGCCTGGCAGATGGCTGCGGCCTGCACCAGCAGCGGCTCGGCGCCTTCTGGCAGGACGATGCGCTTGTTGGCCTGCTGCGCCCGCTGGATCAGCTGGTAGCGGAACACCGCTGGCGACAGGCGCATCTCGCGCGGGGTACCGCAGCGTTGATGCAGCCAGGCCGCATCGAGGTGGCTGGCGACGAAGTCGGTGATGAACTCGGCGCGCTCGCGGTCGTCGACCGGGATTTCGCGGTTCAGCGAATTGAGCTGGTTGGCGGTGTCGTACGAGCCGGTGCTGACCGACAGGATCGGCAGGCCGGCCTGCAGTGCGCCGCGGCACAGGCCGAGGATGCGCGCGTCGGGCTTGCTGTCACTGGTCAGCAGCAGCCCGGCCAGCGGTACGCCATTGATGGCCGCCAGGCTGACGGCAAGGATGATGTCGTCGCGATCGCCCGGGGTGACCACCAGGGTACCCGAGGTCAGCAGCGGTACCGTGTTGGCCACGGTGCGGGCGCAGATGATGATCTTGCTCATGCGCCGCTGCTCGTAGTCGCCAGCGTTGAGTACCTGGGCACCGAGCAGGTCGGCCACGTCGCGGGTGCGCGGGGCGTTCAGCTCAGGCTGGTAGGGGATGCAGCCGAGCAGGCGGAAATCGTTGCCGCGCAGCAGGGGCGAGTGCTCGCGCAGGCGGGTGGCGAAGGCCGCCATGCTTTCGTCGGTGCGCACCTTGTTGAGGATTACCCCGAGCACCTTCGGGTCACGTGGGCCGCCGAACAGCTGGGCCTGCAGTTCGACCCGGCCAGACAACTCGCTGAGCACTTCGTTTTCCGGGGCCGACACCAGGATCACCTCGGCATCCAGGCTCTTGGCCAGGTGCAGGTTGACCCGCGCTGCATAGCTTGCGTGGCGCGTGGGCACCATGCCCTCGACCACCACCACGTCATTGCCGACGCAGGCTTGCTGGTAGAGGCGGATGATTTCTTCGAGCAACTCGTCCAGCTGGCCGTCGCCGAGCATGCGCTCGACCTGTGCCAGGCTCAGTGGCAGCGGGGGAGTGATGCCGTGGGTGCGGGCCACCAGTTCGGTAGAGCGCTCGGGGCCGGTATCACCCGGGTGGGGCTGGGCGATAGGCTTGAAGAAACCGACCTTCAGGCCGGCGCGCTCGAGGGTGCGCACCAGGCCCAGGCTGATGGAGGTCAGGCCGACACCAAAGTCGGTCGGCGCAATGAAAAATGTCTGCATGCGTGCTTCTCGAAATAAAGCGGTGCAAGAAATTAGCGGCCAAGGGTAGCGCCATCGCCCCCTTGTGCGCACCAGCCGCAAGCAAATGGCTGGCCGATGCGCTGCGCGCGTTGTGCCGGGTCCAGCACCCAAGGGCGTGATTGCCACGGCGGTTGGTGGCGCAGGTGCTGGGTATGACCGCAGGAGAGTTCGGCCACCCAATGGCCTTCTTCGTCCTGGTGAAAGCCGGTGATCCGACTGATGGGCCGTTGCTTGTCCGCAGTGCGTTCGCAATCGGACGATGGCTTGGTTACACTTGTCCGCTCTACATACTTTTGCAAAAGGTCTTGCCCCATGCTGATCGCCGCCAACAAGGCTGTCTCCATCGACTATACCCTGACCAACGACGCCGGGGAGACCATCGACAGCTCCGCCGGTGGCGCGCCGCTGGTCTACCTGCACGGTGCCGGCAACATCATCCCGGGCCTGGAAAAAGCCCTGGAAGGCAAACAGGCCGGTGACGAGCTGAACGTTTCCATCGAGCCGGAAGACGCCTACGGCGAATACCTGGCCGAGCTGGTCAGCACCCTGAACCGCAGCCTGTTCGAAGGCGTCGACGAGCTGGAAGTGGGCATGCAGTTCCACGCTTCGGCACCGGACGGCCAGATGCAGATCGTCACCATCCGTGACCTGGACGGCGACGACGTCACCGTTGACGGCAACCACCCGCTGGCCGGCCAGCGCCTGACCTTCCAGGTCAAGGTTGTTGACGTGCGTGACGCCAGCGAAGAAGAAATCGCTCACCGCCACATCCACGGTGAAGGTGGCCATCACCACTGATTTTCTGCGCTAAGCTCAGAAAGTCGCCAGGCGCTCGGGCAAGCCGATTTGCCTTCCTACGGGAGGTGGACGGTTTGGACGGGCGCCTTTTTAGTGGGCGGAATTCGCCTGCGCGGCAACCGGGAACCTGAGAGGGGATGTCATCATGAGTGCATTTCACGACCTGAAACTGGACGCGCTGAACGGCGGGGAGCTGCCCCTCGCACCGTTCAAGGGCCAAGTGGTGCTGGTGGTCAACGTTGCCTCCAAATGTGGTCTCACGCCGCAATACAAGGCTCTGGAAAACCTCTACCAGGTTTACAAGGACAAGGGCTTCAATGTGCTTGGCCTGCCATGCAACCAGTTTGCCGGGCAGGAGCCGGGCAGCGAAAAGGAAATCCAGGAATTCTGCAGCCTCAACTACGGGGTGAGCTTCCCGCTGGGCGGCAAGCTGGAAGTCAACGGGCCACAGCGTCATTCGTTGTACCGCCTGCTGGCGGGCGAGGGGGCTGAGTTTCCTGGTGACATCAGCTGGAACTTCGAGAAGTTTCTGGTGGGTAAGGACGGGCGGGTGCTAGCGCGCTTCTCGCCGCGCACGGCGCCGGATGACCCCGCGGTGGTGCAGGCGATCGAGAAAGCGTTGGCCTGATTCAGGGGGCCGCGTGAAAGCGGCCCTGATAATTTTGTCAGTTGCTGTAATCTCCTCTGCATTGCTTAATGCCATTCAAGACGCTGCCCTTTGATGGCAGTTGAATTGATTGGCGCAGGGGCTGTGTATGTTCTTCTATCAAGGCTCGCGACTAACGCTTATTAACGCTGGGGCGGTACAGCGGCGTATTGTCGAGGCAAGTACCCATCCGTTGGCTGTGGTACAGGAAGGAATTCAGGCTTCTTTACTGGCAACGGATGTCTACACATCGGTGCTGTTGGAACAACGGCATTCGATAGCACTACGGTGCTACACGCCTTATGGACTTCACACTATCGAGCCCTGGGGGCCAGGATTTACCGGGCAGGTGCAAGACGTGATAACCGAGGGATATTTGCTGGGTAATGGTTATCGGTTATATAGCCCGAAGCTCATGCGATTCTACTCAGCCGACAGCTGGAGCCCTTTCGGCAAGGGAGGGATAAATGCCTATGGCTATGGTGCTGGAGATCCAGTCAATGGCACTGACCCTACAGGACATATGTTCAACCGTCTGCGCCTATTCTGGAAAATGATCAAGTATCATGATGCCGTTGCTGCTGGGAATGCTGAAAAAATATTTCTCAGAGAGGGTAAGCATCTTATTCCCCCTAGTGAGATTAACCTAAGACAAGAGCTGGATCGTCGAGTTGTCAGCGCTCAGAACAACCTGATAAAGCACCGTCACACGCTTAGCACACTTCCTGATGAGCCCCAATATGCGGACCAAAGGGCTTTCGCAAAAAAACGAATTGCAATAAATCAGGCGCAGCTTAACAAAGAGGTTCGCACGGATCTGAAAGCCCAGAAACGGTTTTTTGTAGGGCCTTCAACCAAATATACCTATGAGGTTGGTGAGAGCGGCGATATAAAGGTGGAATACAGCAAAATTCGCTAGTTGCGGGGGTATAGAACAATCGACTGCCGTGCGTTCGCGCGGTCCAGATAGCCTTCAAACTGCTCGACAATCGCCGGCCAACCTTGGCGACTGGCATGTTGGCGAGCATTCAGGCGTACCCGCCGCAACGTTTCCTCTTCTTCCATCAGCCAGCAGGCTGCATCCATGAACGCCGCCTGGTCCCCAGGCATGGCCAGTGCGCCGCTGTGGCCGTGGCGTATGTGGTGCGATGCGGCTGCCTCGTCATATGCAACCACCGCCAATCCCGAGGCCATGGCTTCGAGCACCACGTTGCCGAAGGTCTCGGTCAGGCTCGGGAACAGGAACAGGTCGCCGCTGGCATAGTGCTCGGCCAGCACCTCACCACGCTGGGCACCACAGAACACTGCATCCGGTACTTGCTGTTGGAGGGCTGAACGCTGTGGGCCGTCGCCCACCAGGATCAGGCGTATGCACTTCTGTGGATACGCTTTCTGCAACGCGTCCAGGCTGGGACGGAGCAGTCCCAGGTTTTTTTCTGCAGCCAGCCGCCCGACATGCAACACCGCGATATCGTCCGGGCCGAGCCCCCAGCTTTCGCGCAACGCCTGGCTGCGCCGGGCCGGGTTGAACAGGCATGCATCGACACCCCGAGCGAGCAGTTCCAGGCGCTCGAAACCGCGTCGCTCAAGCTCCAGGCGCTGGCTGACACTGGGCACCAGGGTGATTGCCGTGCGTCGATGGAACCAGCGCAGGTAGTGGGTGAGCAGGCGTGCCAGCAAACCCAGGCCGTACTGGCCGGAGTACTGCGGGAAGTTGGTGTGGAAGCCGCTGACGACTGCGATTCCCAGGCGCCTGGCCGCGCGCAGTGCGCTGAGCCCCAGCGGCCCCTCGGTGGCGATGTACAGCACATCCGGGCGCTGCCGCCGCCAGCGGCGCAGCAACTTGTGCATCGACACCTCACCCCACTGCAAACCGGGGTAACCAGGCAGCGCCCAGCCACGGCAGAGCATCAGGTACGGGTCGTTGTGCACGGGGGCTTCGCCGGCTTGGCGCGGGCGCACCACCTCCACCTCATGGCCGCGCTGACGCAGTCCCTCGCCAAGGCGGCCAAGGGTGTTGGCCACGCCGTTGATTTCGGGTGGGAATGTTTCGCTGACCAGGGTAATGCGTAGGGCGGGTGTATTCATGACAAAAAGTTTCCGCTTGCCGGGTTGCGCCAATGTGACTGCAATGTGACGTACAGATGACGCCTGACCGCTGACGCTTTTGCCTTTATGAATATTTCGTTGCGAGGTGCTCAAGAAGATGGAACCGGCAGCCGATGAAGATGCATTCGACTAGGTGATGCGCTCCAGGAGTGCGGTGATGTTCAACAGCAAGCTCAAGCAAGAAATCCGGAAGCTGCGCGAAGACCTGATGTCCGTGGAACAGGTCAAGAGTAGTCTCGACAGCGAGATGCTGGTACTTCAACTCGACCCACAGGGACGGATCGAGATGGTAAACGGCAACTTCGAGAGCGAAATGCTCTACCGTTCCGATCAATTGCTTGGACGCAACATCGAGGACATCGTCCCAGCCCATGTGAAGTCGCTGGATTTCTACCAACGCATGAAGAGCGCGATCAGCCGTGGCGAGCATTTGAACGGCGCCTTCCGTCTGCTGCGTGGCAACGGCCAGGAAGCCTGGCTGCGGTCGATCCTGCAGCCGGTGAAGAACAGCGAGGGGCGCATCAAGTACTTCACGCTGCACTCCAGCGACCTGACCCGCACCATTGAGACGTCTCGCGAGCACGAAAGCCTGATCAAGGCGCTGATGCGCTCTACCGCGGTTATCGAATTTGCCCTCGACGGCACCATCCTCACCGCCAACGAACGCTTCCTGGCCAGCGTTGGTTACCGCCTGGAGCAGATCCGCGGCAAGCATCACCGCATGTTCTGCGAGCCGGAGGAGGCCAACTCGGCCGGCTACCAGGCCTTCTGGGACAAGCTGCGCCGTGGCGAGTACGTGGCCGAGCGTTTCAAACGCATCGATGCCCATGGCCGTGTGGTCTGGCTGGAGGCCTCGTACAACCCGTTGTTCGATGCCCACGACGTACTCTACAAAGTGGTCAAGTTTGCCACCGTGATTACCGACCAGGTCAATCAGGAGCAGGCGGTGGCCGAGGCAGCGGATGTTGCCTACAACACCTCGCTGGGTACTGATGTCAGCGCCCAGAAGGCCACCGATGTGGTCACCCAGACCGTCAGCGTGATGCGCGGCCTGGAAGCCTCGATGCAGGAGGCGGCCGAGGGCATCCAGGCGCTGGATACACAGTCGCGGGTGATTGGCTCGATCATCAAGACCATCAGCGACATTGCCGGGCAGACCAACCTGCTGGCGCTCAACGCCGCCATTGAGGCGGCCCGCGCGGGCGAGCAAGGGCGTGGCTTTGCGGTGGTTGCCGACGAAGTACGCCAGCTCGCCTCGCGCACCAGCACCGCAACCGAGGAAATTGCCCGGGTAGTGAAGCAGAACGAGCAGCTGGCGCAGGCGGCGGTGGAGATCATCGACACCAGCAAGCGCCAGGCCGAGCAGGGGCTGGCGCTGGCTGACGAGACGGGCAACGTGATTGTCGAGATCCAGGACGGGGCGAAGCGGGTGGTGGATGTGGTGGGGCAGTTTTCCAGCCGGTTGGGGCAGTAGAGCCCCGAGCGGATCTGGTCTGCCTTTTGGTGGACCCAATGGCTTTCACCATCACTCAGGCTGCCGCATCACCTTGTGGAGCAGCCTTGTGCTGCGAAGAGGCCATTGCAGCCGTTTAGCCTTACCGGCCTCTTCGCAGCACAAGGCTGCTCCTACAGGGGCGCGTACACCTGGGCAGTCAGTTACGCTCCCGCACCCAGAACAACGTGGCCCCGGCCACCGCCGCCGGCATCATCAGCACGTTCACCCCTGGGATCATCAGTGCCAGGTAGGTGATGCCGCCAAAGCCCAGCGACTGCCAGCGCTTGCTGCGCAGCCAGGCCAGCATGTCCTGCCAGCTCATCTTGTTGTTGTCCGCGGGGTAGTCGATGTACTGAATGGCCATCATCCATACCCCGAACATCAGCCACAGTGGCGCGGCGATTACGTTGACGACGGGGATCAGCGACAGGATGAACAGGCCGATGGCCCGTGGCAGGAAGTAGCCTAACTTGCGCATTTCGCGGCTGAAGGTGCGTGGCACCATGGCCACCAGCTCGCCCCAGCTGAACGCCGGGAAGGTGTCTTCGCCACGCACCACCACTTCGACCTTTTCCGCCAGGAAGCCATTGAACGGCGCGGCAATGATGTTGGCCACCAGGGTGAAGGTGAAGAACACCATCAGCACCAGCAGGGCAACGAACAGCGGCCAGAGTATGTAGCTGAGAAAGCTCAGCCAGTCTGGCAGCGTTGGCATCAGGGCATCGAGCCACAGGCCGAACTGGTGGCCGGCGAAGTAGACCATGCCACCGAACAGCAGCAGGTTTACCGCCAGCGGCAGTAGCACGAACAACCGCAGGTTGGGGCTCAGCACCAGTTTCAGGCCTTCGCGCAGGTATTGGGGGCCGGAGAGGACAGGGGCTTGCATCGGGAGACTCCGCAGAGAAGGAAAACGCGCTGACCTTACCGAGTTTGCCGCGCCGACGAAAGGTGGCTGGTAAGCGGGACACGGGCTGTAACAAAAGCGCCAGGGCTGGGCCACGGATGAAATCAGTGAATAGACCGTGCCTATGAGGTGGATTGTCTAAGGATATTTCCTTAATCTTTGCGACCTCGCTACAGTGCGCTCAACTTTCCGCTTTTCGGGCCTGCGCGTTGTAGCCTTCCCCAAGTGCTGCGTGGGTCCGTTTTAATTTTCCAGCTGGCGCAGCCGGTACACCGATGCCGGCCCGTGCCGCCGGCTCGACAGGAGTTCGACATGTCTGAAGTACGTCATTCGCGCGTCATCATTCTCGGTTCCGGCCCTGCCGGTTACAGTGCTGCAGTCTACGCTGCCCGCGCCAACCTCAAGCCGCTGCTGATCACCGGCATGCAGGCGGGCGGCCAGCTGACCACCACCACCGAAGTTGACAACTGGCCGGGCGACCCCCACGGCCTGACCGGCCCGGCCCTGATGCAGCGCATGCAGGAACACGCCGAGCGTTTCGAAACCGAAATCGTCTTCGACCACATCAATGCTGTCGACCTGGCCAACAAGCCGTTCACCCTGCAGGGTGACAGCGGCAAATACACCTGCGACGCACTGATCATCGCCACCGGTGCCAGCGCCCGCTACCTGGGCCTGCCGTCGGAAGAAACCTTCATGGGCAAGGGCGTTTCGGCTTGCGCCACCTGCGACGGTTTCTTCTACCGCAACAAGCCGGTCGCAGTGGTTGGCGGCGGTAACACTGCCGTGGAAGAAGCGCTTTACCTGGCCAACATCGCCAGCAAGGTTACCTTGGTGCACCGTCGCGAGACCTTCCGCGCCGAGAAGATCCTGGTCGACAAGCTCAACGCCCGTGTGGCCGAAGGCAAGATCGAGCTCAAGCTCAACGCCACCCTGGACGAAGTGTTGGGTGACAACATGGGCGTAACCGGTGCGCGCCTGAAGAACAACGACGGCAGCAGCGACGAAATCAAGGTCGACGGCGTATTCATCGCCATTGGCCACACCCCGAACACCTCGCTGTTCGAAGGCCAGCTGACCCTCAAGGACGGCTACCTGGTGGTCAACGGCGGCCGTGAAGGCAACGCTACCGCCACCAACGTTGAAGGTGTGTTCGCTGCAGGTGACGTGGCTGACCACGTTTACCGTCAGGCCATTACCTCGGCCGGCGCTGGCTGCATGGCGGCTCTGGACGTGGAGCGTTACCTGGACGGCCTGGCCAACGCCTCGTTCTGATCAGATAGCGCACCAAAAAAACCGGCCGAAAGGCCGGTTTTTTATTGCCTGCGGTCAGCTCACAGGCTCAACCGCATGGACAGGTCCACTGCTTTCACATCCTTGGTCATGGCACCAATCGAGATGTAGTCCACGCCAGTCTCGGCAATTACCCGCAAGGTCGTCTCGTTCACCCCGCCGCTGGCCTCCAGCTTGGCCTTGCCCGCGTTAATACGCACCGCTTCGCGCATTTCGTCCAGGTTCAGCTCGTCGAGCATGATGATGTCCGCGCCCGCTGCCAGCGCCTCGCGCAGTTCATCCAGGCTTTCCACTTCGATCTCTACCGGCTTGCCCGGCGCAATTCGGTGCGCCGCCGTTACGGCCTCGGCAACACCACCGCTGGCGGCGATGTGGTTTTCCTTGATCAGGAAGGCGTCGTACAGGCCGATGCGGTGGTTGTCGCAGCCGCCGCAGGTAACCGCGTACTTCTGTGCCAGGCGCAGGCCGGGCAGGGTTTTGCGGGTGTCCAGCAGGCGCACCTGGGTGCCTTCCACCAGGTCGGCCAGGAAACGCGCACGGGTGGCGACCCCCGACAGCATCTGCAGGAAGTTCAGCGCGCTGCGCTCGCCGCTCAGCAGCGAGCGGGCCGGGCCTTCCAGGTGGAACAGCGGCTGGTTGGCCGTGGCGCGATCACCGTCGGCCACCTGCCAGTGCACAGCCACACGCGGGTCGAGCTGGCGAAACACGGCGTCGACCCAGGCAGTGCCGGCAATCACGCAGTCTTCGCGGGTGATGATGGTGGCCTTGGCCAGGCGCTCGGCCGGGATCAGCTGCGCGGTGATGTCGCCACTGCCGATGTCCTCCAACAGTGCGCGGCGCACGTTGGCTTCGATTTCAGCGGTCAGGTCGGCAAGGCGTAGGTTCGGCATGGTCGGCTCCACAAGCTAGATGCCGGCGATTATAGGGCAGGGGGCCGATGTGTACAGCCGCCCCGGCCATGACCTTTGGTCGGTCTTCGTGAGCAATGCCTGCAAACGAGGGTCATTAACCCGTCCATGAATCGGCGCTGGCAGCTGTGAGATTTTTTACTGATAATGGCGACCAGTATTTGGCGTCATAGCTTTGACGATTTACAGCCCCTTCGGGCAAGACACCCTGCAAGGAGTCCAGGATGCAAAAAGAAGGCAAGGTGGTGCCCCTGGCGGCAGCCATCGACCGAGGGGGGCGTACGCCTCTGCCTTGCCTTCCGGTATTGCTCCTGCAAGTGCGCGACAAGGCTGCCCTGCAACTGCGCCAGGGCTTGCAGGCGCTGTTCGACAATGCTGACGACACCCTGTTCGAGATGGCCGACAAGGCCGTTGATCGCTGCGACCAGAACCTGTACTTCGAGGCCATGCGCGATCTGCGCCTGAAGCGCAAAAGTATCGAACGCGGCTTCCTTGATACCTTCTATGACGCCTACGCCCGCATCGGCCAGGTCGACCTGCTGGCGCAACTGGCAGAACCAGGCAACCTGCGTAGCAAGGTGCAACTGGAACGGGCTGCGGCCATCGAAGGCATGGTCGCGCGGGTGCTGTCGCGCGATGGTATTGCCCTGCAGCAACTGGGCCTGCGTTTGCAGGCCTTGCTCGACCGCCCCGTGCATGAGCAGCGCAACCCGCTCGGCCCTGCTGCATTGTGCGGGTACTTCCTTGAAGCTGGCCGTAATCTGGGGGTGGGCTTACGGGTCAAACTGGTCCTGCTCAAGCTTTTCGAGCGTTATGTCTTGCGCGATGTCGACGTCATCTATGCCGAAGCCAACCAGTTGCTGGCCGTCGCCGGTGTGCTGCCCGAGTTGCAACCGGCCCCGCGCCGGCGTGCCGAAGACCGGCGCATGAGGGCAGGACGAGGGCCGGCAAGCCAAGGTCAGGAAGTGGGGGCGGATGCGGCAGGCCAGGCCTTCTTTGCCTCGTTGCAAACCTTGCTGGCCCCGGCGCGCGGGCAGTTCGCACCGCGATTGCAGGCGGTGGCTGCGGCCCAGTCGATCAGCACCGCTGACCTGGTCCGCCTGCTTTCGCATTTGCAGCACTACGTGCCGGCTACCGGCGAGCCTGATGATTTCGAACTCGGCCAACAACTCGAACAACTGCTGCTGCGGGTCAGCGTGCGCAGTGGCACGCGCCGGCGCATCGCCGTAGCCGACGAGGACATGATCAACCTGGTCGGCCTGCTGTTCGCCTGTATTCAAGGCGACGACAACCTGCCGGCCAACCTGCGTGCGCTGATCGCGCGCCTGCATATCCCGCTGCTCAAGGTCGCCCTGCTGGACAAGGGGTTGTTCAGCCGGGCCAGTCACCCTGCACGCCGGCTGCTCAACGAAATCGCGGGCGCAGCCATTGGCTGGGAGTGCGGTGGCGAAGGCCTGCGCGACAGCCTGCACTTGCGGGTAGAGCGCATAGTCCAGCGCTTGATCAATGATTTCGCCGAAGATACCGGCCTGTTTGCCGAACTGCTCGACGAGTTCCTTGCGTTCAACCAGGAGGAACGGCGGCGCAACGAATTGCTTGAGCAACGCACGCGCGACGCCGAAGAAGGGCGTGCCCGTGCCCTGCAGGCCCGGCAGCAGGTACAGCGGGTGCTCAACCAGCGCCTGCGTGGCCGGGTCTTGCCCTTGGTGGTCGTGCAAATGCTGGTACAGGCCTGGAGCCAGGTGCTGCTGCTGGCCTGGCTCAAGCAGGGTGAAGCCTCCCAGGCCTGGCGGGATAGCTTGCAGACGGTGGACACGCTATTGGCCACTATCACCCTCGGGCATGAGCCGCAAACCCTGTTGCAGCAGGTGCCGGGCCTGCTCAAGGCGCTGCGCGATGGCTTGGCCAGCGTGGCCCTGAATTCGGCGGCAACCCGTGAATTCTTCCTGCAACTGGAGCAATTGCACCTGCGTGCCTGCGCAGGCGCCGAGCTAGCGGTTGGCCATGGCCAACCCTTGGCCGAAGTGCTGGTGGACGAAGATATCGTGCTGGCGATTGCCGAAGAACCGTCCTGCGCGCCCTTGCACATTGCCGATGGCCAGGCTGCAGCGTTGCGGCAGGTGCAGCGCTTGCGCATCGGGACCTGGGTTGAAGTACTTGATGAGGACGAACCGCTGCGCTGCAAGCTGGTGGCACATATCGACAGCAGCGACAGGCTGGTGTTTGCCAACCGCACCGGCATGAAGGTGCGAGAGTGGAGCGGCGCGGGCCTGGCGCAGGCGCTACACCGGGGGGACGTGCGGGTGCTGGATGACGGGTTGTTGTTCGAGCGGGCGCTGGAAGCGGTGCTCGACGGGCTGCGGCAACCGCAGGTGCGGTAGCCGGCAACATTACAATCATTCACATGCCAACGGCGTTGGCGGCAGGGCATACTGTGGTTCTGTTCAAGGCGCTTTCAGGATTTGCCCCATGCAATTGGACCGTGCCACTGGCTGGTTCCACGGAATCGGAATCACCCACTGCCCCTCGCCGAACTTCAATGCCCGCCCCGAAGGCGAAGTGGTTTCCCTGCTGGTGATCCACAACATCAGCCTGCCGCCGGCCTGCTTTGGTACCGGCAAGGTGCAGCAGTTCTTCCAGAATCGCCTGGACCCCGACGAGCACCCTTATTTCGCCAGCATCAGCCAGCTGACCGTGTCGGCGCACCTGTTCGTCGAGCGTGACGGGGCGGTGACGCAGTTCGTGTCATTGCTGGAGCGCGCCTGGCACGCGGGTGTGTCGTGCTTCGACGGGCGCGAAGGCTGCAACGATTTTTCCATCGGCATCGAGCTGGAAGGCACCGACGACCTGCCCTATACCGATGCCCAGTACGGCGTGCTGGAGCAGCTAACCCGGCACATTCGCAGCGCCTGGCCGGCCATCGACCTGGGCCGTATTCAGGGCCACAGCGACATTGCCCCGCAACGCAAGACCGACCCCGGCCCGTCGTTCGATTGGCCGCGCTACCGTGAAGCGTTGCTGCACAACGAGGACAAGGCATGAGTTTTCTGGTGTTGCTGCTGGCGCTGTGGGTCGAGAAGTTTTCGGCCCTGCGCCATCAAGTGCAGCGTGATGGGTTCTTTCTTGGCGAACTGGTACGCCTGGAGCGCAGCGGCAAGGTGCACCCCTGGTGGACGCTGGCCATCCTGGTGTTGGCACCGGTAGCGCTGCTGGTGTTGCTGCTGCATGTGCTGGAGCCGGTGGCCTATGGGCTGTTGGCGTTGCCGGTGCATCTGCTGGTGTTGGTCTACAGCCTGGGCCGTGGCGATGCCAAGGCGTCGCTGGGACCGTTCCGTGATGCCTGGCGACGCGGTGATGATCAAGCGGCGCTGCATGTTGCAGAGCGCGACCTGGGCGTGGTGGCGGACGAGCCGCATAGCCTGTTGGTGCGTGTGCAGGGCAACCTGCTGTGGCAGGTGTACCAAGGCTTTTTCGCGGTGATCTTCTGGTATTTCGTGCTGGGCCCTGGTGCGGCGCTGGCATATCGCCTGCTGGCGCTGTGTGGCGAGCACAGCAAGCAGCCTGCGTTGAAGGCGCGGGCCGAACAACTGCGGCACATCATGGACTGGCTGCCGGTTCGCTTGATGGCGTTGAGCTTTGCGCTGGTGGGCAACTTCCTCGCAGTGACCCGGGTGATGCTGCACGAGGTGCTCAACTGGCACATCAGTGCTGCGCACCTGGTGGCGCGGGTGGGGCGCATTGCCGATGATATTCCCGATGAAGAAGACAGCCAGCGTGGGCTGGGGCGGCTGGACAGCCTGTGGGAGCTGCTGCTGCGCTGTGCGGTGTTGTGGTATGCCGGGTTCGCGTTGTGGACCGTGCTGGTTTGATCTGAAGCTTGTGGGAGCTTCAGCTTCGCCGCTTAAATTGCTGGGGCCGCTCTGCGACCCTTTCGCGACGCAAGGCCGCTCCCACAAGAAACGCGTTCACCTGAGTTTCACCAGCCAAACAACTCGCAAGCATTGCGGCTACTGGCTTGCGCCAGCGCCTCTACATCCACTCCCATTACCTGGGCCAGCGCCCCGGCAATGTCGGGCAGATGCTCCGGGCTGTTGCGTTGCCCCGGGTACATCACCGGCGCCATATCCGGCGCATCGGTCTCCAGCACCACACTCTCCAGTGGCAGGCGCGCCAGCGTCTTGCGCAGCCGCAGCGCCTGTGGCCAGGTGCCGGCACCGCCAAGCCCAAGCCGAAAGCCCAGCTTGATGTATTCGCGCGCCTCTTCGTAACTGCCGGCAAACGCATGAATCACGCCCGCTCGCGCCGGCTTGTAGCGCTTGAGCGTGGCGATTACCTGGGCATGGCTGCGGCGTACGTGCAACAGCGCGGGCAGTTCGAAGTCGCAGGCCATTTGCAGTTGCGCTTCGAACAGCTCCTGTTGGCGTGTTTTGTCCAGGTCTTCGAGGTAGTAGTCCAGGCCAAACTCACCCACGGCGCACAGCCGAGGGTCGCCATGCAGACGTTCCAGCCATTCGCGCAGTTGCGTCAGGTGCTCCGGGCGATGCTGGTCGAGGTACACCGGGTGCAGGCCGAGTGCTGCGAACAGGCGCTGATCGGTGCAGGCGAGGTCCCACACACGCTGGAAATTCGCCTGGTACACCCCCAGTACCACCATCCGTTGCACCCCGCGTGCCGCCGCGTTGGCCAGCAGGCGCGGGCGGTCGGCGTCGAAGTCGGGGAAGTCCAGGTGGGTGTGGGTGTCGATCAGGCGCATGTTCAGGCCACCGTGATGCGCTGCTTGAAGGTGCGGCCCACGGCATGCACGCCAGGTTCGTAGCGTTTTTCCTCGATTGCGGCCAGTGCCAGTTCCAGCGCGGTGGCGGCAATCAGGCCATGCTGCTGGGCCATGGCATTGACCGGCAGTGGCAGGAAGTCGAGCAGCTGGTTGTCACCAAAGGTGCCCAGCTGCAACTGGCGCGAGTCGGCAGGGCGCGCCTGCAGGGTGTCGAACACCCCTTGCAGCAACACGTACGAGGTGGTCACCAGGGCATCCGGCAGGCCGCCCAGGTCATGGATAAGCTGTTGCATAAGGCGCTGGCCGCACTCACGGCTGAACGCCTCGCCCTGGTAGCGACGGATATCACCGGTATAGCCTTGCAGGGCTTCGTCGAACCCGCCGGCACGCGCCTGGCTGACCGACAGCTCGGGGCGTGCGCCTATCAGGGCAATGCTGCGTGGGGCGGCGCTGAGCAGGCTGGTAGCCAATTGCCGGCTGGCATCGCGGTCATCGCTGATGACCGAGCAGAAGTGCGCAGGGTCCAGCCGGCGGTCGATGGCGATCACCGGCAGGCCTTTGTCCTGCATTTCGCGGTAGCTGTCGTCTTCCGGCGGCAGGCAGCTGGCGACGAACAGGGCATCGCAACGGCGCGCGCGGAACAGTTGCTGCAACTGGCGCTCGCTGTCGGGCTGGTCGTCGCTGCTGGCGATCAGCAACTGGTAGCCACGGGCGCGGGCGCCTTGCTCCAGCTGCTTGGCGATGCGGGCGTAGCTGGGGTTCTCCAGATCCGGGAGAATGAAGCCCAGGGTGCGGGTGTGTCGGCTGCGCAGGCCGGCGGCCTGCGGGTTGGGTGTGAAGCCGTGGGCTTCGACCACCGCGCGCACCCGTTCGACAGTGGCATTGCTGATGCGCTGCTGTTCAGCCTTGCCGTTGATGACGTAGCTGGCCGTGGTCACGGACACACCGGCCAGACGGGCGATATCGCTGAGTTTCACCGAATTTTCCTTGTTATTTCCGGGGCTGGCTCTGAGGCCGGACCGGGTATTTTGACCCGGCGCTGGCGCCATGCGCAGACGACCATTGTCGCAATTGTCCGACAGGATGGGGCTTTTTACCGGGCAGATTATCGAGTAACGTGGCCGTCTGGTCAGATTAAACGTTTCAGCTGCCGAATTTTCTGCCTCGGCTGCCATCTGTGCAAGGCTGTTGAACTGGCCCTTCATGTGAATTTCACAACAATACTCCAGTACCCGACCGGGAACTGCAAAAGGAGAAGGTCATGCTCGAACTCGCCAAGGAGCAGATAGCCATGGGCCAGACGGCCGCCGACAAGGCCGCGGCGTTGCGCCTGCTGGCGGACCGGCTGGTTGCCGACGGCCTTGTCGCGCAGGGGTACCTGCAGGGGTTGCAGGACCGCGAGGCGCAAGGCTCCACCTTCCTTGGCCAGGGCATCGCCATCCCCCATGGCACCCCGCAAACCCGTGATCTGGTGTATGCCACCGGCGTGCGTCTGTTGCAGTTTCCCGATGGCGTGGACTGGGGCGATGGGCAAATGGTCTATCTGGCCATCGGTATCGCCGCCCGTTCCGACGAACACCTGCGCTTGCTGCAACTGCTGACCCGCGCCCTGGGCGAGACCGACCTGGCCGAGGCGCTGCGCCGGGCCAGTTCCGCCGAAGCACTGCTCAAGCTGCTGCAAGGCGCGCCACAAGAGCTGGCGCTGGATGCGCAACTGGTCGGCCTGAACCTGCCGGTTGAAGACTTCGACGAACTGGCCTGGCGCGGTGCCCGCCTGTTGCAGCGCGCCGACTGCGTCGACAGCGGTTTTGCCGCTGTGCTGCAGCAGGTCGAGCCGCTGCCACTGGGCGAGGGCCTGTGGTGGCTGCACAGCGAGCGCCAGGTGCGCCAGCCGGGCCTGGCTTTTATTACCCCACAGCAGCCACTGCGTTACCGCGACCAGCCGCTCAATGGCCTGTTCTGCCTGGCCAGCCTTGGCGCGGCTCATCAGGCCCTGCTTGAACGCTTGTGTGAAGTGCTGATAGAAGGCCGCGGGCAGATGCTCTATCAGGCCACCAGCAGCCGTGCAGTGCTGGAAGTGCTGGGCGGCGAGGCGCCAGCAGACTGGCCCAGCGCGCGCATTGTGCTGGCCAACCCGCATGGCTTGCATGCCCGCCCGGCCAAGGTGCTGGCGCAACTGGCGAAAGGTTTTGAAGGGGAAATCCGTGTACGTCTGGTCGACAGCGCGCAGCCGGCGGTGTCGGTGAAGAGCCTGAGCAAGCTGCTCAGCCTCGGTGCCCGTCGTGGCCAGGCCCTGGAACTGGTGGCCGAGCCGGGTATCGCCGCCGATGCCTTGCCGGTGCTGCTGGCTGCTATCGAACAAGGCCTGGGTGAAGAGGTGGAGCCGCTGCCGCAAAGTGCGGAGCCCGTTGCCAGTGTTGCCGCCCAGGTGCTGCAAGCCCCCGCGGCCGGTAGCCGGGTTCAGGGCGTGGGCGCTGCCCCTGGCATTGCCAGTGGCCCTGCCCATGTGTGTGTCGAGCGTGAGTTCGACTACCCCCTGCGCGGCGAGTCCTGTGCCGAGGAACGGCAAAAGCTGCGCCAGGCCCTGGCAACGGTGCACAGTGAGCTGCAGACCTTGGTCCAGCGCAGCGACAAGGCCATTGGCGAGATTTTCGTCACTCACCAGGAAATGCTCGCCGACCCGGCCTTGACCGACGATGCCGAGCAGCGCCTTGCCCAGGGAGAAAGCGCTGCGGCGGCGTGGATGGCAGTGATCGATGCCGCGGCCCGCCAGCAGGAGGCGTTGCACGATGCCCTGCTGGCCGAGCGCGCCGCCGATTTACGCGACATCGGCCGCCGCGTGCTGGCGCAATTGTGCGGTGTGCACGCCCAGGCTGAGCCCGAGCAACCGTACGTACTGGTGATGACCGAAGTTGGCCCTTCCGACGTCGCCCGGCTGGACCCAAACCGGGTCGCCGGTATTGTCACTGCACAGGGTGGTGCCACCGCCCACAGTGCCATTGTCGCCCGTGCCTTGGGCATCCCGGCTGTGGTCGGCGCGGGGGCGGCGATCCTGTTGCTGGAAGCTGGCACACCATTGCTGCTGGATGGCCAGCGCGGCGTGGTCAGCGTGGCACCGCCGGAGGATGAATTGCAACGCGCGCTGGCCGAGCGTGATGCACGCGAACAGCGTTTGCAGGCCGCTTGGGCCAACCGTTTTGAACCCGCTGTCACCCGCGATGGCCACGCCGTGGAAGTGTTCGCCAACATCGGTGAGGGCAGCGGCATCGCCAAGGTGGTGGAGCAGGGCGCCGAAGGTGTGGGCTTGCTGCGCACCGAACTGATTTTCATGGCCCACACCCAGGCCCCCGACGTTGCCACCCAAGAGGCCGAGTACCGTCGTGTGCTCGATGGCCTGGACGGCCGGCCGCTGGTGGTGCGTACCCTTGATGTCGGCGGCGACAAGCCGCTGCCGTACTGGCCGATCAACGCCGAGGAAAACCCCTTCCTCGGCGTGCGCGGCATACGCCTGACCTTGCAACGCCCGCACGTGATGGAAGACCAGCTGCGCGCCTTGCTGCGGGCCGCCGACCAGCGCCCGCTGCGCATCATGTTCCCGATGGTGGGCCAGGTGCATGAGTGGCGCGAGGCGCGGGCCATGGTCGAGCGCCTGCGTGCAGAAATCCCGGTGGCCGACCTGCAACTGGGCATCATGGTGGAGGTGCCTTCGGCGGCCCTGCTGGCCGCGCAACTGGCGCGCGAAGTGGACTTCTTCAGTATCGGCACCAACGACCTGACCCAGTACACCCTGGCCATCGACCGTGGTCACCCCAGCCTTTCGGCCCAGGCCGACGGCCTGCACCCGGCGGTATTGAGCCTGATCGACATGACCGTGCGCGCCGCCCATGCCCACGGCAAATGGGTGGGCGTGTGCGGCGAGCTGGCGGCCGACCCCCAGGCGGTGCCTGTGCTGCTGGGGCTGGACGTGGACGAACTCAGCGTGTCCGCGCGCAGCATCGCCGAAGTCAAGGCCCTGGTTCGCCAGGCTGATCATCAGACGGCCCGCGCCTTGGCGCGCGAGGCCCTGCAACAAGACAGCGCCGCAGCGGTTCGCGCGCTGGTGGAGCGTTACTGAATGGCCAAGATCCTCACCCTCACCCTGAACCCGGCGCTGGATATCACCATCGGCCTCGATACCCTGCGCCCGGGGCAGGTCAACCGAAGCCAGGCCCAACAGAGCCACGCGGCGGGTAAAGGGCTGAACGTTGCCCAGGTACTGGCCGACCTGGGGCACAGCGTGACCGTTGGCGGTTTCCTCGGGCGCGATAACCTGCAGCCGTTCGAGGCGCTGATCGACTGGCGCGGCTTTACCGATTGCTTTGTTCGCGTGCCGGGCGAAACCCGCAGCAACATCAAGCTGGTTGAGGCCGATGGCCGCGTCACGGACATCAATGGCCAAGGCCCGGAGGTCGACGAGGCGGCATGCAGTGCCTTGCTGCACCGCCTGCAGCAGGTCGCCCCGGGGCACGATGCCGTGGTGGTGGCGGGCAGCCTGCCGCGAGGGATCAGCGCCGACTGGTTCTGCCAGTTACTGGACCGGTTGAAGGCCCTTGGCCTCAAGGTGGCGCTGGACAGCAGCGGCGAAGCCTTGCGCGCCGGCCTGCAAAGCGCGCCCTGGTTGGTCAAACCCAATACTGAAGAGCTCGGCGAAGTGCTTGGCCAGGCTGTGGATAACCCAGCGCAGCAACGTGCTGCCGCCGAGCAGTTGCTGAGCCGCGGCGTTGAACATGTGGTGGTGTCTGCCGGCGAACAGGGCGTCAGCTGGTTCGCCCGCGACCTGGCCCTGCATGCCTGCCCGCCCAAGGTAAGGGTTGCCAGCACGGTAGGGGCGGGGGATTCGCTGGTGGCCGGCATGGTCCATGGCCTGCTGCAGGGCGAGGCCCCTGCGCAGACGCTGGCCCGCGCCACGGCGATTGCCGCCCAGGCCGTCACCCAGGTTGGCTTCGGCATCCGTGACCGTGAGCAGCTGGCGCGAATGGAAGCCGCAGTGCAACTGACAGAACAACAAGAGGGTTGCCGATGAACATTGCCATTGTCACCGCCTGCCCCAACGGCCAGGTGTCGAGTGTGCTGAGCGCGCGCTTGCTGTCTGCCGCTGCCCAGCGGCGCGGCTGGAGCACCAGTGTGGAAGTGCAGGATGCCGGGCACCCCGAGCGGCAACTGAGCACCGTGCAGATTGCCGAGGCCGACTGGGTGCTGGTGATCAGCACCGGCCCGGTGGACCTGGCCCGCTTCGTCGGCAAGCGTGTGTACCAGAGCACGCCATCCCGGGCCCTGGCCGACCGCGAGGGCTTTCTCGATGAAGCGGCGGCCAACGCCCAACTACTGCTAGCTGCAGCAGACGCGCCGGCCGAGGTTGCCAGCGCTGGCACACGCATCGTCGCAGTCACGGCCTGCCCGACGGGCGTCGCGCACACGTTCATGGCGGCGGAGGCCTTGCAGCAAGCCGCGCAACAAATGGGCTATCAGCTCACAGTCGAAACCCAGGGTTCGGTCGGTGCGCGTAACCCCTTGTCTGCCGAGGCCATCGCTGGAGCGGATGTCGTACTGCTGGCTGCTGACATCGAAGTGCCTACCGCGCGGTTTGCCGGCAAGCGTATCTACCGGTGCGGCACCGGCATTGCGCTCAAGCAGGCACGCGCCACCCTGGACAAGGCGCTGGCCGAAGCCAAAGTGGAAACCAGCGCCGATGCCGCCGCGGCTGCCACGACGGCGAAGGGTGAGAAGACGGGTGTGTACAAGCACCTGCTCACCGGCGTGTCGTTCATGCTGCCCATGGTGGTGGCGGGCGGCCTGTTGATTGCGCTGTCGTTCGTGTTCGGCATCGAGGCCTACAAACAGCCGGGCACCTTGCCGGCTGCGTTGATGCAAATCGGCGGTGAGGCCGCGTTCAAGCTGATGGTGCCGCTGCTGGCGGGCTATATCGCCTGGTCCATCGCCGACCGCCCGGGGCTTGCGCCGGGCATGATCGGTGGCCTGCTGGCCAGCACCTTGGGTGCCGGCTTCATCGGTGGCATCGTCGCCGGCTTCATTGCCGGTTACAGCGCCAAGGCCATTGCCCGCTGGGCCCGCTTGCCCAGTAGCCTGGAGGCGCTCAAACCGATCTTGATCATTCCGCTGCTGGCCAGCCTGGTCACCGGCCTGGTGATGATCTACGTGGTCGGCCAGCCGGTGGCGGCCATGCTCGAAGGCCTCACGCACTTCCTCGACAGCATGGGCACCACCAATGCCATTCTGCTGGGGCTGTTGCTGGGCGGCATGATGTGTGTCGACCTGGGTGGGCCGATCAACAAGGCCGCTTATGCCTTCTCGGTGGGGTTGCTGGCGTCGTCGAGCTACGCACCGATGGCGGCGACCATGGCCGCCGGCATGGTGCCGCCGATCGGCCTGGGCATCGCCACATTCCTGGCCCGGCGCAAGTTCGCCCAGAGCGAGCGTGAGGCGGGCAAGGCCGCGTTGGCGCTGGGGCTGTGCTTCATTTCCGAAGGGGCGATCCCGTTCGCTGCCAAGGACCCGCTGCGGGTGATCCCGGCCAGTATCGCCGGTGGTGCGCTGACAGGGGCATTGTCGATGTACTTCGGTTGCAAGCTGATGGCGCCGCATGGCGGCTTGTTCGTGCTGCTTATCCCCAATGCGATCAACCATGCCTTGCTGTATTTGCTGGCTATTGTCGCGGGTAGCCTGCTGACGGCGGTGGTGTATGCGGTGATCAAGAAGAGCGAGCAGGTAGAGCTGGCCGTAGCGTCAGTGAAAGGCTAGAACCATTGGTTGGCCCTGCCGGCCCTATCGCCGGCAAGCCAGCTCCCATGCTTCTTGCGCAACGGTACCAGCAGATCCCCCAGCCCGTTGTGGTCGATTTCATGCATCAACGCCAGCAACCCGCCCAGTTCCCCCGTGGGGAAGCCCTTGCGCGCAAACCACGCCAGGTAGTCCCCCGGCAGGTCGGCAATGATGCGCCCCTGGTATTTGCCGAACGGCATGCTGCGGGTCACCAGCAATTCGAGCATTTCCGGCTTCATCTTCGGCGCACCTTGAGTGGAAAGCGCCGACCATACTGCAATCTGCACGAAGGCCCAAGCGGCGATCATGCAGAACGCCGGTATCATCCGTTCTTTTTATTTCCATAACTAATTGAAAAATAAAGAATTTATTTTTTTAGAGAGCATGGCACGAACGCTGCAACTCTGTAGATGACTATCACCTGCCAAGGAGTTCGACCATGAGCAACCCCAACAAAGACGTGATTGACGTACTCAACGATCTGATCGAATACAGCAAGGATGGCGAGAAAGGATTCAAAGCCTCGGCCGATGACGTGAAGAATCCAGAGCTGAAAGCGTTCTTCGTTCAGCGTGCGGGTGAATGCGCCAACGCCGCTGGCGAACTGCAAAGCGAAGTGCGTCGTCTGGGCGGCGACCCGGAAACCTCCACCAGCATCAGCGGCGACTTGCATCGTGGGTGGGTCAACCTGAAGTCGATGGTTACCGGCAAGGATGAAGAAGCGGTGCTCAATGAAGTCGAGCGCGGCGAGGACCACGCCCTCAAGGCCTACAAGGAAGCCCGTGAGAAGCTGGTAAAACTGGGCCGCAGCGCTAGTGACATGACCTATGGCCTGGTGGAAAAACAGCTGCAAGGCGTGCAGCGCAACCATGACCAGGTCAAGGCACTGCGCAACGCCGCCCGCGCCCGCTCCTAAGCGTCGGGCCCCTCTACCCGGTTGCGGCCCTTGGCCTTGGCCCGGTAGAGCGCTTCGTCCGCAGCCCCCAGCACACTGCTCAGGTCGTGCTGGGGGCCGGACAGGCCTATGCCGATGCTCACCGTCACCGAGTGGGCGTCATCGGCAAAAGGTGCCAGCGCTTCCACACTGGTCCGAATGCGCTCGGCCAGCAGCCGCGCGCCGGCAAGGTCGGTTTCCGGCAGTACTACCTGAAACTCCTCCCCCCCATAACGAGCGGCCAGATCTGCAGGACGGCGGATGCTCGCCTCGATGGTTTTGGCCACCTCACGCAGCGCGTGGTCACCACCGGCATGGCCGTGTCGTTGGTTGAATGCCTTGAAGTGGTCCACATCCACCATCAGCACGGCCAATGGCTTGCGATTGCGCTGCGCACGCGCCCATTCCTGGCGCAGCACCTGGTCCAGACGACGGCGGTTGGCCAGGCCGGTCAGGCTGTCGGTGGCGGCTAACGTCGCCAGGCCCTGCTCGGCCTCCTGGCGGCGGCGCAGTTCGCGGCCCAGCAGCAGGGTCAACCAGAGAATGCCCACGCACAGCACACCTGTGGCGACGCTCACCAGAATCGCGGTGCGGCGCCAGGACTGGAACACCTCGTCGGCCGAGTGCACCACCAGCACGATCAGCGGCAACTGCGCGACCCGGGCGAAGGTGTACATGCGCGGGTTGCCGTCGCTGCCAGACCGGGCTGTGAAGTTACCGCTCTGTTCGCTGAGGATGCGCTTGAAGTTGGGCCGCTCGGCATAGTTGGTGCCGATCAGCGGGTCTTGCGGGCGTGAGGGCTGGCGGGCGAGGAGCTGCCCGTCGGTATTGAACAGGTTGATGCTGCTGTCGTCACCGATGTCCAGGCGCTGGAACAGCTCACTGAAGTACGACAGGCGCAATGCGCCTGCTGCCAGCCCGGCAAACTCGCCATCGGGGCCGGGGATGCGCCGGCTGAAGCTGATACACCAGTCCAGGTCGCCGAGCTTGGCCTTGAATGGCGGGCCTACCAGCAAGCCCAGATTGGCGTTGGCCTGGTGTGCCTTGAACACACCGGTTTCGCCAAAGTTGGCCTTGCGCGGCACACTGCTGGTGGAGTCGCCCACCACATTGCCTTGCTTGTCCAGCCATAGCACGTCACCGCGTTTGCGGTCGACGAAGGCTTCATTGAACAGCAGGCGCTGGCGCAGCGGGCCGGGTATTTCTGGCAACTCCTTGCGCCCCACGGCCCAGATCAGGCCCTGCAGTGACTGGTCGTAGAGTTCGGCGTTGCGCAGGATGTCGCTTTCGATCAGCTGGACGATGTTGTTGGACGAGCGAATGGCCGACAGCTCGACGCTGTCCCGTTCACGTGCCAGCAGGAAGCTGACGATGGCCACGATGGCGAGCACGGCAAGGCAACTGCCCAGGTTGAGGGTCAGCTCGGGGTGCGACCTGTGAAATGCGAAGCGCGGTAATCGGGTGGGCATGCTCGCTACTGCGTGGGCAGGGCCATTCGCGGCGGCGACATTCTAGGGAAGCAGTGATTGTCGGACAAGATTTGTCCGACGGAATCACGTCTGAGGCTGCTGCGCAGCCCTTCGCCGGCAAGCCAGCTCCCACAGGTACAGCATCAGGCTTAGCGGTTATGCACTACCTGTGGGAGCTGGCTTGCCGGCGATCGAGGGCGGAGCCCTCGCTAGCGGTACTGGATCAGAACACGTTCAGCGGGTAGTCGACGATCACCCGCACTTCGTCGTTGTCGCTGTTGCTGTCGATCGACGCATAACCTTGGCTGCCACGGTGGGTGGCGTAGCGCACCAGTACCGACAGGTCCTTCAGGTCACCCTCCTGGAACACGTACTTCACGTCCAGATCACGTTCCCAGTGCATGGCGTTCTTGCCATCTTCACGGTAGTAGTCGTAGTGGCTGGTGTCCTGCGTGGCTTTGGTCAGGTCGGCTTCACCGCGCGAGTACGACAGCGAGGTGGTCAGGCCAGGCACGCCGACACCGGCGAAGTCATAGTCGTACTGCAGCTTCCACGAGCGCTCGTTCGGCGCGTTGAAGTCCGAGTACATGCGCGAGTTGTCCAGGTACACGCTGTCGCCCAGGTTGATGTAGTCGAATGGCGTGTTGCCATTGACCCGCTGGTAGGCGGCGGTGACGCTATGGAAGCCTGCGTTGACGGTGAAGTGCACGCTGTAGGTGTTGTTGTCGATCTTGCCCAGCAGGGCCTGGCCGGTGTCCTGGGTGTGGTAGAAGTGCACGCCCGGGTTCAGGCTCACCAGGTCGTTGACCACGTAGGTGTAGTCGAAGTCAGCGTAGTACTGGTTCCAGATGTCCTTCAGCTCGGCGGCGTACAGGTTGGTGGTGATGTTCTCGGTACCGCTCCACGACGCGCCGGCCCAGTTAAGGTGCTTGCTCTTGTCGTGCTCGTCCAGCGACCCATAGTAGGTATCGATGCGGCGGTGGCCGCTCTGGTTGTACGGGTGGGTGAAGCTCACCTGGCCGCCTTCGAGCAGCAGGCCGTCGATGCTGGTGTTGGTCAGGCTCACACCACGGAAGGTCTGCGGCAGCATGCGGGTTTCGCCGCCAGCGATCACCGGGTTGGTGAGGAACAGGTCACCGGCTTTCAGCTCGGTGTCGAACGCCTTGAGCTTGATCGCAGCACCGGCAGTGGAGAACGAATGCGGGGCAGCGCCCAGCTCACCGTCGTCCTTGATGTGCTCGGGCAGGATGCTGGTGCCGGCATGGCCGCCACCGCCGTCCAGCTTGAGGCCCAGCATGGCATGTGCATCCAGGCCAAAGCCGATCACGCCTGGGGTATAGCCCGACTCGAAGCGCGCAACCGCGCCCTGGCCCCACTCGCGGGTGTCACGCACGCCAGCGTTGTGGTTGTCGCGGTTGAAGTAGGCATTACGGAAATGCAGGTTGAAGGACGAGCCTTCGATGAAGCCATCAGCCTTGTCTTCATCTGCCTGGGCGGCGAAAGGGATCGTTGCAGTCAACGCAATGAACAGCGGGGTAAAACGGAACGCGGAAGGCACCGGTACTAGCTCCTTTGGTCTGACGGTGGGGCAGTTTTTATTTTTGAATGTGCGTCTTTTTTATAGGTAGACGTTACAGCGTGGCTGAGAGTTAAAGCACATAAAAAAAGCCGCTGATCGGCAGCGGCTTTAAAAGGCTAACATATCGGCACCGGTGGTGCCCAATGCGTAGCCAAGGGAAATCGGGAGCAGTGACAGCGCTTGATCAGCTGTCGGCGTTGGCATCGACAGAAACTTTGGAAGCTGTCTGCTTAGCGTCTTTGGCGGCGTCAGCCTTGTTTGTAGCTACCGCCTCGCGGGCGTCTTGATGGACGGCGGCGAGCTCTGCATTACGGGTGACGAAAGCGCTGGATTCTTCGGCCATGGCCAGGGGCGACAACAACAGGGAAGACAGGACGAAGACGCTGGCAATACCCATACTGTTGGACATTTGAAACTACCTTCTTGCGGGGCAAGTGCTAATGAGGACAGGGGTAAAGTTAGTCCTTTCAGTGCACTTGAAACAGAGCGAAGTGCGATAAGCACTGTTGCGCAAAAGGTAACGATCCAAAGAAAAGCAATAGTACTTTCGCCGCAAAACCCCGCACTAGAAGCGTTACGCGTTCTTTGTGGGAGCGGGCGAGCCCGCGAAGCAGGCAGCGCGGTGTATGGCACGGGCTTCGCTCGTGTTCGCGCGCTTGCCCGCTCCCACAGGGGGCGCGTCGACAGTCAGGTATGGATCGGCAACTGGATACCGAAGGTATTGAGCCCGGCCCCACTGCGCACAAACACCTCCCCCCCATGCATCAGTGCAATCGCCTTGACGATCGCCAACCCCAACCCATGGTTGCCCCCACCGCTGTTGCTGCGCGCCGCATCCACGCGGTAAAAGCGCTCGAACAGCAACGGCAGGTGTTCATTGTCAATCGCCGGCCCCGGGTTGCTCACAGCTATGCTGACCTGCTCGGGCCCGGCATCGATCTGCACCTGGATCACCTGATGCGGCGCAGTGTGCTGCACGGCGTTGTTCAGCAGATTGATCAGCGCCCGGCGGAAATGGGCCTTTTCGATGGGCGCCTGGGCATCGCCGATCACGCTCACGCTGACCTGGGCGTCTTCGAGGATGTAGTCCAGGTAGTCGAGTGTGGTTGCCACTTCCTCGGCCAGGGAGGCCTGGGTCAGGGCGGTGGCCTTGCTGCCTTGGTCGGCACTGGCCAGGAACAGCATGTCGTTGATGATGCTGCGCAGGCGCTCCAGCTCTTCCAGGTTCGATTGCAGCACTTCGAAGTAATGCTCGGCACTGCGGCCGCGGGTGAGCGCGACCTGGGTCTGGCCGATCAGGTTGGTCAGCGGCGAGCGCAGCTCATGGGCGACGTCGGCGTTGAAGGCTTCCAGCCGTGAGTAGGCCTGGCTGACACGGTCAAGCGCGGCGTTGAAGGCGCCCGCGAACTGTGCCAGCTCCGGCGCCAGGGCATGGGTTTGCAAACGGCCGTCCAGGCGTGGCGGGGCCAGGGCCTGGGCCTCGTTGGACAACGCCAGCAGCGGGCGCAAGCCAATGCGCGCCACCCAGTAACCCAGTACTGAAGCCAGCAGCACGCCGAGTACTGCCAGCCCGACAATCGCCACCAGCAAGCTGTGCTGGGCCTGCCAGAAGGTTTCGGTGTCGATGCCGATCAGAAAGCGCAGTGCCGGCCGTTCGCCCAGCGCCGGCAGTTCACTGACCAGCACCTTGTACGGGTAGGGCCGGTCAGGTAGGTGCAGGTCGCGCATGCCCTGTGGCCCCTCGGCGAAGGCACGTACCAGCTCGCTGGGGTGACCGTAGTCGTAGGCCGGGTTGCTGCTGACCACCCAGAAGCGGATGCGCTTGTCCTCTTCGCTGAGCAGGTTGAGCTTGTTGTTGATCTTGGTCCAGTGATCTGGCGTGCCGAAGCGGTTGAGGGTGGATTCGAGCACGCTGAAGCGCGCGTCCAGCTCCGCTTGCGGCAGCAGGTCGAGGCTGCGGTCGACCTGGCGATACAGCGCCCAGCCGATCAGCAGGAATACACCCAGCGCCACCAGAATGAACAGCGCCGACAGGCGCAGGGCGATGGAATTACCCCGCACGGTTTTCCAGGACATAGCCCATGCCTCGGATGGTGTGCAGCAGCTTGTTGTCGAAGGGCCCGTCGAGCTTGGCGCGCAGGCGTTTGATCGCCACTTCCACGACGTTGGCGTCGCTGTCGAAGTTGATGTCCCAGACCAGCTCTGCAATCGCCGTCTTCGACAGGATTTCACCCTGCCGCCGGGCCAGCACGCTGAGCAGCGAGAACTCCTTGGCAGTCAGGTCCAGACGCTGGCCGGCGCGTGTGGCCTTGCGTGCCATCAGGTCGATCCACAAGTCTGCCACTTGCACCTGCAACGGTTCATGGCTGCTGCTGCGGCGGGTCAGGGCTTGCAGGCGGGCGACCAGTTCGAGGAACGAGAACGGCTTGCCCAGGTAGTCGTCGGCGCCTTCACGCAGGCCATGAATGCGGTCTTCGACCCGCTCACGGGCGGTCAGCATGATCACCGGCGTCTGCTTGCGCGCGCGCAAGGCGCGCAGCACACCATAGCCGTCCAGGCCAGGCAGCATCACATCCAGCACGATTACCGCGTAGTCGCCCTCCAGGGCCAGGTGCAGGCCATCGATGCCGTCCCGTGCCAGGTCCACGGTAAAGCCCTGTTCGCTCAGGCCGCGATGCAGGTAGTCGGCGGTTTTTTCTTCGTCTTCGATGATCAGCACACGCATGGTCTTGTCCTAGCTGGCACTTGGCGCTGCCGCAGGGGCAGCCTGGCGGCGGTGGAACAGGCGCTCCAGGGCCAAGTATATGACCGGGGTGGTGAACAGCGTCAGGGCCTGGCTCACCAGCAGGCCACCCACCACCGCAATGCCCAGTGGCTGGCGCAGCTCGGCGCCGGTGCCAAAGCCGAACATCAGCGGCACTGCGCCCAGCAGCGCGGCCAGGGTAGTCATGATGATCGGGCGGAAGCGCACCAGGCAGGCCTGGCGTATCGCCTGCTCGGGCGTCATGCCGTGATGGCGCTGGGCTTCGAGCGCGAAGTCGATGAGCAGGATGCCGTTCTTCTTGACGATGCCGATCAGCAGGACCACGCCGATCAGCCCCATGATGCTGAAGTCCTGCCCGCTGGCCCACAGCAGGATGATCGCGCCCAGGCCGGCTGAGGGCAGGGTGGAGATGATGGTCAGCGGGTGGACGAAGCTCTCATAGAGCACGCCGAGGATGATGTACACCGCCACCAGCGCGGCAAGGATCAGGTAGGGCTGGCTCGACAGCGAGCTCTGGAACGCCTGGGCGGCGCCCTGGAAGTTGCCGGTGATCGAGTCGGGCATACCCAGCTCGCGCTGCGCACGTTCCAGGATCTGCACCGCATCGCCCAAGGCCACACCGGGGGCCAGGTTGAACGACAGGTTGGCGGCCGGGAACAGGCCGTCGTGGCTGATCGACAGCGGCCCGGTGCTTGGCGCGGCGACATGCGCCAGGGCCGACAGCGGCACCATCTCGTTGGTCAGTGGCGAGCGCAGGTAGAAGAAATTGAGGCTTTCAGCCTTGCCACGCTGTTGCGCGTCCAGTTCGAGGATGACCTTGTACTGGTTGGTCTCGGTCTGGAATTCGCTGATCTGGCGCTGGCCGAAGGCATCGTACAAGGCCTGGTCGACGTCGGTGGTGGTCAGGCCGAAACGCGCTGCGGCCTGGCGGTCGATATCGATGCGGGTGACGCTGGCGCCCAGTTGCAGGTCGTTGGACAGGTCGCGCAGCGCCGGGTTTTCCCGCAGGCGGTCGGTCAGGCGCTGGGTCCACAGGTTGAGCGCGACCCCGTCGTTGCTCTTGAGCACGTACTGGTACTGGGTGCGTGACGGGCCGGAGCTGAGGTTGATGTCCTGGCCGGCGCGCATGTACAGGACGATGCCCGGCACCTGGGCCAGCTTCGAGCGGATCCGGTCGATCCATTCGCTGGCCGAGACGTCGCGGTCGCCGCGGGGCTTGAGCGAGATCCAGAAACGGCCGTTGGCGATGGTCTGGTTGCTGCCGGTCACCCCGACCGAGTGCGAATAGGCGCGCACTGCCGGGTCGTCACCGATGATCTTCGCCAGCGCCAGGTGCTTCTCGATCATCGACGGGTAGGACACATCCGCCGCTGCCTCGGTTGTGCCAAGGATGAAGCCGGTGTCCTGCAGCGGGAAGAAACCTTTGGGGATGCCCACGTAGCCGGCCACGGCCAGCGCCAGGGTAATGCCGAACACCCCCAGCGTGATCCGCCCGTGGGCCAGTGCGCGGTCCAGGCCTTTTTCGTACCAACCCAGCAGGCGCTGGCCGAAACCGCCTTGGTGGTCGCCGGGTGGGCGGCGCATGAACAGCGCCGAAAGGGTGGGGGCCAGGGTCAGCGAGACCACCACCGAAATCAGGATGGTCGCCGTGGCGGTCAGGGCGAACTCCTTGAACAGCCGGCCCACCACACCGCCCATGAACAGCAGTGGAATGAAGGCGGCGATCAGCGAGAAACTGATCGACACCACGGTGAAACCGATCTCGCCGGCGCCTTTGAGCGCTGCAGTGCGGCTATCGTCGCCGGCTTCCAGGTGGCGATGGATGTTTTCCACCACGACGATCGCGTCATCGACCACGAAACCGACGGCAATGACGATGGCCACCAGGGTCAGGTTGTTGAGGCTGAAACCGAACACGTACATCAGTGCGCACGTGGCGATCAGCGAGACGCCGAGCACGCTGGAGACAATGAAGGTGGCCGACCACTGGCGCAGGAACAGCGCCATTACCCCGATCACCAGCGCCACCGCGATCATCAGGGTCAGCTCGACTTCATGCAGCGAGCTGCGGATGGTCTGGGTGCGGTCCTGCAGCACCGACACTTCAACCGAGGCCGGCAGCATTTCCTGCAAGCGCGGCAAGGCGTCGAGCACCCGGTCCACGGTGTCGACGATATTGGCGCCGGGCTGGCGGAAGATCACCAGGTTAAGCCCCGGCTGATTGCCCGACCAGGCCCTTACATACGCGTTCTCGGCACCGTTGATGACCTTGGCCACGTCCTTCAGGTGCACCGGGGCGCCGTTGCGGTAGCTGACGATCAGCTGGGCATAGTCTTCGGGGTGAAACAGCTGGTCGTTGGCGGCAATGGTCGACACGCTGTGCTCGCCGTACAGCGCGCCTTTGGCCAGGTTCAGGCTGGTCTGCTGGATGGCCAGGCGCACGTCGGCCAGGGTCAGGCCGATGGCCGCGAGTTTCTCGGGTTGTGCCTGCACCCGGATGGCCGGGCGCAGCTGGCCGGTGATGTTGATCAGGCCGACCCCGTCGATCTGGCTGAGCTGGCGGGCCAGGAGGGTTTCGGCGTAGTCGCTGAGCTCGTTGCCGGGCATCTGTGCAGAGCTGACGGTGAGGATTACCACCGGGCTGTCGGCCGGGTTGACCTTGCGCCAGGTGGGCGGGCTGGGCAGGTCCTGGGGCAGGCGGGCGGTGGCGGTGTTGATCGCCGCCTGCACTTCCTGGGCGGCGGTGTCGATGTTCTTGTCGAGGGTGAACTGCAGGATCAGCGTAGTCGAGCCTAGCGCGCTGCTGCTGGTCATCTGGGTCATGCCGGGGATGGCGCTGAACTGCACCTCCAGCGGCGTGGCCACCGACGAGGCCATGGTTTCCGGGCTGGCACCGGGCAGCTGGGCGGTGACCTGGATGGTCGGGAAATCGGCCTCGGGCAGCGGCGCCACGGGCAACCGCGGGAAGGCGATGGCGCCCAGCAGCACCAGGGCGAAGGTCAGCAGCAGGGTGGCGATAGGGTGATCGATGCACCAGGCCGAGACGCCATTGCGGGTGTTCATGGCTGGCTCCTGCGGTCGGCCATCTCGGCAGGCGCCGGGGCATCAGGGGTGATCTCGACCCTGGAGCCGGGTTTGAGGCGCGACTGGCCATCGAGCACCAGTTGGTCACCGGCCTTTACCCCGGCGACGATGCTCAGTGTGCTGTCCTGGTACAGCACCTTGACCGGCACGCTGGTGACCTTGTCGCCGTCGACGCGGTAGACGAAGTGGCCATCGATGCTGCGTTGCACCACGGGCGGCGGCACCACCAGGGCGTCTTCGTCCATCGCCGTGCGCAACCGTACGGTGACCAGTTGCCCCGGCCACAGCAGGCCGTCCTTGTTGTCGAACTCGGCCTTGACCCGCACCGTGCCGGTGTTGGCCGAAATCTGGTTGTCGATCAGCGCAAGGTGGCCTGCGCCCAGCAGGTTGCGCTCGCCATCGGCATCCATGTAGGCCTCGACCAGCGCAGGCGTTTGCGCCTTGAGCAGGCCTTGGAGGGTCGGCAGCATCTGTTGCGGCAGCGAGAACTCCACAGCGATCGGGTCGATCTGGGTCACGCTGAACAGCCCCTGGGTGTCGCTGGTGCGCACCAGGTTGCCGGGGTCGATATTGCGGATGCCGACGCGCCCGGTTACCGGCGAGCGTATCTGGGTGTAGGAGAGTTGCACCTCGGCATTGGCGATAGCCGCCTGGTTGCCCTTGACCGTGGCTTGCAGCTGGTTGACCAACGCCTGTTGCTGGTCGAGTGTTTGCCTGGACACGCCGTCATCGCTGCTGAGCAGGCGGTAGCGCCTGAGGTCGACGCCGGCCACCTGGATCTGTGCCTGGCTCTGGCCGAGTTGTGCACGGGCCTGGTCGAGGCTGGCGCGGATGCTGCGGTCGTCGAGGGTGGCGAGCAGGTCGCCTTGCTTGACCCATTGGCCTTCCTTGACCAGCACTTGGGTGAGTATCCCCTCTACTTGTGGCCGGACCTCGACGCTGTGCAGCGACAGCACCGAGCCGATGGCGCTGGCATAGCGCGGCACGTCCTGCTGGGCGACGCTGACCACGCGTACCGGCACGGCGGTTTGCGCGCGAGTAGCCGGTGCGGGTTGGCGCTGGCTGAACCAGATGCCTGCTACCACCAGGGCCAGGAGCGCCAGGGCGGCGAGGAAGGCAGAGCGGGACGGACGTCGCATCGGTGCGGGCACCTTGGCCAGAAGGGAGGGAAACGGTTGTCTGTACTCAATCTTATAGCCCCCGAACCGGGTCGGCAGCGTGACGGCTGGCTGACAGCCGTGTCAGTTTCACCTGCTGGCATGCGACTGGGGACCACTGTGGGAGCGGGCGTGCCCGCGAAGAATACAACGCGGTGGATGGCACCGGCTGCGCCGGTGTTCGCGGGCACGCCCGCTCCCACAGTTACCGTGGAGGGCTTTCTGAAGTCGCTCCGGCTAGAAGCCGATGAAGGCGTAGTACACCGGGGTTTCACTGGTAGTGCGCAAACCAAGCCCCTGCAAGCTCGCGACCAGCGCCTCATCCTGCACATGCAAGGTCCAATGCCCATCGTCATCCCACTGCTCGCGCGCCAGCGCCGTGGCAAACGCGCCCATGTCCGGCAGGTAGGCGGTAAAGCCATTGCCCTTGAGCGCACTGGTGGTCATGCCCAGCGCCTGGCATACCGCCACCTTGGCGGCAATGTCATCGCGGTCGGCCTGTCGCGAGGCTTGCACCAGCGCTTCCAGTTCCGCATCCACCAGTTGGGTGCCGTGTATCAGTTCCGGCCCCTGCTGCCAGGCCTCGGGCGGGCAGTCCTTGCTGGCCGGGCGCAGCGGAATGTGCGGGTTGATTTCCACCGGGTAGATGCGACAGACCAACGGGCGCTGGTCGTAGATGGTGCACAGGTCGTTGTTGTCGAGGTTGCGGCATCGGCCGGGGTTGAACGCGGCGAAGGTCACCGACACGCGTGCCTCGCCGTGGCCGCAAGCCACTGGGTACGAGCGGCGCAGCGCATGTTCGCGCTGCTCAGGCGGCATACCGGGGCCATCAGTCACGAAGGCCTCGATCAGCACTATCACCTGGCCGGCATCATCTGCCCAGCGGCGGGCCTCGGCCAGCGTCAGGGGCACGTGGTGCCCGGTGCAGCACTTGCCGCAGCCGGTACAACCGAATCGCAAGCTGTCGGTCACTTGGCTTCCGGGCTCCACTCGCTGATGAAGGCACGCTGGTGCTGGCGGTCGTACAGGCACAGCTCGGTACCGGTGCGTTGCTGCATGTGCTTCTGCGGGTAGACGCCTTCGACCAGCAGGGCGCTCATGCCGACCTGGTCATCGAACTCGGCGGGCTTGCCGCGGGCGTGGGCATCCTTGAACTGGCTGGCGGCCAGGCAGGCCTTGAGCATCTGTTGGCGCTGCTCGTTCCAGGCCTGGCTGCTGGAGGCTTGGGCGATACCGCTGAAGAGGGCGCAGGTGATCAGGATAGAGCTGAAAAACTTCATACGCGATTCCGGCAATTTGCTTGCGAGGGGCGCGAATTATGCCCGACTCACCCCCGGCGGCAAGCCGGGGAGTTTGTCGCTTAATATATCAGTGCTCGGCAAACACCACGGTACGCGCGGCCACCACCAGACAATCGGTCAGCTCTGGCGAGGAGAACTTGGTGAGGATGGCGTTGGCCCCGGCCTGGGTTGCCTTCTCGCTGCTCATGGCACTGTCCAGCGAGGTGTGCAGCAGCACGTACAGGTGCTGGAAGTCAGGGGTTTCGCGCAGGGTGCGGGTGAAGGCGTAGCCATCCATCTCGCTCATTTCGATGTCGGAGACGATGATGTTGATCTCCTGCGCGGTGCCTTGCAGCTCCAGCAACACGTTGATGGCATCTTTGGCGCTGCGTGCGGTGTGGCATTCGATGCCCAGGTTGCGCAGGGTGTGCACCGACTGCTGCAGGGCCACCTGGCTGTCGTCCACCACCAGGATGTTGGCGGCGGCCAGCAGGCTGGCGTCTTCTTCGCTCAGGGTGCCGTGAGCTGGTTCGGCCTGCGGTGGGGCGATGGAGTGGATGACTTTTTCGATGTCCAGCACCTGCACCAGGGTGTTGTCGACCCGCGTCACGCCGGTGATGTACGAGCGGTTGCCCGAAGCAAAGGGCGGCGGTTTGATGTCGGTGCTCAGGCAATGCACGATGCGGCTGACCGCCTGCACATGCAGGCCTTGGCGCGAGCGGCTGATTTCAGTGACGATCAGGCAGCCGCCTTGCGGGTCTTCCAGGGGCCGCTCGCCGATGGCGCGTGACAGGTCGATGACCGACAGCGAATGGCCACGCAGGGTCGCCACACCTTTCACGTTGGGGTGCGATTCCGGCAGCTTGGTCAGCGGCGGGCAGGGGATGATTTCGCTGACCTTGAGCAGGTTGATTGCCATCAACTTGCCGCTGCGCAGGGTGAACAGCAGCAGGGACAACGAGTCCGCGCGGGCATTTTGCGTGGCCATGGTGACCTTCGGTGGGGAACAGGGGATAACCGGTTATCGGCCTGTTTTGGTCGGGCTTTAGGCATTTTGCACAGAACCCGGGGATGCTTGGGACCCTGTGGGAGCGGGCATGCCCGCTCCCACAGGTGATGTGTGTAAACGCCTGGATCAGCGTTCGCGCAGGGCCTCCTTGGCCCGGTTCAGCGGCTTGATCAGGTAATCGAGGATGGTCTTCTCGCCGGTGCGGATATCCACCGTGGCAATCATCCCCGGCACGATCGCAAAATGCTTGCCGGCCTTGTTCTGCAAGCTGTCCTGCTCGGTGCGGATGAACACCCGGTAGTAGTAGATTTCCGGTTTCACCTCATCCTGCAGGGTGTCCGGCGAGATCCCTACCACCTTGCCATCCAGCCCGCCATACACCGAATAGTCATAGGCACTGATCTTGACCTTGGCCGCCTGATCCGGGTGGATGAAGGCGATATCGCGTGGGGCGATGCGGGTTTCGATCAGCAGGCGTTCGTCCATCGGCACGATCTTCATCACCTGGCCACCGGGCTGCACCACGCCGCCCAGGGTATTGACCTCGATGTCCTTGACGATGCCGCGCACCGGTGAGCGCAAGGTCAGGCGGGTAAGCGAGTCACTTCGCCCACGGACCACTTCCGACAGGCTGTCGGCCTCGGCGCTGGCTTTGGCCAGCTCTTCCCGGGCACGCACAAGGTAGTCGGAGCGGGCTTCGTTGGCCTTGAGCTCCAGTTCTGAACGCTGGCGGTTCAGGCGAATCACTTCGACCCGGCTGGAGGCGCCCATCTTTGCAAGGTTCTCGGTAATCTTCAGCTCGCTGCGCACCAGTTGCAGCGAGTCCTGGATGCCAGCCAGGGTCTGCTCCAGCCCGCGGCGGCGGGTCTGGTACAGCGCGGTTTCCGCGTCGATCAGGTCGGGCGAGTCGCGCAGGCTTTCCGGGAAGGTCAGCGGCTTGCCCGTGACCTCTGCCTGCAGGCGTGCCTGGCTGGCCTTGGCAGCGCGGTACTTGGCTTCGCTCTCGCCGACACTGGAGGCGGTCTTGGTCGGGTCGAGCTGGGCCAGCACCTGGCCGCGCTCGACCAGGTCGCCTTCGGCAACGCTCATCTGCGCGACGATGCCGCCCTCGAACGACTGGATCACCTGCTCCCGCGAACTGGGGATCACCTTGCCGGTGCCGGTGGACACTTCGGTCACCTCGAACCAGGCGGCCCAGCCCAGGAATGCGGCCAGCATCAAGGCACAGATGGTGATGATGCGGCCGGCGCGGAACACCGCCTGGTCGTCCTGCCCATCCAGGTAGGAGGCCGGGAGTTCATGGTTGCTCATGCCTGGGCTCCTTGCAGTTTGGCCAGCGCGGCATCGCGGGTGTCATCGATGACGATGCGCCCGCCGTCCAGCACCAGGATGCGGTCGACCCGTTGCAGCACGCTCAGGCGGTGGGTGGCGATCACCAGGGTGCGGCCCTGGCAGAAGCGTTCGAGGTTATCCAGCAGTTTGCGCTCGGTCATGTCGTCCAGCGACGCAGTCGGCTCGTCCAGCAGCAACACTTGCGGCTGGCGCACCAGCAGGCGCGACAGCACCAGGGCCTGGCGCTGGCCGCCGGACAAGCCCAGGCCGCCTTCCAGGATCAGGTGGTCCATGCCCTTGGGCAGGCGGCGGACGAAGTCCAGCGCGCCCGTGGCAGCCAGCGCGGCCACCAGCTCCTGGTCACTGGCCTGGCCGGCGCCGAGGGTGAGGTTTTCCCGCAGGGTGCCGTGGAACAAGCGCGCGTACTGTGGCAGCAGGCCCACGTCACGGCGCAGGTCGGCCGGGTCGAGGTGGCCCATGGCGATGCCGTCCAGGCTGACCTCGCCTTGCACCAGGTCCATGGCCCCTCCCAGGGCTTGCAGCAGGGTCGACTTGCCGGCGCCGTTGCGCCCGAGAACGGCAATGCGCTCGCCCGGCTGGATATCCAGCTGGCCGATGTTCAGCACTGGCGGGGACTCCTCGCTGTAGCGGAAGTTGGCCTGGCGCAGGCGGTACTCGCCACGAATCGCCGGCAAGTGTACGCGGGCTTCGCCTTCGGGGTGGTCGACCGGTGACTGCATCAGCTTGTCCAGCCCTTGCAGGGCCACCTTGGCCTGCTGCCAGCGGGTCAGTACATGGGTCAGTTGCGCCAGTGGCGCCATCATCCGTGACGACAGCATCGACGCCGCCACCAGGCTACCGGTAGTAAGGTCGCCGGCGATGACCATCGGCGCGCCGACCACGATGACCACGGCAAAGACCGCGCCCTGCACGTTCTGGGTCCAGGTCACCAGGCCGTTGGTGAGGGTGCGCAGGCGCAGGTTGGTGTGGGCGCAGGCGGCGTTGTACTGGTTCCACTGCCGTTCAAAGCGTGCTTCGGCCTGCAGTGCCTTGATCTCGTCCAGGCCCTGGATGCTTTCTACCAGCATGGCGTTGCGCAGCGCCGACTCGCGCATGGAGGCATTGGCCAGCCGCGCCAGGCGCCGTTGGGCCAGTACCCCAGGCACCACCATGGCCAGCAGTGCGGCTAGCGGGATGAACACCAGCACGCCGCCGATCAGCCAGAACACGAACAGGAACAACAGGAAGAACGGCAGGTCGGCCAGCGCCGTGGCGGTGCTGGAAGTGATCAGGTCGCGGATCGATTCCAGCTCGCGCAGTTGCGAGATGAACGAACCGGTGGACTTCGGCCGCACCGAGTTGCGCAGGCGCAAGGCATGCCCGTAGACCAGGTCGCTCACCCGCAGGTCGGCGCGTTTGCCGAGCAGGTCCGTCACCTTCAGCCGCAGCAGGCGCATGCTGAAGTCGAACACCAGCGCCAGCACTACACCCCCGAACAGCACGTACAGGGTTGGCAGCGACTCGGCCGGGATCACCCGGTCGTACACCTGCATCGAGAACAGCACCCCCGCGAGGGCCAATACGTTGGCTACCAGCGAGGCGACCATCACCTGCCCATAGGGGCGCAGGTCGCGCAGCACGATGCGGGCAAACCAGTGGCGGTCGTAGGGTGCGGTGTAGTCATCTGTGCGCACATCGCGCAGCGGCCGCGCCGGGCGCAGCAGCGCAACGCGGTTGATGCGGCCCTTGAGGCTGTCGCGGGGCAGGCGAGAGGTCAGGCCCTGGTCACCGGCAAACACCACCGCCAGGTCGTCCTCTTCGGTGACCGATTCCACCACCGCCAGCTGGCCATCATCCAGTTCCAGTACCAGCGGTGTACGCCACTGTCTCAAGCCCTTGGCGTCGAAGCGCACGAAGCGCAGGGCCAGGCCGGCCTGGCGCGCCATGTGGCGAAGGATTTCATCCAGCGGGCGAGCATCCTCGACGGCGGCCAGGCGAATACGCTGGGGCGACACGTCCAGGCGGTAGTGGTGCGCCACCTGCAGCATCACTTCCAGCCACGGCCCAAGGTCCGGTCGATGAGGCGCTTCGGCCGCGGGGGCCGTGGGCTGTTCAGGCAGGGTCACATTGATCGAATCGGTCATGGCTGGATCTCCACCCCTTGCAGGTTGCGCCCCTCAAGGCCAAAGGCCGTGCGCAGGGCGCCGGTGTTGTACAGGCAGTCGACATCCAGGCGCAGCAGGTCGGAGCGGGTGCCGGCGAGTTCGAAGCGTGACTGGTAGATCTCCTGCTCGGCGTTGAGCAGGTCGAGCAGGGGCCGCGTGCCCAGGTCCAGGTACTGGCGGCCGTAGAGCATGCGCGCTTCCTGGATGCTGACCTGGCGCGCTTCCAGCGAAGTCAGCCGGCGGCCTAGCCCGGAGGTTTGTGCCATGGCCTCGGCCAGGCCACGACGGGCTTGCAGGCGGGCCGCGTCTTCGGCGGAGTCGGCGGCGGTCAGGGCGTGGCCGGCTGCGCGGCTGCGGGCGCTGATGGCACCCCCTTGATAGATAGGCACCTCGACGTTCAGGTAGATGCCTGCCTGGGTGCGGTCCATGCGTGAGTTGTCGCGGTTGTAGTCGTTGTCCAGGTAGTGGTTGACCTGCGGTTGCAACGACAGGGTCGGGTAGGCCTCGGCCTTGGCCTGGGCCAGCTCGGCCTGGCCCTGGGCGCGCTGGGCCAGGGCCATGAGCACGGCAGGCAGGCGGTCATCGCCTTGCGAGGGCCGCTTGCAGGCCTGGTTCAGCGCTGCTGGCGAATCCTCGGCCAGCGCCGGTGGGGTGATGCGCCCCATCAGTGCCGCCAGGGTCGAACGCCAGCGCTCGTACTGCGACTGGTATTCCTCCAGCGTGGCGCGGGCGCTCTCCACACGGGACTCGGCCTGCACCACGTCGGAGCGCGTGCTGGCGCCCATGTCGCTGCGCTGGCGGGCCATGCCGGCAATGTCACCGACCCCGCGAATCTGGTCGCGGGCAATGGTCATCAGTTGTTCATATCGGCGGGTTTCGATCCAGGCATAAGCGGTGTCGCGGGCCAGGTCGTCGACCACCAGCAGGATATTGGCCTGGGCGCGCGCGGCGGCAGCCTGGGCCGCGCTGACGGCGCTGTCGACCTTGCCGAAGTCGTAGAGCATCTGCTTGAGCGACAGGTTCAGCGCCTGGCTGTTGCGGTCGCCGCCATAACCGGTGTCATAACCGGTGCGGATACCGCCGGAAATCTGCGGGTAATACCCGGCGCGGGCGACGTTGATGCCTTCGCCCTGCTTATAGAGGTTGCCGATGGCCTCGGCGATGCTGGGGTGCCATTGAGCGGCCTGCAGCACCGCGTCGGTCAGCCCCAGCCGCTCGCCACTGGCGACCGGGGCCATGCCGGTGGCGGGGCGTGCGGGCACCGCTTCGGGCGCATCGCGTAACAGCGATGGCCCGATCTGGCGCAGTTGGGGGTCTATGTCATCGGCTGCCTGGGCAACCGGGTGGAAGTTCAGGGCCAGGAGCCCGAAGGCTCCCAGCAACAGCGGTGACAGCGGACTGCTTCGCTTCACATAGTTCCCTTACTGCTGGTCGTCCTTGCCGCCGGGCATTTGCCCGGCGGGTTTGCAGCGGCCTCAGACCACATGGATACCGTTCTGCACCCACAGGTGATGGCTTGGATCCTCCTGGGCCGTGTATTGGTTATAGTCGATACCGTCGGCAGTTTGGTTCCCGACCAGCGTCCAGTTGTCCGTCATGTGAACCGAGTCTTTGTCGTCCCCTTTGATGATGAGTGTGTCGGTGCCGGTTTCGGTGATTGCCACCACGTCCGCCAGGTTGAGCGTCAGCGCCACCGAACTGGTGTCGTTGAGGTCGATGACTTCGATGTCGTGCACGCGCCCGGCCAGGTTGCCCAGGTCGATGCTGGCATCGCCGCCGCCCCACAGCAGGGTGTCTGTACCGGTGCCGCCCTCGACGCTGGCGAAGTTCTGGTCGACCACCACCAGCGTGTCATTACCCGCACCACCCTGCAGGGTGATGTGGCCACCCTGGCTGCCATCGAGGTGGTCGTTGCCGTCGGTACCGGCGATCACATCGGTGGCGGCTGCCAGGCTGGCCAGCGCTACTGCCTCGTCACCGGTGTCGGCCTGCAGCGAAGTGAAGGTGGTGAGGCCGGCAGCATTGTCGAGGTTGACGGTCAGCGTTGCCGTGTCGGTGGTGCCGTTCGGGTGGGTCAGCTCGTAGGTGAAGGTGTCGTGCTGGCCGACCACCGCCGAGGTAAGCCCCGGGTTGAGGGTGTAGGTGTAGCTGCCGTCGGCATGCACCAGCAGCGTGCCGTAGGTGCCGGCCACGCTCACCCCGTTGTAGCCCGGGATGGTGTAGGTGTTGGCCGCTGTCAGTACGCTCAGCACGGTCAGTGCCGAACCGACGTTGTCGTCACTCAGCAGGTTGCCGGTGGCTGCCGTCGCGCCGCTGACCACGAACTCGGTCAGGTGCGTGGTGGTGGCGTTGAGGCTGGTGGTGATGGAACTGAGCAGGCCGATGCCGCCGGCGGTGACACGCACGTGGTAGGTGCCAGCCCCCTGGTTCTGGAAGGTATACCCCGCGCCGCCACCCAGCAGGCTGATCAGCGAACCCCCCGGTACCGACTGCACCAGCACATACTGGCCGGTGGCCGGGTTGAGCTTGAGCAGCTCGATGGTGGTGCCGTTGAGCAGGCTCAACAGGTTGGTGGAGTTGACCACCACCTGCAGGTTGGCCGTGGTATCGGCGGCAACCGTGGTGGTGTAGGTGGCCTGGCGGGTACCGATCACCGGCAGGCTCAGCGAGCCCAGGGTGCTGCTGCTGGTGTCCACGCGGTTGGCCAGGGTGACGTGGCTGGTACCGACATCGTTGACTGCGTCGACCACCGTGGCCGGTGCAGCGTAGTTGGTGTTGCTCCAGACCTCCGTGGCTTGCGGGCTGTCGATGCGCACGTACAGGTTGGCGGTATCGGACAAGCCGTTCGGGTGCACCAGCTGGTAGCTGAACACGTCCACCTTGCCGACACTGTTCGGGCTGCCGTTAGGCGTGTAGGTGTAACTGCCATCGGCACTGATCACCAGGGTGCCGTACTGGCCCTGGACCGTGGTCGAAGTACCGGCCGAGACATAGCTGCCGTTTTTCAGCACTTGCAGCACGGCGGCGCTGTCCGGGCCACGGGCATCCACCGCGCCATCGGTGCCCACGTCGGTGATGACGTTGCCCGAGGTGGCCGTGCCGGTGCCGGTGAACTGGGTCAGGCTGGTGGAGGTGATGTCCAGCGAGGTGCTCACGTTGGTCACCAGGCCGATGCCGCCACTGCCCACGGTCAGCCGGTAGTCACCGGCTTGCAGCACGCCAATGTCCACCTGCAAGCCGATCGGCAGCACGATCAGGTCCAGTAGGCCCTGCGTGTTGCCGGTGGCGATGGTCACCCAGGCGCCGCTGGCGTCTTTTACCTGCAGGGTGAAGCTGGTGTTGTTGAGCAGCGCCAGCACGCTGTTGGTGGTCAGTGTGAGGGTCGGGTCGGCCGTGGTGCCTGCCGCCACCGTCCAGGTGTAGGTCTTGGAGAAGCCCGATAGCAGCGTGGTGAAGCTGTCGGTGTAGGTCTTGGTGGCACTGACCGCTGCCAGGTTGACCGTGGCCGTGGCCAGGTTGTCGCTGGCGATGACTGGCGCGTTGGCATCCACATCCGGCGCGGTGACGTTGACGTTGCCCGACACGTTGCCGCGCGGGTCACTGAGGGTCACCGAGAGGATCTGGCCGTTGTCCTGAGGCGGGCTCAGGGTCACGGTAAAGGTGCCGTTCGGCCGCACCGTCGTGGTTTGCAGTACGGTACCGCTGGCGCTGCGTACGGTTACGGTGGCACCCACTTCGCCAGTACCGGTCAGGGTACCGCCGTCGGCACTTATCAGCAGGTTGCCGGCAGCCGCAGGCGGGGTCAGGTCTGGTGCGGTCAGCCCAGTGCCGGTGGAGACGTTGCCGGCGCTGTCGGTGAGGGTGACGCTGAGCGCCTGGTTGTCGATCTGCGCCGCAGTCAGGCTGACCACGAACAGGCCGTTGCTGCCCACCGTTGCAGTCCCCAGCACGGTGCCGGCGCTGTTGCGCACGGTGACCGTGCTGCCGATCTGGCCAGAACCGCTGACCGAGGTGCCGTTGGCGTTGATGGTGGCCAGCGGGGCGGCTGGCGGGGTGGTATCCGGTGCGGTCACGCTGGTGCTACCGGACAAGTTGCCCGCAGCATCGGCCTGGCGCACCACCAGCAGTTGCCCGTCGTTCTGTGGCGAGGTCAGTGTGATGGTGAAGGTGCCATTGGCTTGCACCACACCGGTACCGACCTGGCCGTTGGGGCCTTGGACCGTAACGGTGGCGCCCGCTTCACCGTTACCGGTGAGCACCGTGCCCGCGCCGTTGATGGTGACGTTGGTCGGTGTTGCAGGCGGTTGCACGTCTGTGGCGGTGTAGCTGGTACTGCCGGACACATTGCCCGCAGCATCGGCCTGGCTCACGCCCAGTACCTGGCCGTTGAGCTGTGCGGCGTTCAGGTTGACGGTGAACACGCCACCGCCATTTACCACCGCCGTGCCGAGCACGTTGTTGCTGGCGTCGCGCACGGTCACCGTCGCCCCTGCTTCACCGGTGCCGGTCAGCACCAGGCCGTTCAGAGACAGCCCGGTCACCAGTGGGTTGGCCGGTGGCGTGATGTCGGCGGCTTGCAGGAAGGTCGGCTGCGATTCGCCGCCCACCAGTGCTACAGCAGTAACCGAAATATGCTGGCCGTTGAGCTGCGCTGTGTTCAGCGTCAGGGTAAAGGTGCCGTTCAGGGTAGCGCCGCCTGTGCCGATCAGGTTGCCTGCGGCATCGTAGACGCGGATGCCCACGCCGCTAGGCGCATTACCGGCCAAGGTCAGCCCGTCGCTGCCCAGCGTCACGTTGGTGGGGGGCACTGGCGGCGCGATCAGTGGTGTGATGTACGTGGCGACCGCAGAGGTATTGATGCCGTCGGATTGCGTCACTGCCAAGGTTGCGAGCGAGCCCGCCGCCGGCACCAGCGTTATCTGGAAGTTACCCGCGGCATCTACCGTGCCAGTGCCGATCACCGATCCGCCGCGGCTGATGGTGACGGTGGCATTAGGCTCGCCCTTGCCGGTCAGCACATCGAACGTGTTGTTGATGGCCATGTCGGTGACCAGCCCAGGCGGTGAAGTGTCGTTGGTCTGATAGGGCACAACCACCGAGGCGTTGCCCGCATCGTCCGTGGACACCACCGTGAGTAACTGGCCGTTGTTCTGCGGCGGGTTGATCGGCACGGTGAACTGGCCGTTTGCACCCACTTCCACGGTGCCTACGACGTTGTTGTTCGGGTCACGCACCGTGATGGTGGTGCCGGCTTCTGCCGTACCGGTCATCGACGTGCCTGCCGGGTTGAGCAACAGGTTATCGGGTTGCACTGGCGCCGTGAGGTCTGGCGCGTTCACCTGCAGGGGCGCCGACGGGTTGCCGGTGGTGTCCTGGGCGATGACGGTGAGGACTTCGCCGTTGATCTGCGGGTTGTTCAGGTTGAGGACAAAAGTGCCGTCCGGGTCGACCGTCACCTGGCCCAGCAGGTCGCCGTTGTTGTTGACCACGGTGACACGCGTGCCGGCTTCGGCAGTACCGATCACCTGGGTACCGCTGTCGTTGATGGTGGCGATCACGGTGGCCGGTGGCGTGGTGTCAACCGCCGTGACCGAACTGATTGGCGAGATGTTGCCGGCTGCATCGGTCAGGGTTACCTGCAGCACCTGGCCGTTGAGCTGCGCGCCATCAAGCTCGACGATGAAGGTGCCGTCGGCGCCCACTGTGCCGGTACCGATCTGCGTGGTACCGACGAAGACGCGCACGGTGGCGCCCACTTCGCCGACCCCGCCCAGCTCGTCGCCAGCCGCATTGAGCCGCAGCTCGGTTGCCGCCGCAGGTGGCGTGTGGTCCGGCGCCAGTACGCTGACCGGCAGGCTGACGTTGCCGGGTGGGTCGGCCTGCAGCACCGACAGCAACTGGTTGTTGATTTGCGCGGGTGACAGTTCGACGCGGAAGCTACCGTCGGCAAGCACGGTACCTGTGCCCAGTACGGTACCGGCGGCGTTGCTCACGATTACCGTCGCGCCGGCTTCGCCTTGGCCGCTGACCACACTGCCGTCGGCGTTGATCACCACCTGGGTGAGCGGTGCTGGCGGGGTGAAGTCCGGGGTTTGCAGGGTTGCCACTGCCGACACGTTGCCGGCCGCATCGGCCTGGGTGAAGCTGAGCAGCTCGGCGTTGCCCAGTGCCGGGTTCAGGGTGATGGTGAAGTGGCCGCTGGCATCGACGATGGCGCTGCCGATTTCGTCGCCGGCCGGGTTGGTCACGGTCACCAGCGCGCCTGCTTCGCCACGGCCGGTGAGGGTGACGCCATCCCCGGAAACGGCCAGTTCGGCAGGTGCCGTTGGCGGCGTGGTGTCGGGTGCGGTGATGGCGCTGGCGGCAGACTGGTTGCCAGCCGCGTCGGTCAGTACCACTTGCACTTGCTGGCCGTTGGCCTGAGGCGATGCGAGGTTGACCTGGAAGGTGCCGTCGGCGCGCACCGTTGCACTGCCCAGCACCGAACCATCGGCGGCGAGCACCCGCACGGCGGCACCTGCTTCGCCGGTACCATCGAGCAGGCTGCCACCCCCGGTGAAGGCCAGGTTGCCGGCAGCATCCGGGGCGACGCGGTCAGGGGCGATCAGGCTGACGCTGTTGGACTCGTTGCCGGCCACATCGGACTGGCTGGCGCTGAGCTGTTCGCCGTTGATCTGTGCGGCGCCCAGGTTGACGCTGAAGTTGCCGCTGGCATCGACCACGGCAGTACCCAGCTCGATACCGCCTTCGCCAAGCACGGTAACGGTGGCACCTGCCTCGCCGCGGCCACTGAGGACAAGGCCGTCGTTGGACAGCACCAGGTTGGTCAGTGGTTGCGGTGCCGTGGTGTCCGGTGCCTGCAAGGTGGCAGGCAGCGATACGGTGCCATCGGTGCCCGTTGCGCTGACCTGCAGCACTTCACCATTGGCCTGTGCACTGCCCAGGTTGACAGTGAAGGTACCGTCGTTGGCGACCGGGCTGCTGCCCAGCAATACGCCGTTGGGGCCATACACCTTGACTGTGCTGCCCGCGTCGGCCGTGCCGGTCACCGACAGGCCGTCGGCGGCCAGTACCAGGTTGTCCGGTGTAGCCGGTGCCAGAACACCCGGCGCAGTGACGCTTTGCCCAGGGGAGACGTTCTGTGCGGCATCGGCCTGGACCACGTTCAGGCTTTCACCCGTGATCGCCGCCGGCGACAGGGGCACGCTGAAGTGGCCGTCGGCTGCCACTGTGGCGGTGCCCAGCACGGTACCGTCAGGTGCCCGCACGGTCACGGTTGCGCCTGCTTCGCCATTACCTGTCAGGGTGGCGCCACTGGCGGAAACCGCCAGGTTGGTCACGGCGGCTGGCGGCGTGGTGTCGGCTGCGGTGTAAGGCGCGGTCGGCGACACGTTGCCGGCTGCGTCGGTGGCGGTCACCTGCAAGGTCTGGCCATTGGTCTGGGCACTGTTCAGGGCGACCTGGAAGGTGCCGTTGCTGCCGGCTATCGCCGTGCCCAGCACGTTGCCGCTGGCATCGCGTACGGTCACGGTGCTGCCGGCTTCGGCGTTACCGGTCAGTTGCAGCCCGGTACCGGACAGGGCGAGTGCGGTGGGTACCGCAGGCGGGGTGAAGTCCGGCGCGGTAACTGCCACAGCGGGGGAGGTGTTGTTGCCCGCGTCCGTCTGCGTAACGCTCAGGTGCTGGGCGTTGAGCTGGGCACTGTTGAGTGTGAGGGTAAAGCTGCCATTGGCCGCCACCAGGCCGGTGCCGATGATGGTGCCATCCGGGCCGCGTACGGTGACTGTGGCGCCGGCTTCGCCCAGGCCGGTCAGGGTCAGGCCGTTGTTGTTCAACGCCACGTTGGTCAGCGGCGCGGGTGGGGTCAGGTCCGGGGTCGTCACATTGACTGCTGGCGAAGTGTTGCCGGCGGCATCCACTTGCGTGACGCCGATAGCCTGGCCGTTGGCTTGCGGGGTGTCGAAGGTCACCGTGAAGCGACCGTCGGCGCCCACCGTGGCGGTGCCTAGCACGCTGCCGGCGGCGTTGCGCACTTGCACAGTAGCGCCCACTTCACCGCTGCCGGACAGCTGCCGGCCGTCCTGGCTCAAGGCCGGGTTGGTGATGGCGGCGGGTGGCGTGCGGTCTGGCGTGGCGAGGTTGGCCGGCCCGGAGACGTTGCCGGCAGCATCGCTGAGAGTGACCTGCAGCGGGCTGCCGGTGACTTGCGCGTTGGGCAGGGTGACCTGGAACTGGCCGCTCTGGTTGACGGTGCCGGTGGCCAGGATAGCGCCACTGGCATCGCGAATGGTCACTGTGGCGCCGGCTTCGCCCTGGCCGCTGAGCACGGTAGCCGCGCTGTTCAGGCTGAGGTTGCTGGCCGCCAGCGGTGCTTGCAGGTCGGGCGCCTGCAGGGTGGCCGCGAGCGAAACGTTACCGGCAGCGTCTGCCTGGGTCACGATCAGGTTCTGCCCATTGGCCACGGCCGGGGTGAAGCTGACGCTGAACAGGCCATTGCTGCCGACGGTGGCAGTCCCCAGCAACGTGCCTTGGGCGTCTGTCACGCGCACGGTTGCGCCCACTTCGCCCTGGCCGGTCAGCGTGCTGCCGGTCGCGTTGAGGGTGACCTGGGCCGGCGCGTTCGGTGCCGTGGTGTCATTGGCCACGACGATGGCTGGCACCGAAGGCTCGCCATCGACGGTAGCCTTGGCACTGACCTGCAAGGTCTGGGCGTTGAGCTGGGCATTCTGGAAGAACACACGGAAGGTGCCGTCGCTGCCAACTGTGGCGGTACCCAGGGTGGTGCCCCCGGAAGTCACGGTAATCAGCGAGCCGACCGTACCTTGGCCGGTCAGCAGGAAGCCGTCGGCGCTGATGGCAAGGGCCGACGGTGTGGCAACTTCCGTGCCTGTAGGGCCAGCTACTGGCACCTCGGGTGACTCATTGCCGGCAGGGTCGATCACCACCACAGCCACGGTCTCGCCAGTTGTGAGCGGCGGGTCGACCGGCACCACGAAGGTACCGTCCGGCCCTACGGTCACTGTGCCGCGCACGGTGTCATCCGGGTTGCGGATTTCTACAGTGCTGCCAGGTTCGGCAGTGCCGCCGACAGTGCCGCCGTCCGGGCTCACGCTAATGCCGGTGGCCGGCAGTGGGTCGGTGGTGTCCGGGGCGGTGGCAGAGACCGGCGCCGAGTCGTTACCGGCGGCGTCGGTCACCACCACGGTCACGGTCTGGCCATTGTTCTGCGGGGTATCCAGCGGCACGCTGAAACTGCCGTCCGGGTTGACCGGCACAGTGATCACATTGCCGGCCCCATCGCTCACGGTCACCGAACTGGCGCCAGGTGCGTTACCAGTCACAGCCGTGCCATCGCCATTGACGACCACGTCGGTGGGCAGTGCCGGTGGCGTGATGTCCGGAGCGAAGATCTGGCCGGGTTCCGAGGTATTGCCGGCGGCGTCGATCAGCGTCACATCGAGGGCCTGGCCGTCCAGTTGGGCGGGCGACAGTGGCACTGTGAAGTTGCCACCTGCCGATACGACGATGGTGCCTATCAACGTGCCGTCGGCAAGCCGCACTTCTACCGTGGAACCTGCCTCACCGGTACCCTGGATGGCGCTGCCGCCCGGGGTAATGGAAAGGCCCGCAGGCGCAGTGGGCGCAGTGCTGTCATCAGCGGTGAAGGTGGCCGACGGCGAGGCATTGCCGCCGCCATCGATCAGCACCACCGACAACACTTCACCGTTGGTCTGGGCGGGGGCAAGTGTCACTTCGAACGTGCCGTCCGGATTCACCGGTATGGTGCCCAGCAGGTCGCCTGCAGCGTTGCGTACCTCTACGGTGCTGCCAGCCTCACCCTGCCCGCTGAGCACTGTGCCGGTAGGGTCAAGGCCCAGGCCTTGTGCCGGCAGCGGTGCCTCGAGGTCAGGTGCAGTGACGGTGCCAGCGAGCGAGTCGTTGCCAGTATTGTCGGCCTGGGTGACAGACAGCGTCTGGCCATTGAGCTGTGGCGGGTCGATTGTCACCTGGAAGGTACCGTCAGGCTGGACCGTTGCGGTACCCAGTACTGCGCCACCCGTGCCGGTCACGGTCACCTGCGCACCAGGCTCGCCGCTGCCGCTCAGGCTGCTGCCGTCGCCAGCCAGAATCAGGCCGGTGGGTATATCGGGTGCCTGGGTATCCGGTGCTGGCAAGTCGACCGCCGCTGACAGGTTGCCAGCCGGGTCGCGTTGCTCCACGGTCAGTGCCTGGCCGTTGGTCTGCGGCGTATCGAGGGTGATTTCGAATGCGCCGCCAGTGCCGACCACGGTGCTGCCCAGCACGCTGCCGTCCGGTCCGCGCACGGTAACGGTGGCGCCCGGTTCGCCGTTGCCGGTGACCGTGGTGCCGGTGCCATCGATGGCCGGGGTGGTGACCACTTGCGGAGGGGTGGAGTCGGGTGCAGTGAAGTCTACGGGCCCTGCGCTGTTGCCCAGGTTGTCAGTGGCTTCGACTGTGAGGCTTTCACCATTGCGCTGCGGTGCGTTGAGGGTGACATCGAAGCGGCCGTCGGCGCCTACGGTGGCGATGCCCAGCACGTTGCCATCGGCGTCGCGCACGGTGACGATGGAACCGTTCTGGCCTTGGCCGGTGAGGTGAATGCCAGCGGTATCGATGGCCAGCCCCGAGGGTTGCAGTGGGCCGTCTGTGTCGGGCGCCATGATAGTGGCGCTCGAAGTATTGCCGGCTGCGTCGCGCAGCACCACGTCCAGTTCCTGACCGTCGGTCTGCGGTGGGTTCAGGACCACGCTGATCACACCGTCGTTACCGACCTGGGCGTTGCCCAGCACAGTGCCGTCGGCGCTGATGACCTGCACGGTGGTGCCCGGTTCGCCGCGGCCGGTGAGCAGGCCACCATCGGCACTCAGTTGCAGTTCGCTGGCTTCATTGGGCGGGGTGATATCGGGGGCGGTGATCTGGGTCGGCAGCGAGCTGTTGCCAGCGCCATCAACCGCCACCACATCCAGGGTCTCGCCATTGGCCTGGGCCGGGCTCAGGCCGATGGTGAAGCTGCCGTCCTGGCCGGCTTCAACGCTGCCCAGGACATTGCCCTGTGCGTCACGCACTTGCACCTGCGTACCGGCCGGTGCCGTACCGGAAACGCTGGAACCGTCGCCGGCAACCACCACGCCGCTCGGGCTTTCGGGCAGCGGGGTATCGGCAACGGTCACACTGACCCCTGCCGAGGTATTGCCGGCGGCATCGGTCTGCACCAGCACGATGTTCTCACCTGCGGTCAGCGGTGCTTCCAGGTCAACCACGAAGGTGCCATTGGGCGCCACGATGCCAGAACCAAGCACGACACCTTGGGTATCGCGCACTTCCACCGTGGCACCGGGCTCACCGCGGCCAGACACGGCCAGGCTGCCATCGCCTGCCACCACGTCGGTGACGATCGCCGGTGCGGTGATGTCCGGCGCCACATAGCTCAGCGGCACCGAGGTGTTGCCTGCCGCATCGGTCACAGTGATGGACAGGGTTTCGCCATTGGCCTGTGGCGGGTCGAGGGTCAGGCTGAAGCTGCCATCTGGCCCTACAATGGCGCTGCCGATCAGGTTGCCCGAGGCATCTTTCACCTCCACCCGGGCGCCCCCTTCTGCAGTGCCGACCAGGCTGTCGCCATTGCTCAGCACCAGGTCGGCTGGTTGCAGCGGTGCTACCTGATCCGGCGCCGTCAGTGGGCTAGGTGTAGAGACGTTGCCGGCAGCATCGGTCAGGGTCACTTGCAGCGACGAGCCATCCACCACCGGGGTTGGCAGTTGCACATTGAAGGTGCCATCCGGTTGCACGGTGCCGCTTACCAGCACCTGGCCCTGATCGTTGCGCACTTCCACGGTGGTGCCTGCTTCACCACGGCCGGACACCGTGCGGCCATCGACGCTGATGACCAGTTGGGTGGCAGGCGCTGGCGGTGTGGTATCACCGCCGTTATCAATGATCGGTGCAGTGACGGTGCCGGCTGTGGAGGCGTTGCCTGCGGTATCGGTGGCGGTCACCTGCAACTGCTCGCCCGCCACTTGTGGCGGGGTGAGGCCGATGCTGAACGTACCGCCGGCACCCACCACGACGCTTCCCAGCACGGTAGTGCCGTCGGCTGCCAGCACGCGCACGGTGCTGCCGGCTTCGGCACGCCCGGTCACCACGCTGCCATTGGCGCTGACAGCGAGTTCGCTTGGTGCGGCAGGTGCGGTGATATCCGGCGCGGTCACTTGTACCGGCAGTGACGAAGCCCCGTTGTTGTCGATGGCGACCACGTCCAGCAACTGGCCGTTGGCCTGGGCCGGGTTGAGCACCACGGTGAAGGTGCCCTCGGCACCCACCACGATGCTGCCGACCACGGCGCCGTTGGCATCATGCACTTCCACGCGGCTGCCGACCGGCGCGGACCCGCTGACGCTGGTGCCATCCGCAGCGACTACCAGGTCGCTAGGGCTGGCCGGTGTGGCCACCAGCGGTACGTCGAAGGTCAAGGCCCCGGAGGCATTGCCGCTGGCGTCGGTCTGCACCAGGCTCAGGCGCTCGCCCGGCAGCGCGGCCGGGTCCAGGTCGAGCAGGAAGGTGCCGTTGGCGGTCACCGTGCCCGTGCCGATCACGGTGCCATTGACGTCGCGTACCTCGACGGTAGCCCCGGCTTCGCCGCGACCGCTCAGGGTCAGGCCGTCTGCACCGACCACGATGTTGCTGACTGCGGCGGGCGGCGTGGTATCAGGCGCATCGAACTGCAATGGGGTCGAGATATTACCCGCGGCGTCCACCAGGCGGATGTCGAGGACTTCGCCATTGGCCTGGGCAGGGGACAGGGTCACGCTGAAGCTGCCGTTCGGGTTGACCACGCCAGTGCCGATCACGTTGCCCGAGGCGTCGCGCACCTGCACGGTAGCGCCAGCTTCACCGCTACCGGTCAAGGTAACGCCGCCGGCCAGGTCCAGGCCGGTCGGCTGGGCGGGGGCCTGCAGGTCTGGGGTGGCCACCGTGCCAGGGGTGGAGGCATTGCCGGCGGCATCGGTCAGCACCACTTGCAGGGTACTGCCATCGTTCACCGGCGGGGCCAGGATGATCTGGAAGGTGCCATCCGGGTTGACCGTACCGTTGGCCAGCACGTTGCCCTGGGCATCGCGTACTTGCACGCTGGCGCCCGCTTCGCCACGGCCGCTCAACTGGCCACCGGCGAGGCCGACGACCAGGTTGGTCGGGGCCTGGGGTGGGGTGGTATCGACACCGTCGATGTCTGGGGCCGTGACACTACCGGCGCTGGAAGCATTGCCGGCGGCGTCGGTGGCGGTGACTTGCAGCACTTCACCGTCCACCTGTGCGGGGCTGAGGGTGATGCTGAAGCTGCCCGTGGCGCCCACTACCGCCGTGCCCAGCACGGTAGTGCCATCGGCGGCCAGCACACGCACGGTGCTGCCCGCTTCGGCACGGCCGGTGACGACGGTCCCGTTGGCATTGATCGCGAGTTCGCTCGGGGCGGTCGGGGCGGTGATATCCGGCGCACTGATCTGCACCGGCAGGGACGATGCCCCGGTGCCGTCGATGGCGACCACATCCAGCAGCTCGCCGTTGGCCTGGGCCGGGTTGAGGATGACGGTGAAGGTGCCTTCGGCGCCCACCACCACGCTGCCGACCAGGTTGCCGTTGGCATCGCGTACTTCCACGCGGCTGCCGGCCGGTGCAGCACCCGTGATGCTGGTGCCATTCGCGGCCACTACCAGGTCGCTTGGGCTGGCCGGGGCAGGGGTCAGGGGCACCTCGAACTGCAAGGCTTCGGACGCATTGCCGCTCGGGTCCGTCTGTACCAGGCTCAGTGCGGCGCCCGGTTGGGGCGCCGGGTCGAGATTGACCACGAAGGTGCCGTTGGCGCCGACCGTGGCGGTGCCGATGACAGTGCCGAGGGCATCACGCACTTCGACGGTGGCACCGGCTTCGCCGCGACCGCTGAGCACCAGGCCACCGGTACCGACCACGACATTGCTGACAGCAGCCGGCGGGGTGATGTCCGGTGCATCGAACTGCAGCGGTGCAGAGCTGTTGCCAGCGGTATCCACCAACCGCACGTCCAGCGCCTCGCCATTGGCCTGGGCCGGGAACAGGGTGACGCTGAAGGTGCCGTCTGCGTTGACCAGGCCGGTACCAATCACGTTACCGGCGCTATTGCGCACTTGCACCGTGGCGCCAGGTTCGCCGCGGCCAGTGAAGGTGACGCCATCGGCCAAGGCCAGTTCGGTCGGCTGTGTCGGGGCTTGCAGGTCTGGCGAGGCGACAGAGCCCGGTTGCGAGACGTTGCCAGCGGTATCGGTGAGGGTGACTTGCAACGTGCTGCCGTCGTTCACGGCAGGGGACAAGGTTACCGCGAAGGTGCCATCCGGGCCGACGGTCCCGGTTGCCAGTACAGTGCCTGCGGCATCGCGCACCTGCACGGTGGTGCCGGCCTCGCCACGCCCGCTCAACTGGCTGCCGGCGAGGCCGATCACCAGGTTGGTCGGTGCGTCAGGTGGCGTGGTATCGCCCCCGTCGATGTCTGGCGCGGTGACCGAGCCAGCGGTCGAGGTGTTGCCTGCCGCATCGGTGGCGGTGACTTGCAGCACTTCGCCGTCGACCTGTGCCGGGTCCAGGGTGATGCTGAAGCTGCCCGTGGCGCCCACCACCACGCTACCCAGCACGGTGGTGCCATCGGCGGCCAGCACACGCACTGTGCTGCCCGGTTCGGCACGGCCGGTGACTACCGTACCGTCAGCGTTGACGGCCAGTTCGCTCGGGGCGGCAGGTGCGGTGATGTCCGGTGCGGTGATCTGTGTTGGCAGGGAGGACACGCCAGCATCGTCGATGGCCACTACGTCCAGCAGTTCGCCATTGGCCTGGGCCGGGTCGAGGACCACGGTGAAGCTGCCATCCGGGCCCGCCACGACACTGCCAATCAGCGTGCCGTTGGCATCATGCACTTCCACGCGAGTGCCGGCAGGTGCCGTGCCGCTGATGCTGCTGCCGTCTTCGGCGAACACCAGGTCGCTGGGGCTTGCCGGGGCGGTGGTCAGCGGCACTTCGAACTGCAGCGCTGTGGAAGCGTTGCCGCTCGGGTCGGTCTGCACCAGGCTCAGTTGCTCACCTGGCTGCACCGCTGGGTCGAGGTTGATAAGGAAGGTGCCGTTAGCGGCGACCACACCGGTGCCGATCACGGCGCCGTTGGCATCACGCACTTCGACGGTGGCGCCGGCTTCGCCGCGACCACTCAGGGCCAGGCCGTCGTTGCCGACCACGATGTTGCTGACCGCAGCCGGCGGGGTGATGTCCGGTGCATCGAACTGCAGCGGGGCAGAGCTGTTGCCGGCGGTATCCACCAGGCGTACATCCAGGGCTTCGCCATTGGCCTGGGCGGGCGCAAGGGTAATGCTGAACAGGCCATCGGCACCGACGATGCCGGTGCCGACGACGGTGCCGGCGGCATTACGGACTTGCACGGTGGCACCGGGTTCGCCGCGACCGGTGAAGGTCACGCCGTCAGCCAGGGTCAGCTCGGTGGGCTGGGCAGGGGCCTGCAGGTCCGGCGAGGTGACCGAGCCGGGTTGCGAGACGTTGCCAGCGGCGTCGGTCAGGGTGACTTGCAGCGCGCTGCCGTCGGTAACCGCAGGGGTAAGGGTAATTGCGAAGCTGCCATCGGCAGCGACAGTGCCGGTGGCCAGCACAGTACCTGCTGCATCGCGTACCTGTACGGTGGTGCCGGGTTCGCCGCGCCCGCTCAGCTGGCTACCGGCCAGGCCGATTACCAGATCCGTCGGGGCTGCGGGTGGCGTGGTGTCGACGCCATCAATGTCCGGCGCGGTCACCGCGCTGGTGGGTGATGTGTTACCGGCGGCATCAGTTGCCGTGGCTTGCAGCACTTCGCCGTCGATTTGTGGCGGAGCAAGGTTGATGCTGAACACCCCGGTCGGGCCCACCACGGCCGTGCCCAGTTCGGCGCCATCGGCGGCAACGATACGCACGGTGCTGCCGGGTTCGGCACGGCCGGTGATGACGCTACCGTCCGCGCTGACGGCCAGTTCGGTCGGGGCGGCAGGCGCAGTGATATCCGGAGCGGTGATTTGTGCCGGCAGCGAGGATACGCCGCTGTCATCGATGGCGACCACATCCAGCAGTTCGCCGTTGGCCTGGGCCGGGTTCAGCTCGATGCTGAAGGTGCCGTCGGCATTGGCGATGGCGCTGCCGATCAAAGTGCCGTTGGCGTCATGCACCTCCACGCGAGTACCCGCCGGGGCGGAACCGGTGAGGGTGGTGCCGTCGGCATCGATGGTCAGGTTGCTCGGGCTGACTGGTGCAGTGGTCAGCGGTACGTCGTACTCCAGGGCCACCGAGGCGTTGCCGCTTGGGTCTGTCTGTACCAGGCTCAGTTGCTCGCCCGGTTGCGCGGCTGGATTCAGGTCGATGAGGAAGGTGCCGTTGGCACCGACTACGCCAGAGCCGATGACGTTACCGTCGGCATCGCGCACTTCGACGGTGGCACCCGGCTCACCACGGCCGCTCAGTGCCAGGCCATCAGCGCCGACCACGATATTGCTTACTGCGCCAGGTGGCGTGATATCCGGGGCATCGAACTGCAGCGGCGCCGAGGTGTTGCCTGCGGCGTCCACCAGGCGTACGTCCAGTGCTTCGCCGTTGGCCTGAGCAGGGTTCAGGGTCAAGCTGAACAAGCCATCGGCACCGACGATGCCGGTGCCGATGATGTTGCCACCGGCATCACGCACCTGCACAGTAGCGCCCGCTTCACCGCGACCGGTGAAGGTCACGCCGTCGGCCAGGGCCAGTTCAGTCGGTTGGGCAGGCGGCAGCAGGTCGGCTGAGGTCACCGAGCCCGGCTGGGAAACATTACCGGCGGCATCGGTCAGGGTGACTTGCAGGGTGCTGCCGTCGTTCACGGCAGGGGCCAGAGCGATGACGAAGGTGCCATCGGCGCCAACGGTACCCGTCGCGAGGATGTTGCCTGCGGCGTCACGCACCTGCACGGTGGTGCCGGCTTCGCCACGGCCGCTCAGTTGGCTGCCGGCCAAGCCGATTACCAGATTGGTCGGGGCTTCAGGCGGCGTGGTATCCACGCCGTCGATATCCGGTGCAGTGACCGAGCTGGCTACGGACGTATTGCCGGCGGCATCAGTCGCAGTGGCCTGCAAGACTTCACCGTCTACCTGTGGCGGAGCAAGGTTGATGCTGAACACGCCGGTCGGGCTGACCACGGCCGTGCCCAGTTCGGTGCCGTCGGAGGCCAGAATACGCACGGTGCTGCCCGGTTCGGCACGGCCAGTCAGGACGCTGCCGTCAGCGCTGACGGCCAGTTCGGTCGGGGCGGCCGGCGCGGTGATATCCGGCGCGGTGACCTGCGCAGGCAGCGAGGACGCGCCGCTGTCATCAATGGCGACCACATCCAGCAGTTCGCCGTTGGCCTGGGCTGGGCTCAGCTCGATGCTGAAGGTGCCGTCGGCATTGGCGATGGCGCTGCCGATCAAAGTGCCGTTGGCGTCATGCACCTCCACGCGAGTACCCGCCGGGGCGGAACCGGTGAGGGTGGTGCCGTCGGCATCGATGGCCAGGTTGCTCGGGCTGACCGGTGCAGTGGTCAGCGGTACGTCGTATTCGAGGGCCACGGAGGCGTTGCCGCTTGGGTCGGTTTGCACCAGGCTCAGTTGCTCGCCGGGTTGCGCGGCTGGATTCAGGTCGATGAGGAAGGTGCCGTTGGCACCGACTACGCCGGTACCGATGACGTTACCGTCGGCATCGCGCACTTCGACGGTGGCACCCGGTTCGCCACGGCCATTCAGGGCCAGTCCATCAGCGCCGACCACGATATTGCTTACTGCGCCAGGTGGCGTGATATCCGGGGCATCGAACTGCAGCGGCGCAGACGTGTTGCCGGCCGCGTCCACCAGGCGTACGTCCAGTGCTTCGCCGTTGGCCTGAGCAGGGTTCAGGGTCAAGCTGAACAAGCCATCGGCGCCAACAGTGCCAGTGCCGATGAGAGTGCCTGCGGCATCACGCACCTGGACGGTGGCGCCCGGCTCGCCGCGACCGGTGAAGGTCACGCCGTCGGCCAGGGCCAGTTCAGTCGGTTGAGCAGGCGGCAGCAGGTCGGCTGAGGTCACCGAGCCCGGCTGGGAAACATTACCGGCGGCATCGGTCAGGGTGACTTGCAGGGTGCTGCCGTCGTTCACGGCAGGGGCCAGGGCGATGACGAAGGTGCCATCCGCGCCAACGGTACCCGTCGCGAGGATGTTGCCTGCGGCGTCACGCACCTGCACGGTGGTGCCGGGTTCGCCACGGCCGCTCAGTTGGCTGCCGGCCAGGCCTATTACCAGGTTGGTCGGGGCTTCAGGCGGCGTGGTATCCACGCCGTCAATGTCCGGTGCAGTGACCGAGCTGGCTACGGACGTATTGCCGGCGGCATCGGATGCAGTGGCTTGCAGCACTTCGCCATCGACTTGTGGTGGCGCGAGGTTGATGCTGAACACGCCGGTCGGGCCGACCACGGCCGTGCCCAGTTCGGCGCCATCGGCGGCAACGATACGCACGGTGCTGCCGGGTTCGGCACGGCCGGTGATGACGCTACCGTCCGCGCTGACGGCCAGTTCGGTCGGGGCGGCAGGCGCAGTGATATCCGGAGCGGTGATTTGTGCCGGCAGCGAGGATACGCCGCTGTCATCGATGGCGACCACATCCAGCAGTTCGCCGTTGGCCTGGGCCGGGTTCAGCTCGATGCTGAAGGTGCCGTCGGCATTGGCGATGGCGCTGCCGATCAAAGTGCCGTTGGCGTCATGCACCTCCACGCGAGTACCCGCCGGGGCGGAACCGGTGAGGGTGGTGCCGTCCGCATCGATGGCCAGGTTGCTCGGGCTGACCGGTGCAGTGGTCAGCGGTACGTCGTATTCGAGGGCCTCGGAGGCGTTGCCGCTTGGGTCGGTTTGCACCAGGCTCAGTTGCTCGCCGGGTTGCGCGGCTGGATTCAGGTCGATGAGGAAGGTGCCGTTGGCACCGACTACGCCGGTACCGATGACGTTACCGTCGGCATCGCGCACTTCGACGGTGGCACCCGGTTCGCCACGGCCACTCAGGGCCAGTCCATCAGCGCCGACCACGATATTGCTTACTGCGCCAGGTGGCGTGATATCCGGGGCATCGAACTGCAGCGGCGCCGAGGTGTTGCCTGCGGCATCCACCAGACGCACGTCCAAGGCTTCGCCATTGGCCTGCGCAGGGTTCAGGGTCAAGCTGAACAGGCCATCGGCGCCAACAGTGCCAGTGCCGATGAGAGTGCCTGCGGCATCACGCACCTGGACGGTGGCGCCCGGCTCGCCGCGACCGGTGAAGGTCACGCCGTCGGCCAGGGCCAGTTCAGTCGGTTGGGCAGGCGGCAGCAGGTCAGCAGAGGTGACCGAGCCCGGTTGCGACACGTTACCGGCGGCGTCGGTCAGGGTGACTTGCAGGGTGCTGCCGTCAGTGACGGCAGGGGCCAGGGCGATGACGAAGGTGCCATCCGCGCCAACGGTACCCGTCGCGAGGATGTTGCCTGCGGCGTCACGCACCTGCACGGTGGTGCCGGCTTCGCCACGGCCGCTCAGTTGGCTGCCGGCCAAGCCGATTACCAGATTGGTCGGGGCTTCAGGCGGCGTGGTATCCACGCCGTCGATATCCGGTGCAGTGACCGAGCTGGCCACGGACGTGTTGCCAGCGGCATCCGTCGCAGTGGCCTGCAAGACTTCACCGTCTACCTGTGGCGGAGCAAGGTTGATGCTGAATACACCGGTCGGACCGACCACGGCCGTGCCCAGTTCGGTGCCGTCGGCGGCCAGAATACGCACGGTGCTGCCCGGTTCGGCGCGGCCAGTCAGGACGCTGCCGTCAGCGCTGACGGCCAGTTCGGTCGGGGCGGCGGGTGCGGTGATGTCCGGCGCGGTGACCTGCGCAGGCAGCGAAGAAACGCCGCTGTCATCAATGGCGACCACATCCAGCAGTTCGCCGTTGGCCTGGGCTGGGCTCAGCTCGATGCTGAAGGTGCCGTCGGCATTGGCGATGGCGCTGCCGATCAATGTGCCGTTGGCGTCGTGTACTTCGACGCGGCTGCCCGCTGGCGCGGAACCAGTCAGAGTAGTGCCGTCGGCATCGATGGCCAGGTTGCTCGGGCTGACTGGTGCAGTGGTCAGTGGTACATCGTATTCGACGGCCACAGAGGTGTTGCCGCTTGGGTCGGTCTGTACCAGGCTCAGCTGTTCGCCCTGCTGTGCAGCCGGGTCGAGGTCGATCAGGAAGGTACCGTTGGCACTCACCACGCCAGAGCCGATGACGTTGCCGTCGGCATCGCGCACTTCTACGGTGGCGCCAGGTTCGCCACGCCCGCTCAGGGCCGTGCCTCCCGGGCCGACCAGAATGTCGGTGACGGCATCAGGCGGGGTGATGTCCGGGGCGGTGAATTCCAGTGGTATCGAGCTATTGCCCGCGGCATCGACCTGGCGAATGTCCAGGGCTTCGCCGTTGGCCTGGGCAGGCGAGAGGGCGAGGCTGAAGGTACCGTCAGCGTTGACCAAGCCGCTGCCGATGAGGTTGCCGGCAGCATCGCGCACCTGCACGGTGGCGCCGGGTTCGCCGCGACCGGTGAGGGTTACGCCATTCGCCAGGGCCAGGTCGGTTGGCTGGTCTGGGGCGCTGGTGTCAGGGTTGTCGACGTCCGGTGCCGTGATGCTTGCAGCTGGCGAAGTATTGCCGGCTGCGTCCGCGGCGCTGACTTCCAGGGCCTGGCCGTCGGTTTGTGGCGGTTGCAGGGTGATGCTGAACTGGCCGTCAGCACCCGCTACCGCAGTGCCCAGCACTACGCCGCCAGTGCCGCGTACGGAAACCGTCGAGCCAGGTTCGGCACGCCCGGTAAGGGTGGTGCCCTGTTCGTTGATGGCGAGGTCGGTCGGTGCCAGTGGTGCGGTTGCATCCGGGGCGGTGACGGTGCCTGGTGCCGAGACATTACCGGCACCATCGGTCAAGGTGACTTCAAGGTTCTCGCTGTTGATCTGTGGTGGGTTCAACGTCACGTTGAAGCTGCCGTCGGCACCCACGGTGCCGCTGCCGATCAGGTTGCCGGCGGCATCACGGATATTCACCGTGCTGCCCGCTTCACCCCGGCCGGTCAGGCGCAGGCCATCCGGCGACACCAGCAGGTCGATGGGCGTGGCCGGGGCAGTGGTATCGGGGTCCGAGCCGCCACCGCTGCTTCCGCCACCGCCGCTGCCGGCTGCAGCTGCTGCGCCACCGACACCGAGCAGGCTGAGCCCGGCAATCGCCCACGTCGGCATGGCGCTACCGGCGGTGCCGATACCCGCGACCAGTTCGTCCAGCGAGGCCACGTCTTCGAAGGTAAAGCCAGTGAACGCTGCCGCATCGTACTGGGCGTGCCACAGGGTGCCGTCTTCGCCGACGAAGACAATGTCGCTGCCGACACCGGCCTGGTCCACCGCGAAGAAGTTGCCGACGGTGACTTTCTCACCCGACTTCAGGGTGATTATCAGGTCCTGCCTGCGTTGGGTTACGGTGGCTACTTTGTCGGGAGATACCGGCATCTGCACGACGCCTGGTGCTTTGAGATTGATATTGCCCCAGGCGCTCTGAGTGGCGACTTCGGATTGCTTGTCGGCGATGACGATGTTGTCCATGGATGCTCCCTGCTGGTATCCGGATCCCCCAGCCCGAAACGTTCGGGCCACAACCGCCATAACAGAGCCCTTGCCGGGGTGTTACGCGCAGCCTCGACCAGGCAGTCGAGATTTGGGTGGTTAGGGAGATATAGCAGTCGGGCAGGAAGCAACCAGAGGCTTTCTGGGTTAATCCTTTTGTAGGTAAACCTCAGCGAAGCCCCAGCCGGCGGGCCAATCGGCTCAAGTTTGCGCGGTCCAGGCCCAGCTCGCGCGCGGCTGCCGCCCAGTTGTCCTGGTGGCGTTGCAGGCAGGCTTCGATCACCTGGCGTTGGTAGAGGTCGACCGCTTCGCGCAGGCCGCCTTCAGGTAATGCTGCCACCTGGAGCGGGGCTGCGGGGGAGGGCAGGGACCCCGGTGTTGCCGAGGACACGCGCAGGTCCAGGTCGATTGCTTCGAGTGTGAGGATGCGTGGCCGATCGGGGTGTTGGCCCAGTGCCTTGAGGGCCGAGCGGCCGATCAGGTGTTCCAGTTCGCGCACGTTGCCTGGCCAGTCGTAGGCCAGCAGCGCGGCTTGGGCGTCGTGGCTCAGTCGCAGGCTGTTCAGGCCCAGGCGCGAACGGTTCTGTTCGAGGAAGTAGCCAGCCAACAGCAGTACATCTCGACCACGTTCGCGCAAGGGCGGCACGTGCAGCGGGTACACGCTGAGGCGGTGATAGAAGTCGGCGCGGAAGTTGCCGTTGCGCACTTCTGCTGCCAGGTCACGGTTGGTGGCGGCAATCAGGCGCACGTCCACGCGGTGCTCGCGGTCCGAGCCCAGGCGTTGCAACTGGCCGCTTTGCAGCACACGCAGCAGCTTGGCCTGTACGGTGAGTGGCAATTCACCCACTTCGTCGAGGAACAGCGTGCCGCCGTTGGCCAGTTCGAACTTGCCGCGGCGCTCGCCGTGCGCACCGGTAAAGGCACCGCGTACATGGCCGAACAGTTCGCTTTCTACCAGCGTGTCGGGCAGGGCGGCGCAGTTCAGGCTGACCAGCGGCTTGTCTGCGCGGCTGCTGGCCTGGTGCAGGGCAAGGGCCACCAGCTCCTTGCCGACCCCGGTTTCGCCGGTGATCAGCACGGTCAGGTCGCTGCCACCGACCAGGCGGATCTCCTCTACCAGGCGCTTGTGCGCCGGGCTCTGGCCAATCAGTTCTTTATCCTGGCCGCTGGCCTGGCGGTAGATCTCGGCGCGGTGGTGTTCGTCCTCGGCGCGCAGGGCCAGGTGCTCGATGCGCTCGGCCACGGTAACGGTGGCGGCGGCCAGGCTGGCGAAGGCCTGCAGGGCATCCAGTTCCAGGCTCTGGAACTGCCCGGGGGTGAGGGCGTCGAGGGTGACCAGGCCCCAAGGGCGCTCATCGACCATCAACGGGCAACCCATGCAGTCGTGCACTTCAAGGTCGGCATCCGGGGCATTGACCAGGCCATCGTAGGGGTCGGGCAGTTCGGAGTCGCTGGCAAAACGGGTGGGCTCCGGGCGGCTGAGCAAGACCTGGAACCGTGGGTGCTCGCTGACCCGGAAGCGCCGGCCGAGGGTGTCGGGGCTCAGGCCATCCACTGCCAGCGGTACCAGCCATTCACCATCCAGGCGCAGGAGCGCGGCGGCATCGCAAGGCAGCAGGCCGCGCATGGCCTGCAGCAGGCGCCGATAGCGCTCCTGGTCGGGCAAATCGCGGGACAGGTCGCTGACCAGGGGCAGCAAGGCGGTGAGCAATGGCTTTGTGGTCATAAAGACTCCAGTGGGTCGTTATGACTATACGCCGGGGTGAGTCGTTTTGACATGACTTGTGTCAAGCCCCTGATTTTGCTGGCGATAAAAGTTGGCACGATTGCTGAAATGGCTAGGGCAGTCATTTGAAGCCACAGGCTCAGGAGTTGTCGCAATGCTCAATGCCGAACAACGTGCAATCATCAAGGCCACTGTACCCCTGCTGGAAAGCGGCGGCGAAGCGCTGACCACCCACTTCTACAAGATGATGCTCAACGAGTATCCCGAGGTCCGTCCACTGTTCAACCAGGCCCACCAGGCCAGTGGTGACCAGCCGCGGGCCTTGGCCAACGGCGTGCTGATGTATGCCCGCCACATCGATCAGCTCGAGCAACTGGGCGGCCTGGTGGGGCAGATCATCAACAAGCATGTTGCCCTGCAGATTCTGCCGGAGCACTACCCGATCGTTGGCAGCTGCCTGCTGCGCGCCATCGAGGAAGTGCTGGGCAAGGAAATCGCCACACCTGCGGTGATCGATGCCTGGGCCGCGGCCTATGGCCAGCTGGCCGACATCCTGATTGGTGCTGAAGAAAACCTTTATAAACAGAAGGAAGACGCCGAGGGCGGCTGGCGCGGTACCCGCGAATTCCGCCTGGTACGTCGCGAGCAGGAAAGCAGCGAGATCGTCTCGTTCTACTTTGCCCCGGTAGACGGCAAGCCGGTGCTCAAGGCCGAGCCAGGCCAGTACATCGGCCTGAAGCTGGACATCGACGGTGCTGAGCAGCGCCGCAACTATTCCCTGTCGGCGCTGTGCGATGGCAAGGAGTACCGCATCAGCGTCAAGCGCGAGGCGGGCGGCAAGGTTTCCAATTACCTGCACGATGAGCTGGTGGTGGGCGATACCCTGCAACTGTTCCCGCCTGCGGGTGACTTTACCCTGGCTGCCAGCGACAAGCCGCTGGTGCTGATCAGCGGGGGCGTGGGCATCACGCCGACCCTGGCGATGTTGCAGGCAGCGCTGCAGACCCGGCGCGAGGTGCATTTCATTCACTGCGCGCGTAACGGTGCGGTGCATGCCTTCCGTGACTGGGTCGATGGCCTGGCGGCGCGTCATCCGCAGCTCAAGCGCTTCTACTGCTATGCCGAGGCTGCGGGTGGCGCTGAGGCCGATGCCATCGGCCTGCTGAGCGAGGACCTGCTGGCCGAGTGGCTGCCGCCGGAGCGTGATGTGGATGCCTACTTCCTTGGGCCCAAGGCCTTCATGGCGGCGGTGAAGCGCCAGTTGAAGGGCCTGGGTGTGCCGGAGCAGCAGAGCCGCTACGAGTTCTTCGGGCCGGCGGCTGCCCTGGAGTGATGTCACGCCTGTACCGGCCCCTTCGCGGGCCTGCCCGCTCCCACAGCTACTCAACAGTTTCAGATGCTGTGGGTACCTGTGGGTGCGGGCAGGCCCGCGAAGGGGCCGGTACAGGCACAAATGTGTATCCCAGTCACAGTACTCCTTCCTGCCTATATATAAGGAGAGATGAAAAGCGCCTGCTCAGCTTTCATCTTTAATCCTCCTTTAATCACGGTATCCTTCACTCCCGGGTGTCGAGGGGCTTGCCCCTGCGCGGCACCCGGGCAGCCGTTTTTTTGCCGCCCAGCGTTGAACCGACGTTGTTGCGGCCGGTCTCAGCCACACCGGATAGCCCTGCGCAGTGCTATCACGCTGCTTCCTCGGCACGCTCAAAGGCCCTGCCCAGCGTGTAGACTTGCGCTCAGGCAGGCGGACCACGCTGCCACTATCCATCGAAGGAACCGGCAATGAACGAACAAACATCGCGCCTGAATCGGGAACGGCGCTTTCTGGTGCTGTTGGGCCTGATCTGCCTCTCGCTGATCGGCGGCGCCCTCTACATGCAAGTGGTGCTGGGCGAGGCACCGTGCCCGCTGTGCATCCTGCAGCGTTACGCGCTGCTGTTCATTGCCGTATTTGCCTTCATCGCCGCGGCGATGCCCGGGCGCCGCAGCCTGACCTTCTTCGAGGCACTGGTGGTGGTAAGCGCAATTGGCGGAATCATTGCGGCCGGCAACCATGTGTATATACTCGCCAACCCCATGGTCAGCTGTGGCATCGATACCCTCCAGCCGATCGTTGACGACCTGCCTCTGGCCAAACTCTGGCCGCTGGCATTCCAGGTCGACGGCTTCTGCAGCACGCCGTACCCGCCGCTTCTCGGCTTGTCGCTGGCGCAATGGGCGCTCGTGGCGTTCGTGCTGACCGCCATCCTGGTTCCGCTCGGGATCTACCGCAACCGACGCCAGGCTTAGACAAAAGTCCTGAATTGCATGTGGTCTTTTACACCGCATGAGAAGAGGGAAAAGTCGCTCACCGCTTGATCCAGATCAACCACGAAGCCTTGCAGAATGCGGCTTTGAGGCCTAGCAAGCGGGGTGCGACAAACTGTCGCGAAGTTGAATTATCGAGCAGCATTGTTACGCATTCTGTAAAAGACTGTTGCTCAATAAGTCATAGTCAAGGGTTGGCGACCTCACTACAATCGCCCCCAATTTCCGTTCGGCACTGCTTGCGAGTCGCAGGATTGAAGGAAGCCCCAGCGCTCCTTTTTGCTGACTTCGTCAAGTTTCGCCCAACGGCGATACCGGGCGGACCCCCCTCCGCGTTTTCCCGCACCAAATGGACTTGGTCTGAAGTACAGGCCTGTTGCCTACGAAACCATAAGCACCGCTAACACGCTTGAAGCCAAGGTCCTGCAGTCGGACCCCAGGCAGGAGCGAGTACGGGCGCAAAATGCCTCACTTGGCAGGACGAAGTGTTGGCTACCAAAACACAAATTGCATTGAAGCAAGCTGATCTAGAGGTCGTGAGATGAGTAAAAAGCGTTACCCCAGACTGTTTGGCATATTGCCCTTTTTAGGCATGCTTTTACTCAGTGGGTGCAACTGGACCCTGCTCGACCCGAAGGGCCAGGTCGGCATTGAGCAAAAGAACCTGATCCTGATCGCTACCGGCCTGATGCTGCTGGTGGTCATTCCTGTGATCATCATGACCCTGGCGTTCGCCTGGAAGTACCGTGCTTCCAACAAGGCAGCCACCTATACCCCTGACTGGTCGCACTCGACCAAGATCGAGGCTGCGGTGTGGATCATCCCGATCCTGATCATCATCGCCCTGGGTTACGTCACCTACCACTCCACCCACAAGCTGGACCCTTACCGTCCGCTGGACTCGGACGTGAAGCCGATTCAGATCGACGTGGTCGCACTGGACTGGAAGTGGCTGTTCATCTACCCGGAACAGGGCATTGCCACCGTCAACAAGATCAACTTCCCGGCTAATACCCCGGTGAACTTCCGTGTCACCTCCGACGCCGTGATGAACTCGTTCTTCATCCCGGGCCTGGGTGGCCAGATCTACGCCATGGCCGGCATGACCACCAAACTGCACCTGATCGCCAACGAAAACGGTGTGTTTGACGGTATCAGCGCCAACTACAGCGGTGCTGGTTTCACCGGCATGAAATTCAAGGCTACTGCCACTTCCCAGGCCGACTTCGATGCATGGGTCGCCGAGGTCAAGCAGTCGCCGTTGAAACTGGGCAAAGCCGAGTACGAAGCTCTGGCCAAGCCTAGCGAATACAACCCAGTCGCGCTGTACAGCGAGGCGCCAGCAGAGCTGTTCCAGTCCATCGTCGACAAGTACGAAGGCATGAACCGCGGCAAGCCGGTCCACGAAGAAGCAGGCAGCAAAGATCTGGCCACAACCAAGGGTGTGGAATCGAGTATGCAACCAGCTGCCGGTGCAGAGGAGTAAGAGATGTTCGGTAAACTAAGCCTGGAGGCGATACCCTATCACGAGCCGATAGTCATGGTGACGCTTGCCATGATCGCGCTCGGCGGTATCGCTGTCGTCGGTCTTATCACCTATTTCCGCAAGTGGACCTACTTGTGGAGCGAGTGGCTGACTACTGTCGACCACAAAAAGATCGGCGTGATGTACATCATCGTCGCGATGGTCATGCTGCTGCGCGGCTTTGCCGACGCCATCATGATGCGTACCCAGCTGGCTGCCGCTACCGGTGGCTCCGAAGGCTATCTGCCGCCTGAACACTATGACCAGATCTTCACCGCTCACGGTGTGATCATGATCATCTTCATGGCGATGCCGTTCTTCACCGGCCTGATGAACCTCGCGGTTCCTCTGCAGATCGGTGCACGTGACGTTGCCTTCCCGTTCCTGAACTCCCTGAGCTTCTACCTGCTGCTGGCAGGCGTGCTGCTGGTCAACATCTCGCTGGGCGTTGGTGAATTCGCCAAGACCGGCTGGGTTGCCTATCCGCCGCTCGCAGGCATCCAGTACAGCCCTGGGGTAGGTGTCGACTACTACATCTGGGCGCTACAGCTATCCGGATTGGGTACGACGCTTACCGGCGTGAACTTCCTCGTCACCGTGATGAAGATGCGCGCACCTGGCATGAAGCTGATGGACATGCCGATCTTCACCTGGACCTGCACCTGGGCCAACGTACTGATCGTTGCTTCGTTCCCGATTCTGACTGCTGCACTCGCTCTGCTGACTGTTGACCGTTATCTGGACTTCCACATTTTCACCAACGAGCTTGGTGGGAACCCGATGATGTACGTCAACCTGTTCTGGGCGTGGGGTCACCCTGAGGTGTACATCCTGATCCTGCCGGCCTTCGGCGTGTTCTCGGAAGTTACCTCGACGTTCTCTGGCAAACGCCTGTTCGGCCACCACTCGATGATCTACGCATCGGGCGCGATCGCCATCCTCGGCTTTGCGGTATGGCTGCACCACTTCTTCACCATGGGTGCCGGCGCCAGCGTCAACACCTTCTTCGGCCTGGCGACGATGCTGATCTCCATCCCGACCGGTGTGAAGCTGTTCAACTGGCTGTTCACCATGTACCAAGGCCGTGTGCGCTTCACCGCACCGATGCTCTGGACCCTGGGCTTCATGGTCACCTTCTCCATTGGTGGCATGACCGGCGTACTGCTGGCCGTTCCAGGTGCTGACTTCGTTCTGCACAACAGCCTGTTCGTAATTGCGCACTTCCACAACGTGATCATCGGTGGCGCGGTATTCGGCTACATCGCCGGTTTCGCCTTCTGGTTCCCGAAAGCCTTCGGCTTCACCCTGAACGAGAAGTGGGGCAAAGCTGCCTTCTGGTTCTGGCTGTCGGGCTTCTACGTTGCGTTCATGCCGCTGTACGCCCTGGGCTTCATGGGCATGACCCGTCGTCTGAACCACTCCGACAACCCACTGTGGGAACCCTACCTGTACGTAGCCGTTGTCGGCGCCGTGCTGATCCTGTTCGGTATCGCTTGCCAGCTGATCCAGATCTACGTGTCGGTTCGCGACCGCAAAGACAACATGGACGTCACTGGCGACCCATGGGGCGGCCGTACCATCGAGTGGTCCACTTCGTCGCCACCTCCGTTCTACAACTTCGCTCACATGCCTGAGAAAGTTGGTCTGGACGCCTGGCACGAAGCCAAGGAAGCCGGTGTTGCGTACAAGGTTCCGGCCAAGTACGAAGCGATCCACATGCCGAGCAACACCTCCACCGGTCTGTTCATGGGTCTGTTCCTGACCGTGTTCGGTTTCGCCTTCATCTGGCACATCTGGTGGCTGGTGGGCGCGAGCCTGTTGGCAACCATCGCAGTCTTCGTTCGCCACGCTGCACGTGACGACCAGGGCTACATGGTTCCGGCCGAAGAAGTGGCGCGCATCGAAGGCGAGCGTATGAAAGCGCTGGCCAAAGCAGGTGCTCTGCCTGCCGGCGCACGTGTCGAATCGTTTGAGCGGGTGTAATCAATGTCCAGTCAAGTAATGCACGGCGGCGCTGCTCATGGTCACGACCATGGGCATGACGACCACCACCACGACTCGGGCCAGATGACCGTACTGGGTTTCTGGCTGTACCTGATGACCGACTGCATCCTGTTTGCGTCGCTCTTCGCCACCTACGCGGTGCTGTCCGGCAGTTTTGCCGGCGGCCCGTCGGGTCATGACATCTTCCAGCTCGATTTCGTAGCTGTTGAAACGCTGTTCCTGCTGCTGTCCTCGATCACCTTCGGCTTCGCCATGCTGAAGATGTTCGATGGCAAGAAAGCCGGCGTACTGGGCTGGTTGGCTGTGACCTTCCTGTTCGGTGCGGGCTTCATCGCGATGGAAATCTATGAATTCCATCACCTGATCAGCGAGGGCTTCGGCCCGCAGCGCAGTGGCTTCCTGTCGGCGTTCTTCGCCCTGGTAGGTACCCACGGTCTGCACGTGACTGCCGGCCTGATCTGGATGGCAATCATGATGTACCAGATCAACAAGCATGGCATCACGCCGACCGCCAAGACCCGCATGAGCTGCCTGAGCCTGTTCTGGCACTTCCTGGACGTGGTCTGGATCTGCGTATTCACCGTCGTTTACCTGCTGGGGGTTCTGTAATGGCTAGCGCACACGACACTCATCACGAAGGTAGCCACGGCAGCGTCAAGTCGTACATGATCGGCTTTGTCCTGTCGATCATCCTGACCGCGATTCCGTTCGCGCTGGCGATGACTGCCAGCCTGCCGAAGAACCTGACCGTTCTGATCATTGTTGCCATGGCCGTGATCCAGGTAGTGGTACACCTGGTGTACTTCCTGCACATGGACCGCTCGAAAGAGCAACGCAACAACGTGTCGACGTTCCTGTTCACCGTGCTGGTAATTGCACTGCTGGTCGGCCTGTCGCTGTGGATCATGTTCAACATCCACATCGAAATGATGGCCAAGTGAGGTAAGACTGCATGTCCGTTAAGCACTTTATCCAAATCACCAAACCGGGGATCATTTTCGGTAACGTGCTTTCCGTGGCAGGCGGTTTCTTCCTTGCCTCGAAGGGCCATGTGGATTTCGCCTTGTTCCTGGCGGTGGTGATCGGTACTTCGCTGGTGGTTGCGTCCGGATGCGTGTTCAACAACTGCATCGACCGTGACATCGACCACAAGATGGAGCGCACCAAGAACCGCGTCATGGTGCAGGGCGGCATGTCGCTGCCCCTCGCGCTGATCTACGCCACCCTGCTCGGGGTGGCGGGTTTCAGCCTGCTGTATGTCCAGGCCAACCCACTGTCGGCGTTCTGCGCAGCTGTAGGCTTCATTGTCTATGTCGGTTTCTACAGCCTGTGGCTGAAGCGTAAATCGGTGCACGGCACCTTGGTCGGCAGCCTTTCGGGTGCCATGCCTCCGGTGATCGGCTACTGCGCCGTTAGCAACAGCTTCGACCTGGCTGCGGTAACCCTGCTGGTGATGTTCAGCCTGTGGCAGATGCCGCACAGCTTTGCCATCGCAATCTTCCGCTTCAAGGATTACAGCGCTGCCAACATTCCGGTCCTGCCGGTGGCACGTGGCATCCTGGCGGCGAAGAAGCAGATCGTGCTGTACGTGCTGGCCTTCGTGCTCGCCACCTTGATGCTCACCCTCGGCGGTTACGCCGGCCTCGGCTACCTGGCCGTGGCAGCTGCCATGGGCCTGTACTGGCTGTACATGGCCTGGGGTGGCTACAAGGCCGAGGACGACAGCAAGTGGGCCCGCAAGGTGTTCGGCTTCTCCATCCTCACCGTTACTGCCCTGAGCGTGATGATGGGTGTGGACAGCCAGACCGCTGCGGACGTGCTGATGACTTACGCACGCTGATACTGCTGCCTGTTTCACGAAAACCCCGGCCATGTGCCGGGGTTTTTTATGAGTGTTTATCTGTGCCGGCCCTTTCGCGGGCTTGCCCGCTCCCACAGGTACGGCGCAGGTCCCAGGGGCTGCGGGTAACCCTGTGGGAGCGGGCGAGCCCGCGAAGAGGTCAGCGCAGGAAAACATAAATCCTGGATTTTCAAAAAATACTTCTGAAAAGATCTAACAAAACAGGATTTTGTCCTTTACAGCTATCATGTTTCGGCATTATCTTCTGACCCAGGCCGCCACATCGGCCAACGTCGCTCGGACGGTTCCGGGCGCTTACGTACTCAGAGGAAGCCATGGCCAACCCAGGTTCGCCGCGCCGCTTTGCGCGCATCGATCGTCTCCCCCCTTACGTCTTCAACATCACTGCCGAGCTCAAGATGGCCGCCCGCCGCCGTGGCGAGGACATCATCGACCTGAGCATGGGCAACCCCGACGGCGCCACCCCGCCGCACATCGTCGAGAAGCTGGTGCAGGTTGCCCAGCGTGAAGACACCCACGGCTATTCCACCTCTCGCGGCATCCCACGCCTGCGCCGGGCCATTTCCAACTGGTACAAGGAACGCTACGAGGTCGACATCGACCCGGAAAGCGAAGCCATCGTGACTATCGGCTCGAAAGAAGGCTTGGCCCACCTGATGCTGGCCACCCTCGACCAGGGCGACACGGTGCTGGTGCCCAACCCCAGCTACCCGATCCACATCTACGGCGCAGTGATCGCCGGTGCCCAGGTGCGTTCGGTGCCGCTGGTGCCGGGTGTGGATTTCTTCAACGAACTCGAGCGGGCCATCCGCGAGTCCATCCCCAAGCCGAAGATGATGATCCTGGGCTTCCCGTCCAACCCGACCGCCCAGTGCGTGGAGCTGGACTTCTTCGAGCGCGTGGTGGCCCTGGCCAAGCAGTACGATGTGCTGGTGGTGCATGACCTGGCCTACGCCGACATCGTCTACGACGGCTGGAAAGCCCCGTCGATCATGCAGGTGCCTGGCGCCAAGGACATTGCGGTGGAGTTCTTCACCCTGTCCAAAAGCTACAACATGGCGGGCTGGCGGATCGGCTTCATGGTCGGCAACCCCGAGCTGGTCAACGCCCTGGCCCGGATCAAGAGCTACCACGACTACGGCACCTTCACCCCGCTGCAGGTCGCTGCCATTGCGGCACTGGAAGGTGACCAGCAATGCGTCCGTGACATTGCCGAGCAGTACCGCCAGCGCCGCAACCTGCTGGTGAAAGGGCTGCACGAGCTGGGCTGGATGGTCGAGAACCCCAAGGCATCGATGTACGTATGGGCGAAGATCCCTGAGCAGTATGCACACATGGGCTCGCTGGAGTTTTCCAAGAAGCTGCTGGCCGAGGCCAAGGTGTGCGTGTCGCCGGGCATCGGTTTTGGCGAATATGGTGACGACCATGTGCGCTTTGCCCTGATCGAGAACCAGGACCGTATTCGCCAGGCCATTCGCGGCATCCGGCAGATGTTCCGGGCTGACGGGTTGGCCCGCAAGTAAGCGCTTGGGGCTGCAAAGCAGCCCCTCGATTTTGCAGCAGGGCGAGCTTTCCGCCTGCGTTTCACCGATCAGCCTACCTATCTTCAGCACTCATTTCTCACCAAAGAGACTCCTCCCCATGAGTGTGTTCACCGCCTACTTCTGTGGCACCGGCTCGCATCGCTTCGACGATGCAAACCCCAACTTCTGGAACGGCGAGCTGGTTTCGACCCTGGCCGCCAACGACCAGGGCCGCGAATTCGCCCACTGGATTGCTGTTGACGGCCCCGGCAGCGGCAACCTTCAGGATGACAAGCTGTTCGTAGAACCCGGCGGGTACTTCAACTGGACCGGCCAGTTGTTCGGTAGCGGCTGGGAAGAAAACGTCAACCACGTGCTGCAGGTGATCAAAGGCGAAAGCAGCTGGCAGCGCACCAAGCTGAGCGAGGAAGAGTACGGGCGGCTGAAGGATGCTGGCGTACCTGTTCCGGAAGTGTCGTCCACGGCTTCGTGGTTCTGGCGTACCTACGACTACGGTGACCGCCACCCAACGCCGCAAGAGTTGCAAGAGCGCATCATCAGCATGTTCCGCAAGCCGCGCATTCCGACCCAGGTGAACCTGGTGGGCTGGAGCCGGGGCGGCATCAGCTGCCACATGCTGGCCAACGCCATGGCGAAAGACCCGGTGTTGCGAAACGTACCGGTGAATATCTTTGCGATCGACCCGGTGCCTGGTGTCGGCAATGTGCAAGCCGAGCGCATCGCACTGGCGGAAAACGTGCGTGAATATGTCGGCTTCTACTCGCGGGATGAGCGTTCCAAAGGGTTTGCCTGCGTGATCCCGTCAGTCGCCAGTGGCACCCAAATCTGTATTTATCCGATGCCCGGGCGTCATGCCACGCTGGTCGGCAACGCCTCGGTCGATGGTGCAAGCGACGGCACGGTGCTCAAGGAGCCTGGGCTGATCGTGCGACATTTCGCTGAAGTCTGCCTGACCCGCTGGGGGGTTCAACTGGGCAGGCAGCTGGCGTTGAACGACAGCCAGTTGATGAAGTGTCACCAAGCCATGGCCGCGGCCGAAGCGCAGTACCAAGCCATGCGCGTCAAATCCTATACAGTGCTGACCGAGGGTCAAAAGCATGACCGGTTGGTGCATTGCGGCGAGGACCGTACGCAGTTCAGCAAGGTGTGTGGTGATGACTATGACCCGACCGAAGGGCTTGCCTTGCAGCGTTGGGATGTCTCCACCTACAAAGCATTGCGCTGAACGAAGCGGGCGGCCGGATCAGTGGCAAATTTTTTTGCATGTACCCTCTATCCAGCCGCCCCTGGTTCGATTGAGAATGGCGCCGCGGGCCAACCCCGATAACAACAACCTTCCCTCCGTGGCATCATGTCTGAATATAACCCTTGCCTTGACTGCGGCGCCTGCTGCGGGTACTTCCGTGTGTCTTTCTTCTGGGGCGAATGCCAGTCTGCCGGGGGCGTTGTGCCGGACGACCTGGTGGTACAGATCAACCCCACCCGCGTTGCCATGATCGGCACTGATGCCAAGCCCTGCCGCTGCGTCAGCCTTGAAGGCGAGATCGGCAAAGAAGTCGCTTGTACCATTTACGCCAACCGCTCCAGCCCTTGCCGCGAATTCGAAGCATCGTGGGAGGGGGGTGTGCATAACCCCAGCTGCGACGATGCGCGGGCGGCGTATGGGCTGCCACCACTGACGCCGCCAGGCGCCAACGAGCCGCATTGGCCGGATGATGGGGCTGAGGTGGCCTGAACCCTTTATGGTCGCCTTGGCTGGCCCTGTCGCCGGCAAGCCAGCTCCCATAGGTACTGCACAAGGCTCAGGTTCTGTGGTGGCCTGGTGGGAGCTTGCCGGCGATGGGCTGCAAAGCAGCCCCGGGATGCCTGAACCCTGCACTTGACGTTAAACTGTCATCTCCCCAGCAATGGACAGGAGATCCGGCGTGACCCCACCCCGCAGTTTCCCCAGTGACCTCTGCCTCGACAGCCCGCGTCTGCACTTGCGCCCCATGCGCCATGCCGATGCTGCGCAATGGCTGGCGATCATGGCCGACCCCGAGGTCATGCGTTATTGGCACCATGCCCCCTGGCAAGACCTGGCCGAAGCCGAAAGCGCCCTGGCCGCCGACCGCGAAGCCTATGCCAATGGCGATCAGCTCAAGCTCGGCATGTATCGCCGTGATAACGGCGAGCTCATCGGCATGGTGCAGCTGTTCAATATCGACGATGTGTCCCGCCGCGGCGAAATCGGCTACTGCCTGGCCAGTGCCGTGCAGGGTAGGGGCTACATGGACGAGGCATTGACCTGCTTCATCGATTACCTCGCCCACACCCTGCACATGCGCCGCCTTGAAGGCGAAATCGACCCACGCAACCAGGGCTCGGCGCGCACACTCGAGCGGCAGGGCTTTGTGCTGGAAGGCACCCTGCGGGCGCGCTGGTGCGTGGCCGGTGAGCTGTCCGACTCGGGTATCTACGGGTTGTTGCTTGAACCACCTGTTGCATAGTCGTGCGCCGCATGGTGTCGCCGTGCGGCACCTATTGAGGGTCTGGAAGCGGGGCAGGGCCTGGGTTATGGTCGTAGGCTGTCCCGTTTCCTCCAGGTGTGCCCCTTGCCCGTTTTCTACTTGAGCATCAGCCTGCTGTTGTATCTGCTCGCCCTGTTTTTCGATGGCGCGCTGATGAGCGGCGCACGCCACATGCCAGCCCTGCAGATGTTGCTGTACGGGCCGTGGGGCATGCCCTTCGGCTTGTACCAATGGTTTGCCAACCCGCTGCTGGCCCTGGCCATTCTTGCCCATCGGCGGTTCCGACGCCTGGCATTGCTGGCCGGGTTGGCGGCGGCGTACCTGGCGGCCAGCAGTTTCGGCATCACCCGCCTGCCGGACAACCAGAGCTATGAGTTTCACGACCTGACCGGTTTTGGTGCTGGTTTCTATCTGTGGCTGGCGGCCATTGGGGTGTTCTGCCTGGGGCAGGCCTGGCATTGCTGGAAGGCACGTAGCGCCGACGACATGCCGGGCTGGAACTGGCTGGATGTGGCGTTGATTGCGGCGCTGGGCGTGGCGCTTTATTCAGCCACGCAGATGCCATCGCTGCGCTTCCACCCAGGCAAGGTACTGATGCCGCCAGAACAGCCGCAGTCGTTTTGATACCCGCAAGGAGGGTTTGCATGATCAAGCATTGCCTGACAGGCCTGGCAATGGCCTGCGTTTTGCCGCTGGCGGTGGCGGACGATTACACGCCGGCCTACGGAAAGTGTATGGACAAGGCCTCCAGCACCGTGGCCATGAGCGAGTGCATCCAGGCCGAGACACACGTGCAGGACCAGCGTCTGAACCGGGTGTACAAGCAGTTGATGGGCAAGCTGGATGCCGGGCAGCAGAAAAGCTTGCGGGATGTGCAGCGTAAATGGCTTGCCTACCGCGATGGCAATTGCCAGTTTCATGTGCAGGCCAGTGGCGGGACGATGGCGCAGCTGGAGGGAGGGTCATGCATGATGGACATGACCCGCGACCGGGCGGCGGAGCTGGAACGGGTGCTCAGCCCCGGGCAGTGAGGTTGCCTGTACCGGCCTCATCGCCGGCAAGCCAGCTGCCACAGGTACAGCTCACAGGCAGAAGATGGCACTCAACCTGTGGGAGCTGGCTTGCCGGCGATGGGGCGCGAAGCGTCCCCGCTTTTACTGGCGAGGCTCGCGCAGCGCCCGGGCCTTGAGGTATTCGCGCACTTCCACGGCGTTCCCGGCAAACTCGATACGCTCTGCCTTGGCTGCACGCTGGTAGGCATACATCGGGTCGTAATACTCGTTGAGCAAGCCTTCGATCCAGCCCCGGTGCAGGTCCACCGCGCCGCTGCGCTGTTGCTCCTCAAGGGCGAGGCGCAGGATCTGCGAAAGCCGCTGATAGCGCTCCCCACCCAAGCGCTTGCAGATGTTGGCCATGCTTTGCAGCATGCGCTCGGCAAACAACCGGCGGCCATCCTCCTCACCATGCACGCCGATGAACTCGGCACTCAGGTTGACCACGTAGTCGCGCAAGATGCGCTCCACGCGGTTGGCGAAGCTGTCTTCCAGCCACACCAGCGGGTACTGCTGCATACCCTGATACAACTCCAGTGGCACCGTACAGCTGCCGACAATGCGGCCTTCATCTTCCAGCACGAACTGCTCCCAGCCGCGGGCGCGCTTTTTCAGCACATCGATGGCCAGCTGGTTTTCGAAATCGATCTGCGCCGGTTGTGCAGTGGCACGTTTGCCAAAGCTGGAACCGCGATGGTTGGCGTGGCCTTCCAGGTCGAGCACGTTGTCCAGCTGGTGCAGCACATCGGTCTTGCCGGTACCGGTCAAACCGCCCACCAGCACAAAATCGCATTGCGCTACCGCCTGCTGGGTGGTTTCCAGCAGGAAGGTGCGCATGGCCTTGTAGCCACCTTTGACACGCGGGTACTGGATGCCTGCCTCATCGTGCAGCCAACCCTGCACGATCTGCGAACGCAGGCCGCCCCGGAAGCAGTACAGGTAACCTTGCGGGTGGGCCTGGGCAAACGCTACCCAGGCATCCATCCGCGCCTGCTTGGTGGCGCCGCTGACCAGCTGGTGACCCAGGACGATGGCGGCCGCCTGGCCTTGCTGTTTGAAGCAGGTGCCGACCTTCTGCCGCTCCTGGTCGTTCATCAGCGGCAGGTTGACCACCCCAGGGAAGGCGCCTTTGGCGAATTCGACGGGCGCGCGCATGTCCATCATCGGCACGTCGTCGAGGAACAGCTGACGGAAGTCGGTGCAGTCGGGGCGCATCAGAGCACCTCGACCGCGTGGCTCTGTCGCTCGACCAGCTTGCCGATAGGCGACAGTTGCAGGCCCAGTTCGGCAGCCACGGCGAGGAAGTCGGTTTCACCCTCCGGGGTAACGGCCACCAGCAGGCCACCGCTGGTCTGCGGGTCGCACAGCAGGTGCTTCTGGTCGTCGGTGAGGGTGCCGATCTTGTGCCCGTAGCTGTCGTAGTTGCGCAGGGTCCCACCGGGGATGCAGCCCTCGGCCAGGTAGTGGTCGACACTGGGCAGGCGCGGTACCGCGGTGTAGTCCAGGTGCGCGGTGAGGCCGCTGCCTTCGGCCAGCTCGACCAGGTGGCCGAGCAGGCCGAAGCCGGTGACATCGGTCATGGCCTTGACCCCGTCGAGTTTGCCGAAGCGGCTGCCAGGGGTGTTGAGGGTGCACATCCAGTCGCGGGCCAGGCCCTGGTCCTGCGGGCGCAGCTTGGCCTTTTTCTCGGCGGTGGTGAGGATGCCGATGCCCAGTGGCTTGGTCAGGTACAGCTGGCAGCCTGCAGTGGCGGTGTCGTTGCGCTTGAGGTGGCGCTTGCTGACCACACCGGTGACGGCCAGGCCGAAGATTGGCTCGGGGGCGTCGATGGAGTGGCCACCCGCCAGCGGGATACCGGCTTCGGCGCACACGGCGCGGCCGCCACGGATCACTTCACGGGCCACTTCCGGTGGCAGCACGTTGACTGGCCAGCCAAGAATGGCGATGGCCATCAGCGGGTCGCCGCCCATGGCGTAGATGTCGCTGATTGCGTTGGTGGCGGCGATGCGGCCGAAGTCGTACGGGTCATCGACGATCGGCATGAAGAAGTCGGTGGTCGAGACCACACCGCGCTCATCGTCCAGCGCGTACACTGCTGCATCGTCGCGTGACGCGTTGCCGACCCACAGTTTAGGGTCCAGGGCCTGGGTGCCGCTTTCGGCGAGGATCACGTCCAGCACCTTGGGGGAAATCTTGCAGCCACAGCCGGCACCATGGCTGTACTGGGTCAGGCGAATCGGCTCGCTCATGTGTACCTCAGCAGGTCAAATTGTTGCGCGATTGTAGCAAAGCTGGCCTTTGGGCCCTTGCCTCTTATAATTCCCGATGTCGGCGGATTTGTCGGCACTTCCCCGCTATTGAACCGGAGAACACCCATGCTCAAACGCCCCCTGGCGCTCGCCGCCGGCCTCGTGCTGTCCTGCTGTGCCGTTGTCGTACAGGCCGCTGAAACCCTGCGGGTCAGCGCCATCCCCGACGAAGCGCCGACCGAGCTGCAGCGCAAGTTCAAGCCACTGGGTGAGTACCTGGGCAAGCAACTGGGCATGGAAGTGAAGTTCGTACCCGTAGCCGACTACCCGGCGGTGGTCGAGTCGCTGGCCGCCGACCGCCTGGACCTGGCCTGGCTGGGTGGTTTCACTTTTGTCCAGGTACACCTGAAGGACCCGACTGCCACGCCGCTGGTGCAGCGTGAGCAGGACGCGCAATTCACCTCCAAGTTCATTACTGCCAACCCCGATGTGAAGAGCCTGGCCGACCTCAAGGGCAAGTCGTTTGCCTTCGGTTCCATTTCGTCCACGTCGGGCAGCCTGATGCCGCGTTACTTCATGCTCAAGCAGGACAACATCAAGCCTGAAGCGTACTTCAGCCGCGTGGCTTATTCCGGCGCCCATGACGCCACCGTGGCCTGGGTACAGGCCGGCAAGGTAGAGGGTGGCGTGCTCAACGCCAGCGTGTGGCAAAAGCTGGTGGATGCCGGCAAGGTGGATACCAGCAAGGTGAAGGTGTTTGCCACCACGCCTGCTTACTTCGACTACAACTGGACCGTGCGCGGCAACATGGACCCGGCGTTGAAGGAGAAGATCAAGAAAGCCTTCCTTGACCTCGACCCGGCCAACCCGGAGCACAAAGCGATTCTGGACCTGCAGGCTGCCAGCCGCTTCATCGAAACCAGGCCTGAGAACTACGAGGGCACCGAGCAAGCCGCACGCGAGGCCGGCCTGCTCAAGTGACTGCTTCGAATGTAGCCATCCATCTGCACGGTGCCAGCCTGCACCATGGCCAGGTCCACGCGCTTGATGCGGTCAGCCTGCGTATCGGGCAGGGCGAGCGAGTCGCCATCATCGGGCCGTCGGGGGCGGGCAAGTCGAGCTTGCTGCACCTGATGGCCACGGCCATCCAGCCCAGCGGCGGGCGCCTGGAGCTGCTCGGCGAGCAACCTTGGGCGTTGTCGGCCCGGGCACGGCAGCGCCTGCGGGCACGGGTTGGCCTGGTGCACCAGGCGCCGCCCTTGCCGCCACGCCAGCGGGTGGTGACGGCAGTACTGGCCGGCCGCTTGGGGCAGTGGGGGGTAATGCGCGGCTTGCTCAACCTGCTGTACCCCGGCGATGTACCCGGGGCACGGCAGGTTTTGGCGGAGCTGGGGCTGGCCGACAAACTGTTCGTGCAGTGTGGGCAATTGTCCGGTGGCCAGTTGCAGCGCGTGGGCATTGCCCGGGCGTTGTACCAGCGGCCGCAGGTGCTGCTGACCGATGAGCCGGTGTCGGCCATGGACCCGGTACTGGCCGACCACAGCCTGGCCTTGCTCAACCGCCATGCCCAGGCCAATAGCGTGACGCTGGTAGCGAGCCTGCATGCCGTGGAGCTGGCGCTGGCGCATTTCCCGCGGGTGATCGGTATCCGCGAGGGGCAGGTGGCGTTTGACTGCCGGGCCGATGCGGTCACCCAACCCATGCTGGATGCGCTGTACGCCAACGAACAACTGGCGTCGCCGCCAATCCAGGGGCCGACCCTGACCGTGCAGATACCGCGATGCTGAAGGCCGACACCCGCGACCCGGCCCTGCTGCCGCGGTTGCTGCTGGCCTTGCTGGCAATTGTCGTGCTGTGGCCAGGCATTCAGTTGAGCGAGCTGAACCCGTGGGTGCTGTTGCAGGCTGAGAACCGACAGCAGATCGCCAGTTTCACCAGTGCCTTTTGGCCGCCTGCACACGATGCCGACTTTCTCGCATTGCTGTACGAAGCCACTCTGCAAACCCTGGCCGTGGCCACTGCAGGCATGGCGTTGGCATTGCTGCTGGCAGTGCCAGCCGGGCTGATGGCCAGCCGCGCCTTGTCGTTGCGTGCCGCCTCCCGCGGCGGGCGTGCCGGGTTGTGGTCGCGCTTGCTGCGCCTGCCGGTGCGCGGGTTGCTGATTTTTCTGCGCAGCGTGCCGGAAATTGTCTGGGCGCTGCTGTTTGTACGGGCCGTGGGGCTGGGGCCAACGGCGGGCGTGCTGGCTATCGCCATCACGTACAGCGGCATGCTCGGCAAGGTCTACGCCGAAATCTTCGAGTCGGTCGACCAGCGCCCGGCCCATGCCTTGCTGCAGGCGGGCAGTGGCCGGCTGGCGGCGTTTCTCTACGGCATCCTGCCCAATGCTGCATCGGAAGTGGTGTCATACACCGTGTACCGCTGGGAGTGCGCGGTGCGGGCTTCTGTGGTGATGGGCTTTGTCGGTGCTGGCGGGCTGGGCCAGCAGATCGACCTGTCGATGCGCATGTTCGATGGTGCGCAAGTGGCGAGCATGCTGCTTACGTTCTTGCTGCTGGTGATGCTGGCCGACCTGCTCAGCCGCCTGCTGCGCTGGAGGCTGGCATGAACCGCGCAATCAACCTGTTGCTGCTTGGCGCCATCGCGGTGGCGGTGGTGGCCTCGTTTGCTTACCTGGAGCTGGACCTGCGCGCACTGGTAGGCAACGGCGGGCTGGGACAGATGGGTGAGTATGCCGGGCGCTTCCTGCACCCGGACCTGTCTGCCGATCACCTGAAGGCAGTATGGCGTGGGGCGCTGGAGACCCTTGCCATGTCTGGCCTGGGCACCTTGTTGGCGATGGTACTGGGGATGTTGCTGGCGCTGCCGGCGGCGGGGCGCTTCGGCTGGCCGTTGCAGGGCGCGGCGCGGTTATTGCTGAATGCACTGCGGGCCATCCCTGAACTGGTGTGGGCGGCGCTGACGGTGCTGGCGGCAGGCCTTGGCCCCAATGCGGGTACCCTGGCCTTGGCGCTGCATACCGCTGGCGTGCTGGGGCGGTTGTTTGCCGAGGCGCTGGAGAACGCACCGCCAGAGCCGGCAGCGGCTATCCGCCTGCAGGGCGGCAGCCAGGTGGCGGCGTTCTGCTTTGGTACCTTGCCCAATCTGTGGCCGCAATTGCTGGCCTACAGCTTGTACCGCTGGGAGAACAACATCCGCATGGCCAGCGTGCTGGGGTTTGTCGGGGCGGGTGGCTTGGGGCAGATGCTGTACACCACCTTGAGCCTGTTCCAGGAGGCTCAGGCCAGCACGGTGATCATCGGGATGCTGGTGCTGGTGTTGCTGGTAGATGTGTTGAGTGACGTGTTGCGCCAGCGCTATGTGCGGGCCTGACGGAAAGCCCGGGCTGCAATGCAGCCCCGACATCTCTCAGGCGTTTACAGCCTCGGCACACTGCGCCTCCCGCTGCATCGACTCCAGGTTACGCTCGATCGTCTCGCATATGGTATCCATCTGGATCTGATGCTCGCTGAACCTGAACGGGCTCTGCAAATCAGTCCCGATCCGCTCGATGGCCAGCAACATGAACCCTACCACCGTCGACGCCAGCGGCGTGAACCAGCCCAACGACTCCACAAGCCCCACCGGCACGATCAGGCAGAACAGGGTGATGAACAGCCGTGGGAAATACACATAGGGGTAGGGCAATGGCGTATTGGCAATCCGTTCCATGCCGCCCTGGGCGTTAGAAAGGTCTACCAGCGTCGACTCCAGTCGCGCCAGACGAATGCTGTCCAGTCGCCCGGCCTGGTATTCCCGCGCCAGCAAGGCTGCCGAGCCGCCGAGAATGTCATTGGCGAAATTGTTCGAGCGGTTGCGCCGTTCGAACTCCGCAGGCGGGATGAAGGCCATCAGCTCGTCCGGGCAGCGTTCACCCTTCAGGTGCGCCGCCAGGCAGTTCACATAGGCGATATGCCTGCGCAGCAGGGTGGCCTTGACCGGGTTCAGGCCATCATCCGGGTCATCGATCAGGGTCAGCGTCTGCCGGGCGAAGCTGCGCGACCCGTTCACCAGCGCCCCCCACAACGTGCGTGCCTCCCACCAGCGGTTGTAGGCGCTACTGTTGCGAAAACTCACCAGCACCACCAGCGCCGAGCCCAGCAAGGTCAATGGGATCAACGGCAGGGTGAACTTGCTGTTGAAGAACAGCATGAAATCGATGGTGACCAGCACATCCCAGATCAGCAGCCAAAACAGCGACCAGCCGATGTAGCCGATGGTCTTCACGGCCAGGCGGTACTTGCGGGTGATGATGTCTTTCACGCGGGGGTACCTCGAAACGCAGGGGATGCAGGATCGGACGTCGAGGCTCGTCGAAGGTTCGAGGGTTGAATGTTGCAAGGGATTTTGTAGCTGAAACGAAGGGAAAAATCCTACCAGCCTGTCAGATGTGCCTGAATTCCTGATTCAGCTCAAAAACGACAGAGTGGGTCGCTTCAATCCTTGAATTGGTGTATCCATAAGGATACGATTGGGTGACCACTTGATGTTTCTCGTTGAACAGACGGAAAGCTTTGCCGCTTGCCTATCGAGCTTGAGAGATTTGAGGGCCAGGCTGGCGATAGGTCGTAGGCTGGAGCGAGCAGCGGGGGGCAATCTTGGTGACTTCAAGTGGCTTGGAGGCGATATTGGTGAGCTTCGCATCGACGTAGCTGCCGGTTATCGCGTCTATTTCACGCAAAAGGGGGAGAGGTTGGTTTTACTGCTGGTCGGCGGCGACAAGTCCACCCAGGCCGCCGACATCCTCAAAGCCAGAAAGCTGCTGAAGGAGATGAAATGAGCGAAAAATTGATCCCGTTTGATATGGCAGCCTTGTTGAGCAGCGATGAGGCAATCAGTGAATACCTTAGCCAGGTGCTATCAGATGGCGATACCGAGGAAATCATTCGAGCACTTGGACATATCGCTCGTGCACGGGGCATGACACATATTGCTACGGAGAGTGGGCTGGGTAGAGAAAGCCTGTACAAGGCGCTGAGCCCTGGCGCGAAGCCTCGTTTTGACACGGTATTGAGGGTCATTCGTGCTCTGGGGGTGGACCTTCTCGTTCAGCCACAGGCAATGACCCGCTGATCCAGCTCGGTTAAGTCACTATTTGCTTCATCTGCACCAACGCTACCCGCGTGCCGTCCCACGCCTGCCGCTCCTCGATGCCGAACGGTGTGAAGCCCAGCTGTGGATAAAGCAGCAGGCCGGCGGTGTTGTGATTGAAGCATGACACCCAGACCTCCCGGGCGCTGTACTGCTGGCGGGCGAGGTCGATCATTGCCGCTACCAGATAACGCGCTACACCAAAGCAGCGGGCGCTGGGGGCCACCACTACGTTGCCCAGGGCACATACGCCGCCATGTTCGGCTTTGTAGAAATTGGCGAAGGCCAGGACAGCGCCGTTACCTTCCACTACCGTGGAGCCGCTGCGTTGGGCTATGGCGTCGCTCAGCTGGTTGGGGGTGAGGGGGTAGGTGGCTTTGGGGAACATGTAGAACAGTTCGTCCGGGTTCTGCGGGAAGCTGCAGATGACGGGGATGTCCTCGGGCCGGATGGGGCGGTGGGTCAGGTGCATGGCAGGTCCTTCTCGCGTTGGTTGGCACGGCCTCTTCGCGGGTACTGCACAAAGCTCAAATCCTGTGCAGGCCCTGTGGGAGCGGGTTTACCCGCGAAGAGGCCATCAGCCTCACATCATAGGCCGCTTTCCATCCAATACCGCGCCCCGATTCACGGCTTGGCGGCCACCGCCACGTAGCCTTTGACCGAAGCCGGTGCCTGGGGCTTGGCCTTGTGCGCCAGCAGGTACTGGTAACGCCGCCATTCCTTGTCGATTTCGCTGAACGACATGAACACGCTGATGCGGTCCTTGCCGGCCAGGTCCGGGCGCTTGCCGGCGTCGATCTCGCTGGTGGGAATGATGGCCACGTTGATGCCCACCACCTTGCCATCATCGGCAAACACAGGCCCACCCGACATGCCCTTGGTGATCGGGCCGTCATGCACTGAGTAGAAGACGCTGCCAGGCGTACCTTCAAGCCGTACCAGTGACGGCAGGGCATGGCCCTTGCCCTGCATCGGCATCATGAAACTGTTGAAACCCACCGCCGTCACGGCTTCCCCAGGCACGTACTGGCGCCAGTGCGGCACGCTGCTGGCCTTGTGCTTGAAGAACACTACGTCACCGAGGCCCTCGTGGACCACGTTGCGCAGGAAGGGGGTGTGTTTGGCGGTTACAGCGTAATCCTCGTTCCACTGGATGGCGCTGGCCATCAGCAACATCGGCAGCGGTGCACCGGAAGTGACCACGAAAGCCTGGCTGTAGACGGGGTCTGAAACGTACGACGTTGGCACTCCATTGCACCCACTGAGCAGCATCATTGCCGCCATGCAGGGCGCGATTGTTTTCATGTGTCACACAGGGTGTGGAGAAATGGGAGCGCAACTATGGCTAAGTGCCATTACGCTAGCAATACTTTCGGCATATATCCGACGAATGACAGCTTAAGTGTTAGTCATGACGGCGGCCAATAGAATGCAGGTATGGCTACAGGTCCCAGAGCCATTGGGGCGGCGTCAAAGTGGGGGGATTTTTTTCGGGCGGATCTGATGGGTGTGAGCTGCATTGGGCGACCCCACTGACAAGCTACCTTTTTCAGGGCGACCTGTTCATAGTTGCCAGTCGACTTACCCTGAAAGGAATCAGAACATTGTTTAAGCTAAATCCTCTGGTGCCGGAGCTGATTGTTTCTGATCTACCCCGCAGCCTGGCATTTTACTGCGGCGTACTCGGCTTCAAGATTGAATACGACCGGCCAGAAGAGCATTTTGCCTTCCTGTCTTTTGGTGGCAGCCAGCTGATGCTGGAGCAGGACTGGCAGAGTGAGTCACCCTGGCGGGTCGGCCCGCTGGAGCCGCCGTATGGTCGAGGCATCAACCTGTCGATCGAATGCGCTGATGCACTGTCCTTGGTCGCGTCGCTGGGGGTTGCAGGGCATAGCATCAGAAAGCCGATTGAAGAGTGTTGGTACCGCCAGGGCGGCATGCTGGTCGGCCAGCGCAATTTCCTGGTGCAAGACCCGGACGGCTACCTGCTTCGGTTTGCTGAAGATCTCGGCGTGAGGAGCGCCTGAGCCAAGGGCGGATGCACGAAAAATTGACCCCAGGTTGCGCTCAATGGCGCCACATAACGCTATACACCCACACAGTTACTGAATTCTCAGCGCTTGTTGCCTCCGTGCACTTTCGAAACTAAGCCAGCATCTTCGCTCGAACTAACTTGCCTCTTTCGAGTGTTGAATGTCGCCATATCAACTATTTATGTCCCCTGCGCGATAGTTTCAAAATGGCTGAACTAAGTATTTGCCCACAGCGCTTTTTCCCGAAGCGGGTCATCAACAAAATAGCCGCCCTTCAATTTTAAGCATCAGCCTGACGCGGTGGCCGAAAGTTGACCGCGGCGGCTGGCGGCCAGGTAGGTGGCTCGCCGCCTGAGCTGATGAACCCACACCGATTACCAGGAAAGGAAAGTGTCATGGGAATGACGAGGCGTAAATTTTTGATCGGCGGCGGCGTCGTGGCTATTGCAGGTGGCGCAGGCATTCTGACCCCCTTGCTGACCCGCGAAGGCCGGTTGATCCCCGGCAAGCCGCGGTTTGGTTTTGTAGAAGGCACCGAAGGTGCACTTCCCAAGCAGGCAGACGTGGTAGTTGTTGGCGCTGGTATTCTGGGGCTCATGACCGCGATCAATCTTGTCGAACGTGGCCTCTCGGTAGTCGTCGTTGAAAAAGGGGATATTGCCGGCGAGCAGTCATGCAGGTTCTATGGTCAGGTCATGACCTACAAGATGCCTGACGCGACGTTCCAGTTGCACCATCTTGCGAAACAACGGTGGCGCGAGATGAATGCCAAAGTGGGTGCAGATACCAGCTATCGCACACAGGGCCGGGTCGAAGTTCCTTTCGATGAAGAAGACCTGGAAAGCGTCAGAAAGTGGATTGATGTCAAAAGCCGGGAAGTAGCAGCGGACAACCCCTTCAAGACTCGGATCATTCAGGGGAATGAACTCGAACAGCGGCTGCGCGGTGCATCATCGAGCTGGAAAATTGCAGGTTTCGAGGAAGACTCCGGTAGCCTGGACGCCGAGCGCGCATCGTTTGTCATGGCGGAGTACGCCAAGAAAATGGGTGTGCGCATCTACACCCACTGCGCCGCAAGGGGCCTGGAAACCCAGGCAGGCGTCATTTCCGATGTGGTGACCGAGAAGGGTGCCATCAGCACTTCTCGCGTGGTCGTGGCAGGTGGCGCCTGGTCCAGGCTGTTCATGCAGAACCTGGGCGTCGATGTGCCTACCTTGCCGGCCTACCAGTCCCAGCAAATCATCAGCGCGGCACCCCGTGCACCGGGGGGCAACGTTGCATTGCCGGGGAATATCTACTTCCGCGAGCAGGCCGACGGTACATACGCCACCTCACCGCGCGTCGTCGTTGCCCCGGTGGTCAAAGAATCGTTCATGTATGGCTATAAATACCTGCCATTGCTGGCCATCCCCGACTTCCCGGTGCACATCTCACTCAACAAGCAACTGATCGATTCGTTCACTCAGCCCACCCAGTGGAGGCTGGACGAGGTATCGCCCTTCGAGAAAAACAGGCTGATGACGGCGGCCCCGGATATTCCAGAGCTGGACGCATCTCTGGAAAAGCTCAAGGTCGAGTTCCCTGCCTTCCAGGATGCCAAGTTGATCGATCAGTGGAGCGGTGCCATGGCCATCGCCCCGGATGAGAACCCGATCATTTCGCAGGTCAATGAGTACCCAGGCCTGGTCATCAACACCGCGACCGGCTGGGGTATGACGGAAAGCCCGGTGTCGTCCGAGCTGACGGCAGACCTGCTGCTTGGAAAGGCGCCGGTGCTGGACCCGAAACCCTTCAGTTTGTATCGATTCTAAGTACACATACCGCAATGGAATGACCCGTACACGCATCATCGGTGCGTGTACATTCTTGCGTAACCATCAGGAGAGAAATATGAAATTCGCTTTCAAGACCGTTGCTGCATTGGCGTTGGGATTAGCCGGTGCCGGCAGCGTTCATGCACAAGATATCGTGCGCCATGGCGCAGGTAGTTTCCCTATCTCGTCGGCTGTAGAGATTCCTGCCGGGAAATCGATCGTCTACCTGAGCGGTTCCGTCCCGTCGGTGATCCATCCCGACGCGCCCAAGGATTCGCTGGAAGCCTACGGTGATACCAAGGCACAAACCATCAATGTGCTTGAAAGCATCCAGCAGCAGCTGAAAGCGCTGGGTCTTGGCCTGACTGACGTGGTGAAGATGCAGGTATTCCTGGTGGGCGGACCGGAGCACGGCGGGAAGATGGATTTCGACGGTTTCATGGCCGGCTACACCCAGTTCTTCGGCCCAGCCGCCAAGCAGCCGGTGCTACCTGCGCGCTCGGCGTTCCAGATTGCAGGCCTGGCGCACCCTGCCTGGCGGGTTGAGATCGAAGTGACAGCGGTCCGCCCCTGATAGGGCCTTTGCCTAGCCCGGCAAAATCGTCGGGCACAAAAAAACCGACCATAAGGTCGGTTTTTTCCGGATTTTGGTGCCCCGAGGGAGACTCGAACTCCCACTCCTTTCGAAAACGGATTTTGAATCCGCCGCGTCTACCAATTCCGCCATCAGGGCGTGTGGCGCGCAGTATAGAGAGGTGCCGCTAGTCGGTCAATCGGCTTTCATGGTCAATTTTCACACATTGGGCTAAACTTCCCGGCCCTGCCGAACCGAACATCATCATGCGCGTCGCCGATTTTTCCTTCGAACTCCCTGATTCCCTGATCGCCCGCCACCCGTTGGCCGAGCGCCATGGCAGCCGTCTGCTGGTGCTCGATGGGCCGACCGGCGCGCTGGCGCACCGGCAATTCCCCGACCTGCTCGAGTACCTGCGCCCCGGCGACCTGATGGTGTTCAACAACACCCGGGTCATCCCGGCGCGGTTGTTTGGCCAGAAAGCCTCCGGGGGCAAGCTGGAAGTGCTGGTCGAGCGCGTGCTCGACAGCTACCGGGTGCTGGCCCATGTGCGTGCCAGCAAGGCGCCGAAAGTGGGCGCGGTGATCCTCATCGATGGCGGTGGCGAGGCCGAAATGGTCGCGCGCCATGACACGCTGTTCGAGCTGCGTTTCACCGAAGAGGTGCTGCCATTGCTCGACCGCGTCGGCCATATGCCGCTGCCGCCCTACATCGACCGCCCCGACGAGGGCGCCGACCGTGAGCGCTACCAGACCGTGTACGCCCAGCGCGCCGGTGCGGTTGCCGCGCCCACTGCGGGCCTGCACTTTGACGAAGCGCTGCTGGAAAAGATTGCTGCCAAAGGTGTGGAGCGGGCTTTCGTTACCCTGCACGTGGGCGCGGGCACGTTCCAGCCGGTGCGGGTCGACAAGATCGAAGACCACCACATGCATAAAGAATGGCTCGAAGTGGGCCAGGATGTGGTCGATGCCATCGAGGCCTGCCGCGCACGTGGCGGCCGGGTGGTCGCGGTCGGCACCACCAGCGTGCGTTCGCTGGAAAGCGCGGCGCGCGATGGCGTGCTCAAGGCCTTCAGCGGCGACACCGACATCTTCATCTACCCGGGCCGGCCGTTCCATGTGGTCGATGCCCTGGTCACCAACTTCCACCTGCCGGAGTCCACGCTGCTGATGCTGGTCTCGGCGTTCGCCGGTTACCCCGAAACCATGGCTGCCTACGCGGCGGCGGTCGAGGACGGGTACCGCTTCTTCAGTTACGGTGATGCCATGTTCATCACCCGCAATCCGGCGCCACGCGGCCCCGAGGATCAAGCATGAGTCGCACCTGTCGAATGTCCTTCGAACTGCTGGCTACCGACGGCAAGGCCCGTCGTGGTCGCATCACCTTCCCACGTGGCACGGTGGAAACCCCTGCGTTCATGCCGGTGGGTACCTATGGCACGGTCAAGGGCATGCTGCCACGCGATATCGAGGCCATTGGCGCCGAGATGATCCTGGGCAACACCTTCCACCTGTGGCTGCGCCCGGGCACCGAGGTGATCAAGAAGCACAACGGCCTGCACGACTTCATGCAGTGGAAAGGCCCGATCCTCACCGACTCCGGTGGCTTCCAGGTGTTCAGCCTGGGCGCCATGCGCAAGATCAAGGAAGAGGGCGTGACCTTCGCCTCGCCAGTCGATGGCTCGAAGGTGTTCATGGGCCCTGAAGAGTCGATGCAGGTGCAACGTGACCTGGGCTCGGACGTGGTGATGATCTTCGACGAGTGCACCCCGTACCCGGCCGAGCACGACGTGGCACGTACTTCCATGGAGCTGTCGCTGCGCTGGGCCCAGCGCTCGAAGAACGCCCACGCCGACAACACGGCGGCGCTGTTCGGCATCGTCCAGGGCGGCATGTACCAGGACCTGCGCATGCGCTCCCTGGAAGGCCTGGAAAACATCGGTTTCGACGGCCTGGCCATCGGTGGCCTGTCGGTGGGCGAACCCAAGCACGAAATGATCAAGGTGCTGGATTACCTGCCGGGCATGATGCCTGCTGACAAACCTCGTTACCTTATGGGGGTAGGCAAACCGGAAGATCTCGTTGAGGGTGTGCGCCGCGGCGTCGACATGTTCGACTGCGTGATGCCTACGCGTAACGCGCGTAACGGCCATCTGTTCGTCGATACAGGGGTGATCAAGATCCGCAATGCGTTCCATCGCCACGATGAATCGCCGCTGGATCCGACCTGTGACTGCTACACCTGCACCAACTTCTCCCGCGCCTATCTCCATCACCTGGACAAGTGCGGCGAAATGTTGAGCAGCATGCTGAATACCATCCACAACTTGCGCCATTACCAGCGCTTGATGGCCGGTTTACGCGAGGCTATTCAACAGGGTAAATTGGCCGCCTTCGTCGACGCCTTCTACGCCAAGCGCGGGCTTCCTGTACCGCCTTTGGACTGACTGTCTGCATCCATTATTAGAAAATTACATTAGGAGTGCCCAATGAGCTTCTTCATCCCCGCCGCATACGCGGACGCTGCAGCACCTGCCGCTGGCCCAGCCGGTACCGGTTTCGAGTGGATTTTCCTGGTTGGTTTCCTGGTCATCTTCTACCTGATGATCTGGCGTCCACAGGCCAAACGTGCCAAAGAGCAGAAGAACCTGCTCGGCAACTTGCAGAAAGGTGACGAAGTTGTCACCAACGGCGGCATCGCCGGCAAGATCGTCAAGGTTTCCGATGATTTCGTGGTGCTGGAAGTTTCCGACACTGTCGAGCTGAAGTTCCAGAAGGGCGCCATCGCGGCAACCCTGCCAAAAGGTACGCTCAAGGCTATCTGAGTTACCGGTTTTATTTTCCAGTCGGGGCGCGCAAAGCGCCCCGCGTCTTGAACGGGCGGCGTGATGCTGAACAAATACCCTCTGTGGAAATATGCACTGATCGTGCTGGTACTGGTGGTCGGTTTCATTTATTCCGCTCCCAACCTCTACCCGGATGATCCGGCGGTACAGATCAGCGGTGCCAGTTCGGCGCTGCAGGTGAACCAGGCCGACCTCGATCGTGTCAGCAAGGCGCTGGTCGATGCCAAGATCGCTGTCAAAGGCGCGAGCCTGGGTGAGAAGGGCAGCGGGCTGATCCGCCTGACCAACCAGGAAGACCAACTGCCAGCCAAGGATGTAGTGCGCAAGGCACTGGGCGATGATTATGTCGTGGCCCTGAACCTGGCACAGACTACCCCGCAATGGCTGCGCAACCTGGGTGCGAGCCCGATGAAGCTGGGCCTGGACCTGTCCGGTGGTGTGCACTTCCTGCTGGAAGTGGACATGGACAAGGCCATGACCGCCCGCATGAAGGTCTACGAAGGCGAGGTCAAGACCTTGCTGCGCAAAGAGCGCATCCGCTACCGCAGCCTGCCTCAGCAGGATGGTGGCATCATGCTGGGCTTCGCTGACGATGCAACCCGCGAACAGGCACGTGCCCTGATCCGCAAGAATTTCAATGATTTCGACCTGACCACCACCGAGCGCAACGACCTCGCCGTGCTGCGTCTGGCGCTGACTCAGGCAAAAGTTGCCGAGATCCGCGAATACTCGATCAAGCAGAACCTCACCACCGTGCGCAACCGTGTCAACGAGCTGGGCGTGGCCGAGCCGCTGGTACAGCGCCAGGGCGCCAACCGTATCGTGGTCGAGCTGCCGGGCGTGCAGGACACTGCCGAAGCCAAGCGTATCCTCGGTAAAACCGCCAACCTGGAGTTCCGCTTTGGTGCCGAGCCGGGTGCGTCCAAGGCCACTACCGAAGTGTTCGAGTTCCGCGAAGGCGGCCGTTCTGCGCCGGTCGAGCGCGGCCTGATCATCACCGGTGACCAGGTTACCGACGCCCAGGCCAGCTTTGACGAGCACGGTCGCCCACAAGTGAACATCCGCCTGGATGGCCACGGTGGCGAGCTGATGAGCCGTGCTACCCGTAGCAACGTCGGCCGCAGCATGGCAGTGATCTTCATCGAGCAGAAGCCGGTCACGCGCTACGTGAAGCAGACCGTCGACGGCGTCGAGAAGGACGTTGCCGTACAAAGCTTCGTGGAAGAGAAGAAGATCATCAGCCTGGCGACCATCCAGTCGCCACTGGGCAGCCAGTTCCGCATCACCGGCCTGAACGGCCAGGGCGAATCGTCCGAACTGGCCCTGCTGCTGCGTGCCGGTGGTCTGGCCGCGCCGATGTACTTCGCTGAAGAACGTACCATTGGCCCAAGCCTGGGTGCCGACAACATCACCAAGGGTATCGATGCGTCGCTGTGGGGCATGCTGTTCGTCTCGCTGTTCATCATCGCCATCTACCGTGGCTTCGGCGTGATCGCCACCATCGCCCTTGCGGGCAACATGGTGCTGCTGCTGGCGCTGATGTCGCTGCTGGGTGCCACCCTGACCCTGCCGGGTATTGCCGGTATCGTGTTGACCATGGGTATGGCGGTGGACGCCAACGTGCTGATCTTCTCGCGGATCCGCGAAGAGCTGAAAGCCGGCATGTCGGTACAGCGCGCCATCCACGAAGGCTTCAACCGCGCCTACACCGCGATCATCGACGCCAACCTGACCAGCCTGCTGGTCGGCGGTATCCTGTTCGCCATGGGGACCGGCCCGGTCAAAGGCTTTGCGGTTACCATGTCCCTCGGGATTTTCACCTCGATGTTCACCGCCGTCATGGTGACCCGCGCAATGGTCAACCTGACCTGCGGCGGGCGTGACATCAAGAAGCTGTGGGTTTGAGGGAGCTGCGATGAAAACCATCAACTTCATGGGCGTGCGCAATGTTGCGTTCGCCATTACCGTGCTCCTCACCGTGCTGGCGCTGTTCAGCTGGTGGCAGAAGGGCCTCAACTTTGGCCTGGACTTCACCGGCGGTACGCTGATCGAGCTCACATACGAGCGCCCGGCCGACCTCAAGGCGGTGCGTGCCGAGCTGGTCGACTCCGGCTTCCACGAGGCCGTGGTGCAGAGCTTCGGCGCTACCACCGACCTGCTGGTGCGTATGCCGGGCGATGACCCGCAGCTGGGTAACAAGGTAGCCGCTGCCCTGCAGAAGGCTGGCGGCGACAACCCGGCCACGCTCAAGCGTGTCGAGTTCGTTGGCCCGCAGGTGGGAGAAGAGCTGCGCGACCAGGGCGGCATGGGCATGCTCATGGCCTTGGGCGGCATCCTTATCTACCTGGCCTTCCGTTTCCAGTGGAAGTTCGCCGTGGGTGCGATCGTTTCGCTGATCCACGACGTGGTGGTCACCCTGGGTATCCTGTCGTTCTTCCAGATTACCTTCGACCTGACGGTGCTGGCGGCGGTGCTGGCGATCATCGGCTACTCGCTGAACGACACCATCGTCGTGTTCGACCGGGTGCGTGAAAACTTCCGCGTCATGCGCAAGGCTTCGCTGATCGAGAACATCAACGTTTCGACCACCCAGACCCTGCTGCGCACCATCGCCACCTCGGTTTCGACCTTGCTGGCCATTGCCGCACTGCTGTTCTTCGGTGGCGACAACCTGTTCGGCTTCTCGCTGGCCCTGTTCATCGGTGTTCTGGCCGGTACCTACTCGTCGATCTACATCGCCAACGTGGTACTGATCTGGCTGAACCTGAACAGCGAAGACCTGATCCCTCCAGTCAAGGCTGAAGGTGTGGACGAGCGCCCATAAGGCCCTGTCCCTACGCCGTACGGCGAGCAAAAAGGCGCGAGTGTTGAACTCGCGCCTTTTTTTTTGCTCCAAGGCTGGGAGAAGCGCGGGTTGAGACCCGCTGGTACGATCAGGAGGTTCACGTGAATAAATCAATGCTGGTGGGTGCGGTGCTGGGTGCTGTCGGTGTAACTGCCGGAGGTGCTGTGGCGACCTACAGCTTGGTGAACAAAGGCCCCGAAGTCGCCCAGGTGACGGACGTGCAGCCGATCAAGCAGCAGGTGAAAACCCCGCGTGAAGTATGCAAGGACGTGGCCGTGACGCGTCAGGCGCCGGTCAAGGACCAGCACCAGATTGCCGGTACCGTGGTCGGTGCGCTGGCAGGTGGCTTGCTGGGTAACCAGATTGGTGGTGGTACCGGCAAGAAGATCGCTACCGTGGCCGGTGCGGTCGGTGGTGGTTATGCCGGTAACAAGGTGCAGGAAGGCATGCAGCAGCGTGACACCTACACCACCACGCAAACCCGCTGCAATACGGTCAATGACATCAGCGAGAAGGTGGTGGGTTACAACGTGACCTATTCCATCGGTGATCAGGTAGGCAAGGTGAAGATGGACCGCGAGCCGGGGGCCACCATTCCGCTGGACAAGAATGGCAAGCTGATCCTGAGCGAAGCTGCCCAGTAATTTCGTACGCGCTCTGCTTTGTGTGGGAGCGGCCTTGTGTCGCGATGGGGTGCGCAGCGGCCCCAGGATCTGTGATCCATCAGAGATTCCCGGGGTTGCTTTGCAGCCCTATCGCGACACAAGGCCGCTCCCACAAGGACTGCGTAAGCTCTGGGCACAAAAAAAGCACCCCGAGGGGTGCTTTTTGCTTTCTGGCAATTCGCGCTTAGCGCTTCATGCTTTCTGGCAGGTGCGGCTGGATAGCGGTCAGCACGGCCTTGAAGCACTTGATGTTGCCTGCAACGATGTGGCCTTTGTCGAGGAAGTCGTGGCCACCGTTGAAGTCGCTCACCAGGCCACCGGCTTCCTGGATCAGCAGCACGCCAGCTGCCATGTCCCATTCGGACAGGCCCGACTCCCAGAAGGCGTCGAAGCGGCCAGCGGCCACGTAGGCGAGGTCCAGGCTGGCGGAGCCGGCGCGGCGGATGCCGGCGGTCTGGCCAGTCAGGGCGCGGAACATGCCCAGGTAGTTGTCCATGTCGGCCATCTGGCCATCACGGAACGGGAAGCCGGTACCCAGCAGGGCGCCTTCCAGGCTGGTGCGCGAGCTGACACGCAGGCGACGGCCATTGAGCTGGGCGCCACGGCCACGGCTGGCGGTGAATTCTTCCTGGCGTACCGGGTCGAGCACCACGGCGTGCTCAAGGCGACCACGGTATTTGCAGGCGATGCTGACGGCGAAGTGGGGGATACCGCGCAGGAAGTTGGTGGTGCCGTCCAGTGGGTCGATGATCCACAGGTAGTCTTTACCTTCTTCGCCGGTGCCCGCGTGCATGCCCGTCTCTTCACCCTGGATGGAGTGGTTCGGGTAGGCCTTGCGCAGCGCGTCGACGATCTTCTGCTCGGCGGCACGATCAACCTCGGAAACGTAGTCCTTAGCCTCTTTCTCGTCCACCTTGATGCTATCCAGGCGTTCGATGGAGCGGAAAATCAGTTCACTGGCGCTGCGAGCGGCGCGCAGGGCGATATTCAGCATAGGCTGCATGGGCGGGTCACCTGGAGATGTTAAAGAAGAAAGCCGATCATTCTAGCAGAAAAGTTTGTCGGCAGAAGTGTCACATTTGCTTTCATGGCGTTACGTCTGTCGGTTCTGTAAGATCGAAGGCCCTGATTCCTGCATCTGTGAGCACAACACCTTGCTGCAAAATATTCGTGTTGTTCTGGTCAATACCAGCCACCCCGGCAACATCGGCGGCGCTGCGCGTGCCATGAAAAACATGGGCTTGTCGCGCCTGGTGCTGGTGCAGCCGAAAGATTTCCCCGCCCTGGAAGCCAGTGCCCGCGCCTCGGGCGCCGACGATGTGCTGGATAACGCCCAGGTGGTCGACAGCCTTGAACAGGCGCTGGTCGGCTGTAACCTGGTGATGGGTACCAGCGCCCGCGAGCGCAGCATCCCCTGGCCGTTGATTGGCCCGCGCGAGTGTGGCGCCAAGGCGGTGGAGCACGCCAAGGGGGGCGAAGAGATCGCCCTGGTGTTCGGGCGCGAACACGCCGGCCTCACCAACGAAGAACTGCAGCGATGTCACTTCCACGTGCACATTCCCTCCAACCCCGACTTCAGCTCGCTGAACCTTGCGGCCGCTGTGCAGGTGCTCTCTTACGAGGTGCGCATGGCATCGCTGGCTGCCGGTGAGGCGCCGGGCAAAGTCGAGAAGGTTGACGCCAGCGAGCTGGCGACAATGGACGAAATGGAGCTGTTCTACGACCACCTGGAGAAAACCCTGGTGGGCATCGGCTTCCTCGACCCCGAAAAACCCAAGCACCTGATGCCGCGCCTGCGCCGGCTGTATGGGCGGGTGGCGGTCGAGCGTACGGAAATGAGCATTTTGCGCGGCATCCTCACCGAGACCCAGAAAGTGGTCCGTGGCGAGCCGCATAAACGGAAGGACTGACAGATGTTCGAACGCCTGCGTGAAGATATTCAAAGCGTATTCCACCGTGACCCGGCTGCGCGCAATGCCTTCGAGGTGCTCACCTGCTACCCGGGCATGCATGCCATCTGGCTGCACCGCCTGGGCAATGCCCTGTGGAAGCGTGATTTCAAGTGGCTGGCCCGGCTGGTGTCGAACTTCGGCCGCTGGCTGACCGGTATCGAGATCCATCCCGGTGCCACCATCGGCCGGCGCTTCTTCATTGACCACGGCATGGGCATCGTCATCGGCGAAACCGCCGAGATCGGCGACGACGTCACCCTTTACCAGGGTGTGACCCTGGGCGGCACCAGCTGGAACAAAGGCAAGCGCCACCCCACCCTGGAAAACGGCGTGGTGGTAGGGGCGGGGGCCAAGGTGCTGGGCCCGTTCACCGTCGGCGCCGGGGCCAAGATCGGCTCCAATGCGGTGGTGACCAAGGCTGTACCGGCCGGCGCCACGGCGGTGGGCATCCCGGGGCGGATCATCGTCAAGAGCGAGGACACCGAAGTCGAGGCCAAGCGCAAGGCCATGGCCGAGAAGATCGGTTTCGATGCCTACGGTGTCAGTGGCGACATGCCTGACCCGGTGGCGCGAGCCATCGGCCAGATGCTCGACCACTTGCAGGCCGTCGATGAGCGGTTGGAGGGCATGTGTGGCGCCCTGACCAAGATGGGTAGCGACTACTGCGCCAAGGAACTGCCGGCCCTGCCGGAAGATGATTTCACCGAGGTTGCCCAGGTGGCCCAGCGCGACACTCAGTCGCATTGATTGCGCCGCGCTGAAACCCTGGTGACATACGGGGCGTGTGCTCACGCCCCTCGTCTGCTACAATCGCGCCCGCCTCCCCGACGCAAACCCGACTAAAGCAGTAGGTCTAATAGTTGACTTAAATGCTCGGGAATCGCATACTCGCACACATCCCGAAACTCCCGTGGTACCCAATAGCCATGCGACTGACTACCAAAGGCCGATACGCCGTGACTGCCATGCTTGACCTGGCGTTGCACGCGCAGCATGGGCCGGTGTCTTTGGCCGACATTTCCGAGCGCCAGGGCATTTCCCTCTCTTATCTGGAACAGCTGTTCGCCAAGCTGCGCCGCAGCAGCCTGGTCTCCAGCGTGCGCGGTCCAGGTGGTGGCTACCAGCTGTCGCGGGGCATGGAAACCATCCAGGTGGCCCAGGTCATCGATGCGGTCAACGAATCGGTCGATGCTACCCGTTGCCAGGGCCTCGGGGACTGCCATGCCGGTGATACCTGCCTGACCCACCACCTGTGGTGCGACCTCAGTCAGCAGATCCATGAATTCCTCAGCGGCATCAGCCTGGCCGACCTCGTCATGCGCCGTGAGGTGCAGGAAGTTGCCCAGCGCCAGGACCTGCGTCGTGTCGCAGGCCGAACCGCCCAGCTGGACAAGATTGAGACGTCCGCCGTCGATTGATCCCCCAGGGACGACGAGCGACGCCACCGCCTGATAGGAGAGACAAATGAAGTTGCCGATCTACCTCGATTACTCCGCGACCACCCCGGTCGACCCACGTGTGGCCCAGAAAATGGCCGACTGCCTGCTGGTCGACGGGAACTTCGGTAACCCGGCCTCGCGCTCCCACGTCTTCGGCTGGAAGGCCGAGGAAGCGGTCGAGAACGGCCGTCGCCAGGTTGCCGAACTGATCAACGCCGATCCGCGCGAAATCGTCTGGACCAGCGGTGCCACCGAGTCCGACAACCTCGCACTGAAAGGCGTCGCGCACTTCTATCAGACCAAGGGCAAGCACATCATCACTTCCAAGATCGAGCACAAGGCGGTCCTGGACACCGCTCGCCAGCTCGAGCGTGAAGGTTTCGAAGTGACCTACCTCGAGCCAGGCGCAGACGGCATCGTCACCCCGGCCCAGGTCGAGGCAGCATTGCGCGACGACACCATTCTGGTCTCGCTGATGCACGTGAACAACGAAGTCGGCTCGATCAACGACATCGCCGCCATTGGTGAACTGACCCGTTCGCGCGGCGTGCTGTTCCATGTCGACGCCGCCCAGTCGGCCGGCAAGGTCGAAATCGACCTGCAAAAGCTGAAAGTCGACCTGATGTCGTTCTCGGCGCACAAGGTCTACGGCCCGAAAGGCATCGGCGCGCTGTATGTCAGCCGCAAGCCGCGTGTACGCCTTGAAGCCATCATTCACGGCGGTGGCCATGAGCGCGGCATGCGTTCGGGCACCCTGCCGACCCACCAGATTGTCGGCATGGGCGAAGCGTTCGCCATTGCCAAGCAGGAAATGGCCGCCGAAAACGTGCGCATCAAGGCCCTGAGCGACCGCTTCTTCAAGCAGGTCTCGGACCTCGAAGAGCTGTACGTCAACGGCAGCAGCACCGCTCGCGTGCCGCACAACCTGAACCTGAGCTTCAACTACGTCGAAGGCGAGTCGCTGCTGATGTCGCTGAAAGACATCGCCGTATCGTCCGGTTCGGCCTGCACCTCCGCTTCGCTCGAGCCGTCGTACGTACTGCGCGCTCTGGGCCGTAACGACGAGCTGGCGCACAGCTCGATCCGCTTCTCCTTCGGCCGCTTCACCACCGAAGAAGAAGTCGACTACGCCGCGCAGAAAGTCTGCGAGGCCGTTAACAAACTGCGTGAGCTGTCGCCGCTGTGGGACATGTACAAAGACGGCGTTGACATCTCCAAGATCGAGTGGGCCGCCCACTAAGCAGTCGCCGGCAAGAGCGGCTCCCTGATGAGGAAGGAATTGCACCATGGCATACAGTGAAAAGGTCATCGACCACTACGAAAACCCACGCAACGTCGGCAAGATGAATGCCGAGGACCCGGATGTCGGTACCGGCATGGTCGGTGCTCCAGCGTGCGGTGACGTGATGCGCCTGCAGATCAAGGTCAACGAGCAGGGCGTCATTGAAGACGCCAAGTTCAAGACCTACGGCTGCGGTTCGGCCATCGCTTCCAGCTCCCTCGCCACCGAGTGGATGAAGGGCAAGACCCTGGACGAAGCCGAAACCATCAAGAACACCCAGCTGGCGGAAGAACTGGCGTTGCCGCCAGTGAAGATCCACTGCTCGGTACTCGCCGAGGATGCCATCAAGGCAGCCGTTCGCGATTACAAGCAGAAAAAAGGCTTGATCTAAGTCGCCTGCAAGGTAAGAGGTAAGGAGTTCTGATGGCTATCAGCATGACAGAAGCCGCCGCCAACCACGTGCGGCGTTCCCTCCAAGGGCGCGGCAAGGGCGAAGGCATTCGCCTGGCCGTGCGCACCACCGGCTGCTCGGGCCTGGCCTACGTGCTGGAGTTCGTCGACGAAGTGGCGGGCGAAGACCAGGTGTTCGAGAACCACGGCGTGAAGGTCATCATCGACCCTAAAAGCCTGGTGTACCTCGACGGCACCGAACTGGACTTCGTCAAGGAAGGGTTGAACGAAGGCTTCAAGTTCAACAACCCCAACGTGCGCGGTGAGTGTGGCTGCGGCGAAAGCTTCAACGTCTGAGGCTGGCTGTGGGTACTCCTTGTCATTACGCTCTGTTTGATCTCCAGCCGTGCTTTCGGCTGGACCTCGACAAGCTGGCCACTCGCTACCGCGAGCTGGCCCGCGAGGTCCATCCTGACCGCTTTGCCGACGCTTCCGAGCGTGAGCAGCGGGTAGCGCTGGAGAAGTCCGCGGCCCTCAACGACGCCTACCAGACCCTGCGCAGTGCGCCGCGCCGTGCCCGCTATCTGCTGGCCATCGGTGGCCACGAAGTGCCCCAGGAGGTCACGGTCCACGACCCCGACTTCCTGCTGCAGCAAATGCAGTGGCGCGAAGAGCTTGAAGAGCTGCAGGACGAAGCCGACCTCGATGGTGTTGCCGTGTTCAAGAAGCGCCTCAAAGGTGCCCAGGACACGCTGAACGAGGATTTCGCCGCCTGCTGGGATGTGCCTGCCGAGCGCGACAAGGCCGAGCGCCTGATGCGCCGCATGCAGTTCCTCGACAAGCTCGCCCAAGAAGTGCGCCAACTGGAAGAGCGCCTCGACGATTAACCCGGCGTTGCCCGTGATGACGCCTAAGGTATTCAGATAAGCATGGCCCTACTGCAGATCGCCGAACCCGGTCAAAGCCCTCAGCCGCACCAGCGCCGCCTGGCGGTGGGTATCGACCTGGGTACCACCAATTCTCTGGTCGCTGCCGTACGCAGCGGTCGCAGCGAACCCCTGCCCGATGTGCAGGGTAATGTCATTCTGCCCTCTGCGGTACGCTACCTGGCTGACCACACTGAAGTCGGCCAGGCTGCGCGCGACGCGGCCGCCAGTGACCCGCTGAACACCGTGTTGTCGGTCAAGCGCCTTATGGGGCGCGGCCTGGCCGACGTCAAGCAATTGGGTGAGCAGCTGCCGTACCGCTTCATTGGCGGTGAATCGCACATGCCGTTCATCGACACCGTCCAGGGGCCGAAGAGCCCGGTGGAAGTGTCCGCTGACATCCTCAAGGTGCTGCGTGAGCGTGCCGAAGCGACCCTGGGCGGTGACCTGGTGGGCGCGGTGATCACCGTGCCGGCTTATTTCGACGACGCTCAGCGCCAAGCGACCAAGGATGCGGCCAAGCTGGCCGGCCTGAACGTGCTGCGCTTGCTCAACGAGCCAACTGCCGCTGCCGTTGCCTACGGCCTGGACCAGAATGCCGAAGGCCTGGTGGCCATCTATGACCTGGGTGGCGGTACTTTCGATATTTCGATCCTGCGCCTGACTGCTGGTGTGTTCGAAGTGCTGGCCACCGGCGGTGATACCGCTTTGGGTGGTGACGACTTCGACCACGCCATTGCTGGCTGGATAATCGAGCAGGCCGGCCTGTCCTCCGACCTCGACCCGGGTACCCAGCGCCAGCTGTTGCAGGCTGCCTGCGCCGCCAAGGAAGCCCTGACCGACGCTGACGTGGTCAGCATCAGTCACGGTGCCTGGCAGGGCGAGCTCAGTCGGGCCGCCTTCGATGCCATGATCGAGCCGCTGATCGCCCGCAGCCTCAAGGCCTGCCGCCGCGCCGTGCGCGACAGCGGTGTCGAGCTTGAGGAGGTAGGTGCGGTGGTCATGGTCGGTGGTTCGACCCGCGTACCGCGTGTGCGTGAGGCTGTCGGTACACTGTTTGGCCGCACGCCGCTGACCTCGATCGACCCTGATCAGGTGGTCGCCATCGGTGCCGCCATCCAGGCCGATACCCTGGCCGGGAACCGCCGCGAAGGCGGTGAACTGCTGCTGCTTGACGTCATCCCGCTGTCCCTGGGCCTTGAGACCATGGGTGGGCTGATGGAAAAAGTGATCCCGCGCAACACCACCATTCCGGTGGCGCGTGCCCAGGAGTTCACTACGTATAAAGATGGCCAGTCGGCCATGATGATCCACGTGCTGCAGGGCGAGCGCGAGCTGATCAGCGACTGCCGCTCGTTGGCGCGCTTCGAGCTGCGCGGCATTCCGGCGATGGTTGCCGGGGCGGCAAAAATTCGCGTCACCTTCCAGGTGGATGCCGACGGCCTGCTCAGCGTTGCCGCCCGGGAACTGGGTTCGGGTGTGGAAGCCAGCATCCAGGTCAAGCCGTCCTACGGCCTGACCGACGGCGAAATCGCCCGCATGCTCAAGGACTCCTTCGAACACGCAGGTTCCGACAAGCAGGCCCGCCAGTTGCGTGAGCACCAGGTGGACGGCGAGCGCTTGCTCGAAGCGGTACAGGGCGCCCTGGACGCCGACGGTGAGCGCCTGCTTAGCAGCGACGAGCGCGACGCCATTGCATTCCAGATGCAAGAACTACGTGATTTGCTGGCCGGCACCGATGGCGCAGCCATCGAGCAACAGACCAAGCGTCTGTCGCAGGTGACCGACGCATTTGCCGCCCGTCGCCTTGATTCGACGGTCAAAGCCGCACTGGCCGGGCGCAACCTGAATGAGATCGAGGAGTAACCGATGCCGCTGGTGACATTCCTGCCGCATGAGAAGTTCTGCCCAGAAGGGCTGACCGTGGAGGTCGAGCCCGGGACCAACATCCTGGAGCTGGCCCACGACCATCACATCGAGATGGAAAGCGCCTGCGGCGGCGTCAAGGCCTGCACCACTTGCCACTGCATCGTGCGCAAGGGCTTCGATTCGCTCGAAGAAGCCGACGAGCTGGAAGAGGACATGCTGGACAAGGCATGGGGGCTGGAGGCGCAGTCGCGCCTTGGTTGCCAGGTGGTCGTGGGCGATACCGACCTGACTATCGAGATCCCCAAGTATTCGCTCAACCACGCTGCCGAAGCGCCGCACTGAGGTCCTGTACATGAGTCTGAAATGGGTTGATGTACTTGAGATCGCCATCCAGCTTGCAGAAAGCAAGCCTGAGGTCGATCCTCGTTATGTGAATTTCGTGGACCTGCACCGCTGGGTGCTGGCATTGCCAGAGTTCAGCGACGATCCGTCACGCGGCGGTGAGAAAGTGCTTGAGGCAATCCAGGCCGCCTGGATCGACGAAGCCGACTAAGCGTCATGTGCAGGTTAGGCAATCCCCTGAAACCCGCGTATAATTCGCGGGTTTAATTTTTCGTAACACTCATATTCTGGAGTTTTCCATGGCTGTTCAACGTACTTTCTCGATCATCAAGCCTGACGCAGTTGCCAAAAACGTCATCGGCAAGATCACCACTCGCTTTGAAGAAGCCGGCCTGAAAATCGTTGCCTCGAAAATCAAGCAACTGTCCAAAGCCGAAGCCGAAGGCTTCTACGCTGAGCACAGCGCTCGCGGCTTCTTCGGTGACCTGGTTGCCTTCATGACTTCCGGCCCGGTTGTTGTTCAGGTTCTGGAAGGCGAAAACGCCATCGCTCTGAACCGCGAGCTGATGGGCGCTACCAACCCTAAAGAAGCAGCTGCCGGCACCATCCGTGCTGACTTCGCCGAGTCGATCGACGCCAACGCCGTTCACGGTTCGGACTCCGAAGCTGCTGCTGCTCGCGAAATCGCTTACTTCTTCGCTGCTACCGAGGTAACCACTCGCTAAGCGAAAGCTTACGGGTGAGGGTGAATCCATGACGACATCTACTGGCAAAATCAACCTGTTGGGTCTGACCCAGCCGGAAATGGAACAATTCTTCGACTCAATCGGGGAGAAGCGCTTCCGTGCCGGCCAGGTGATGAAATGGATTCACCATTTTGGCGTGTCCGACTTTGCGGCCATGACCAACGTAGGCAAGGCCTTGCGCGAAAAGCTCGAGGCCGTTGCCGAGATTCGCCCACCGGAAGTGGTCAGTGAAGACATTTCCGCCGACGGCACCCGTAAGTGGGTGATCCGCGTTGCCTCCGGCAGCTGCGTCGAGACCGTCTACATTCCTACCGACGACCGCGGCACCCTGTGCGTATCGTCGCAAGCCGGCTGTGCCCTGGATTGCAGCTTCTGCTCCACCGGCAAGCAAGGCTTCAACAGCAACCTCACCGCCGCTGAAGTCATCGGCCAGGTGTGGCTTGCCAACAAATCCTTCGGGACCGTTCCTGCCAAAGTCGACCGCGCGATTACCAACGTGGTCATGATGGGCATGGGCGAGCCCTTGCTGAACTTCGACAACGTCATCGCTGCCATGAAAATCATGATGGATGACTTGGGCTATGGCATTTCCAAGCGTCGCGTCACCTTGTCCACCTCGGGCGTGGTGCCGATGATCGACGAACTGGCCAAGCACATCGACGTGTCGCTGGCCCTGTCGCTGCACGCACCGAACGACGAACTGCGCAACAAGCTGGTACCGATCAACAAGAAGTACCCGCTCAAAGTGCTGCTGGAGTCGTGCATGGGCTACATGTCCACCCTGGGTGGCAAGCGTGTGCTCACCGTCGAGTACACCCTGCTCAAGGACGTCAACGACCAGCCTGAGCATGCCGCGCAAATGATCGAGTTGCTGCGCGATGTGCCGTGCAAGATCAACCTGATCCCGTTCAACCCATTCCCGCATTCGGGCTACGAGCGGCCGAGCAACAACGCCATTCGTCGCTTCCAGGACCTTCTGCACCACGGTGGTTTCAACGTTACCACCCGTACCACCCGTGGTGAGGACATCGATGCCGCCTGTGGCCAGCTGGTCGGCCAGGTCAACGACCGCACCCGTCGCAGCGAGCGCTACATCGCCGTACGCCAGCTTTCTGCGGACGTCGAGCTGCAAGACAGCGCCGCCAGCCACTGACCGGGACTTAGCCCATGAGCCTGCGCGCTGCGCTGTCGATCCTTGCGCTTTTGCTGCTGGCCGGCTGCGTGTCGGGCGGCGCGGGCGACCCCCTGGCCAACCGCCAGGGCAGGGCGGATGCGGGGCGTGCTTATGTGCAGCTTGGCCTGGGTTATTTGCAACAGGGTTTGACCGAGCAGGCCAAGGCGCCGCTGGGCAAGGCCCTGGCCCTGGACAGCCGTGATGCCGACGCACATGCCGCCCTGGCGCTGGTGTTCCAGGCCGAGGGTGAGCCGACACTGGCGGAGGCGCACTTTCGCAAAGCCTTGCAGGCCCGCACGGGCGACACGCGAATTCGCAACAATTACGGCAGTTTCCTTTATGCTCAGGGGCGATTTGCCGAGGCCGAGCAGATGTTTCGCCTGGCCAGTAGCGATACCCTGTATCCTGAGCGCTCACGCGTGTACGAGAACCTGGGCCTGACCGCCCTCAAGCTCGATAGCCGCGAGGCGGCGCACGCGTATCTGCTCAAAGCGTTGCAACTCAACCAGCGGCAACCGAAAGCGTTGCTGGAAATGGCTGAGTTGTCCTACGAAAACAGGCATTATGTGCCGGCCCGGGACTACTACGATCGTTTCAGCCAGTTGAGCGACCACGATGCCCGTAGCCTGCTGCTGGGTAGCCGCCTTGCCAGGGTGTTCGACGAGCAGGGCACATTGGCCGAGCTGGGCCAGCAATTACAACGACTTTATCCCGGTACGCCGGAATATCAGCAATACCTGTCGGAGCAACGATGAACGCCGCGCATCCCGAAGTAGCAGTAGCGCCTGGCCAGAACCCCGGTGAGCTTTTGCGCCTGGCCCGTGAGAAACGGGACTGGTCTCAAGCCGAGGTGGCCCGCAAGCTCAACCTCACTGTCAGTTCGTTGAACCATGTGGAAACCGGCGCCTTCGACAAGCTGCCCGGGCATACCTTCGCCCGTGGCTATATCCGCGCCTATGCCAAGTTGATGGACCTTGACCAGGCCACCCTGGTAGAAGCCTTCGACCGCTACACCGGTACCCACGCCAAAGGCAGCGATGTGCACTCGCTGGGGCGCATCGAAGAGCCGGTACGCCTGTCGCACAACATCCTGCGCGGCGTCAGCCTGTTGTTGCTGGTGGCCGTGGTCGGCGGTGGCTTCGTCTGGTGGCAGGACCAGGGCAGCCTGCGTGGCAAGGACCTGGCCAAGATGGCCCTGGAGCACGTCGAAGTCGAAAGCGCCGACGGCACCACTCAGATTCACCCGCTTGACGAGCCTGAAGATCAGGCTGTTACCGCTGGCCAGCAGCCTGAGAGTGCGCCGCTGGCACTGGAGCAGGGCACTGCCGAACAGCCTGCCGCTACCGCCGAACAGGCCCCGGCAAGCCCGGCACCCACGGCTGCTGCACCCGCACCCGCCCAGCAGGTGCCTGCGCAGCCCGCAGCCAGCGTAGCGCCTGCTCCGGTCGCACCGGCCACCCCTGCACCGGCCGCCGTTGCGCCAGCAGCACCTGCAGCCGCCGTGGCCGCTGCCGAGCCCGCCGCAGTACCGGCAGGCAGCGCCAAGGTCGCCATCCAGTTCACCGCCGATTGCTGGACCCAGGTCTCCGATGGCAACGGCAAGGTGCTGTTCAGCGCCGTCAAGCGCAAGGGGGACAACCTCGAGCTGACCGGCAAGCCGCCGTTCGCGGTGCGCCTGGGCTTTGCCCGTGGCGCCCAGGTCAGCTACAACGGCCAGGCCGTCGATGTTGCCCCGTTCACCAGTGGCGAGACTGCTCGCCTGAAGTTGGGACAGTAAGTCATGCACGGCGAATCTCCGATCAAACGTCGCGAATCCCGCAAAATCTGGGTCGGCAATGTGCCGGTAGGTGGTGATGCACCTATCGCGGTGCAGAGCATGACCAACACCGACACCAACGATGTCGCCGCCACCGTGGCGCAAATCCAGCGCCTGGTCGATGCCGGCGTGGACATCGTGCGGGTTTCGGTGCCGGACATGGACGCGGCCGAGGCGTTTGGCAAGATCAAGCAACTGGTCAGCGTGCCGCTGGTCGCCGACATCCACTTCGACTACAAGATCGCCCTGCGCGTGGCCGAACTGGGCGTCGATTGCCTGCGTATCAACCCGGGTAACATCGGCCGCGAAGACCGTGTACGCGCCGTGGTTGATGCTGCCCGCGACCGTGGCATACCGATCCGCATCGGCGTCAACGCCGGGTCCCTGGAAAAGGACCTGCAGAAGAAGTACGGCGAACCGACCCCGGCGGCGCTGGTGGAGTCGGCCCTGCGCCACGTCGAGCACCTCGACCGCCTGGACTTCCAGGACTTCAAGGTCAGCGTCAAGGCATCCGATGTGTTCATGGCCGTCGAAGCCTACCGGCTGCTGGCCAAGCAGATCGTGCAGCCGCTGCACCTGGGCATCACCGAAGCGGGTGGCCTGCGTTCAGGGACGGTGAAATCCGCCGTCGGCCTCGGTATGCTGCTGGCCGAGGGCATTGGCGATACCATCCGTATCTCGCTTGCGGCCGACCCGGTCGAAGAAGTGAAAGTCGGCTACGACATCCTCAAGTCGCTGCACCTGCGTTCGCGTGGCATCAACTTCATCGCCTGCCCGAGCTGCTCGCGGCAGAACTTCGATGTGGTCAAGACCATGAACGAGCTGGAAGGGCGCCTGGAAGACCTGCTGGTGCCGCTGGACGTGGCGGTGATCGGTTGTGTGGTCAACGGCCCGGGTGAAGCCAAGGAAGCCCATGTAGGCTTGACCGGCGGCACGCCGAACCTGATCTACATCGACGGCAAGCCGGCGCAGAAACTGACCAATGACAACCTGGTCGATGAGCTGGAAAGGCTCATCCGTCAGAAAGCGGCCGAAAAGGTCGAAGCCGACGCGGCGCTGATCGCCCGTGGCTGACACACAGAATTCGTAAGGACTTTTCGTGAGCAAATCGCTGCAAGCCATCCGTGGCATGAACGACATCCTGCCAGAACAGTCGCCACTGTGGCGCTACTTCGAAGGCACCGTGGCCGGTCTGCTGGATACCTACGGGTACAGCCAGATCCGTACGCCGATCGTCGAGTTCACCGAGCTGTTCAAGCGCTCGATCGGTGAAGTGACCGACATCGTCGAAAAAGAGATGTACACCTTCGAGGACCGCAACGGCGATTCGCTGACCCTGCGCCCCGAAGGCACCGCCGCGTGCGTACGTGCCGTGCTGGAGCATGGCATCACCGGCAACGGCCAGGTGCAGAAACTGTGGTACATCGGCCAGATGTTCCGCCACGAGCGCCCGCAGAAGGGCCGCTACCGCCAGTTCCACCAGATTGGCGTGGAAGTGTTCAACCTGGATGGCCCGGACATCGATGCCGAGCTGATCATGCTGACCTGGCGCCTGTGGGGCCTGCTGGGCATCCAGGATGCGGTCAAGCTGGAGCTCAACAGCCTGGGTACCAGCGAAGCCCGTGCGCGCTACCGTGATGCGCTGGTCGAGTTCCTCTCGGCGCGCCTCGAGCAACTGGACGAAGACAGCCAGCGCCGCCTGAAGAGCAACCCGCTGCGCATCCTCGACAGCAAGGACCAGAACACCCAGGCGGTGCTGGTGGGGGCGCCCAAGCTGGAAGATTACCTGGACGAAGCCTCGCGCGTGCACTTCGAGGGCCTCAAGGCCCGCCTGGACGCCGCCGGCATTCCGTTCGTGATCAATACCAAGCTGGTGCGTGGCCTGGACTACTACAGCAAGACCGTATTCGAGTGGGTCACCGACAAGCTCGGTTCCCAGGGCACCGTGTGCGCCGGTGGCCGCTACGACGGCCTGGTCGAGCAGATGGGCGGCAAGCCGACCACGGGCGTCGGTTTCGCCATGGGTATCGAGCGCCTGATCCTGCTGCTGGAAACCCTGGGCCAGGTGCCGGAGTCCATCAACCGCCAGATCGACGTCTACCTGTGCGCCTTTGGCGAGCAGGCCGAGCTGGCTGGCCTGCGCCTGTCCGAAACCCTGCGCGACCGCTTGCCGGGCCTGCGCCTGGCGGTGAACGCGGGCGGTGGCAGCTTCAAGAGCCAGTTCAAGAAAGCCGACAAGAGCGGGGCGCTGTTCGCCCTGATCCTCGGTGACGAGGAACTGGCCAGGCAAGAAATCGGCTTCAAGCCCCTGCGTGGCCAGGGCGAACAACAGAACATTGCCTGGGATGCTCTGGCAGAGCACCTGGAAACCGCGATCGCGCAAGCGTAACGCGGTTCAACAAGCGAATAGGCGAAAAGGAGTATTGGGGTGTCGAGTACCGATGATGATGACCTGGCAGGGGTCAAGGACTGGTGGAACCGCAACGGCAAGCCGCTGCTGACTGGCGCATTGCTGGCAGGCGTGGTGGTGTTGGGCTGGAATACCTGGCACAAGTACCAGAACAACCAGTCGCAAGGTGCCTCGCAGCTGTATCAGGCGTTGCTTGAAACCAGCCTGACGCCGACTGGCCAGCCAGACGCCACCAAGGTCGCGGAACTGGCCGGCAAGCTCAAGAGCGAGTTTGGCGGTACCGCCTATGCCCAGTACGGCAGCCTGTTCGTGGCCAAGGTCGCGGTCGAGAGCGGCAAGCTCGACGACGCCGCTGCCGAGCTCAAAGGCGTGCTGGACAAGCCGGCCGACGTGACCCTGGGCGAGATTTCGCGCCAGCGTCTGGCCCGCGTGCTGGCCGCCCAGAACAAGGCCGAGGATGCCCTCAAGCTGCTCGACGGCGACGCCGACAAGGCCTTCCTGGCCAGTCGTGAAGAGTTGAAGGGTGACCTGCTGGTACAGCTGGGTCGCGCCGACGACGCGCACAGCGCTTACGAAAAAGCCAAGGCTGCGTTGTCCGATGAGGCGGCGGTCGGTGGCCTGCAATTGAAGCTGGATGACCTGGCTAAAGGGGACGCGTAAGTGATCGGTTGGAAACATGCAGCAGTGCTGACCCTGGCCGTACTGGCCGCCGGTTGCAGCAGCAACAGCAAGAAGGAACTGCCCCCGGCCGAGCTGACCAAGTTCACCGAGGAAGTGGTGCTGAAGAAGCAGTGGAGCCGTTCGATCGGTGACGGCCAGGGTGAGACCTACAACACCCTGGTACCGGCCATCGAAAACGACCGTATCTACGCCTCCGACGTCAATGGCGAAGTCTTCGCCCTCGACCGCATCACCGGTGACGTGGTGTGGAAGAAGGACCTGGAGCTGCAGGTTTCCGGCGCTGTCGGCGTGGGCTACGGCCTGGTCATGCTCGGCACCCTCAAGGGCGAAGTCATTGCCCTGGACTCCAGCACCGGTGAAGAGCGTTGGCGCTCGCGCGTGACCAGCGAAGTGCTGGCCCCGCCTGCCAACAACGGTGATGTGGTGGTGGTGCAGACCCAGGACGATCGCCTGATCGGCCTGGATGCCGCCACTGGCGACCGCCGCTGGATCTACGAGAACTCCCCGGCCGTACTGACCCTGCGTGGTACCGGTGCTCCGATCGCCACCAATCGCCTGGCCGTCGCCGGCCTGTCCACCGGCAAGGTGGTCGCGGTGGACATCAACAACGGTGTGCCGGTGTGGGAAAGCCGCGTGGCCATCCCGAAGGGCCGTTCCGAGCTGGACCGTGTGGTTGATATCGACGGCGGCTTGCTGCTGTCTGGTGGTACCCTGTACGTCAGCACCTACCAGGGCCGTGTAGCGGGCCTGGACCTGGAAAGCGGCCGCGAGCTGTGGCAGCGCGATGCTTCCAGCTATGTGGGCGTCGCCCAGGGCTTCGGTAACGTCTACGTCAGCGAAGCTTCGGGTACCGTGGAAGGCGTGGATGAGCGCTCTTCCAGCGCCCTGTGGAGCAACGACAGCATGGCTCGCCGCCAGCTGACCGCCCCTGAAGTGTTCAGCAGCTACGTGGCTGTGGGTGACTTTGAGGGTTACCTGCACCTGCTGAGCCAGGTGGATGGCCGCTTCGTCGGCCGTGAACGTATCGATAGCGATGGCCTGCGCGCCCGCCCACTTGTGGTCGGCGACACCATCTATGTCTTTGGCAACAGCGGTAAGCTCGAGGCACTGACCATCCGCTGAAGCTATGCTTGAAGCCTTGGCGGGCTTCAAGCCGCGGCGTAGGACACGCCGCCCAAACTCCGGCCGCTGCCTTGCAGCGGCCTTTGCATTTTCAAGAATTCGAGAGTGGAGAGCCGATGGTTCCCGTAATTGCCCTGGTGGGCCGCCCGAACGTCGGCAAATCCACCATGTTCAACCGCCTGACCAAAACCCGCGATGCCATCGTGGGTGACCTGTCGGGCCTGACCCGTGACCGCCAGTATGGTGATGCCAGCTGGCAGGGTCGTTCCTTCATCCTGATCGACACCGGCGGTATTACCGGTGACGAAGTGGGCATGGACGAAAAAATGGCCGAGCAGTCGCTCATGGCCATCGAAGAAGCCGACTATGTGCTGTTTCTGGTCGATGCCCGCGCCGGCATGACCGCCGCTGACCAGATGATTGCCGAGCACCTGCGCAAGCGCAACAAGTCGGCGATTCTGGTCGCCAACAAGATCGACAACATCGACCCCGATGTTGCCCGCGCCGAGTTCTCGCCGATGGGCATGGGCAACGCCATTCCGGTGGCGGGCTCCCAGGGCCGTGGTATCAGCGCCCTGATGGAAGCCGTGCTCGGCCACCTGCCACGTGATGCCGAGGAAGAAGCCCTCGACCAGAACGTCGCCGAAGGCGAGGAGGCCGTGCGCATTCCTGGCCCAAGCGAGAAGGATGGCATCAAGATCGCCATCATCGGCCGCCCGAACGTCGGCAAGTCGACCCTGGTCAACCGCATGCTCGGCGAAGAGCGTGTGGTGGTCTACGACGAGCCGGGTACTACCCGAGACAGTATCTACATCCCGTTCGAGCGTGATGGTGACAAGTACACCTTCATCGACACCGCCGGCGTGCGCAAGCGCGGCAAGATCCACGAGGAAGTCGAGAAGTTCTCGGTGGTCAAGACGCTGCAGGCGATCAAGGACGCCAACGTCGTCATCTTCGTCATGGACGCCCGTGAAGGGGTGGTCGACCACGACCTGAACCTGCTGGGCTTCGCCCTCGAAGCCGGCCGCGCCATCGTCATCGCGCTGAACAAGTGGGATGGCATGGAGCCGGGTGAGCGCGCCTACGTGAAGACCGAGCTGGAGCGCCGGCTGTTCTTCGTCGACTTCGCCGACATCCACTTCATCTCCGCCTTGCACGGCACCGGCGTGGGCAACCTGTACAAGTCGGTGCAGGCCGCATTCACCTCGGCTGTGACCCGCTGGCCAACCAGCCGCCTGACGCAGATCCTCGAAGATGCTGTCAGCGAGCACCAGCCACCGCTGGTCAACGGCCGTCGCATCAAGCTGCGCTATGCCCACCTTGGTGGTGCCAACCCGCCGCTGATCGTGATCCACGGCAACCAGACCGAGAGCATTCCCAAGTCGTACTCGCGTTACCTGGAAAACACCTACCGCCGGGTGCTGAAGCTGGTCGGTACGCCGATCCGCATCGAGTACAAGGGCGGTGAGAACCCGTTCGAGGGCAAGAAAAACACCCTTACCGACCGCCAGGTCAACAAGAAGCGCCGCTTGATGTCGCACCACAAGAAGGCCGAGAAGAAGCGCCGCGACAAGCGCTGATTCCGCGTCAGCTTCTTCGCGGGCTGCCCGCTCCCACAGGTCCTCCACAGATTTTGAATATTGTGCAGCACCTGTGGTGGCACCCGCGAAGAGGCCTTTGATCCAAAGCAATCCCTCTATTGTTTCAACCTTGTTTCTGACTGCTTGATCCGCTATGCACTGGCTCTGTCCTGTAGCGGATGTGTTTGATAGGTGCGTCAGTCCTCTCGGTTGCCTCGTCGACCTGTCATTTCTACCAGTTTTCATTTTCCGAAGGACGTGGGAAATTTCCTCGGAAACCACTCTGTTTCTGCGGGGTAATGAACATGGAAGCAAAATTCTTTTATAAAGAAAGTACATTGATCAGTGTTGTGGCGGGTGAGCGTGCGTCGCGCTATGTACGCACGAAAGACGTGATCATGTGCGAGCTTGCTAATAATATTGCGCCGGCATCACTGCTCGCCTGCGAGCTTAGCGGCACCGTAAACGTGGCTGCAAGCTTTAATAAGTGGATGAAGTTTGTATACGCACCTTACGGTCGCAGGTCTAATAATTTCTCCGAGGCCTCTCAGTTAGGTTTCAATGGTGAATACTTGCATCCGGGGATCGCGATGTATTTGCCAGGAAATGGTTATCGTGCCTACAATCCTGCCACGATGCGGTTCCTTTCGCCTGATAGCATTTCACCTTTTCAGGTTGTCAATGCTTATGGCTACTGCGGGAATGATCCGATTAACAAGGCAGATCCTAGTGGCCATTTCCCCGTTTTAGCGCAGGGTCATGCTATTAAGCTGAAAGCGAGGATTAAGCTTTTAAAAGCTAGTAGCATGGAAATGCAACTAAATTTAGATTCTGTAAAGAATCTTGGCCATACGGCCCGGCTGAAGGATGCAGAGGCTATAGCGTCGCTTGCCAAGCAAGGGATTCAAAAAGCCTATGTGGAGGCGAGTCCTGCCTTCAATTGGCTGTCCGGAAAGCTTCAAAACCCGAAATACGCAGGTGGCGGAAAGTTGATTAAAGAGACTTTGCTAGAATTTCATGCGGCCTATAGAAGGACTCAAGAACGAGTTGATGTGGCGGTCGAATCCAAAATAGGCGACTGGGCTAAAAATGAAGCGGAGCTCAATATTGAGGTTGAAAAGGCCATGTTGACTGTAAGGGGGGCACCTAATCTCTGAACATGGTGAATTCTGCGCAGGCCATGAATTGTGCAAGGGCGCCGGTATATAAGCTGTGAGGTTGATGGAATTTGTTAGCCGTTGGCCACAATGAACTCGGCAAGGGCCCCTGCTCTGCGTAGATTAAACTTTTTGGCCCAGCACAACGCCACCATCGCTTCAACCTTTTTCCTGACTGCTCGATCCGCTATGCTCGGACTCCACCCCGTGCCGGATACACCCCAGGAAAGAGGGCTCCATGATCCGCAGCAAACTGCCGAATGTCGGCACGACCATCTTCACCACCATGTCCCAGCTCGCCGTGCAGACCGGCGCGCTCAACCTGTCCCAGGGTTTCCCTGATTTCAACGGCCCGCAGGCCCTGCTCGATGCAGTGGGCCGGCATGTGGCTGCCGGGCACAACCAGTATTCGCCAATGACCGGCCTGCCGGCCTTGCGCCAGCAAGTGGCGGCGAAGGTGGCGCGGCTGTATGGCGCACAGGTGGATGCCGACCAGGAAGTGACCATCACCCCCGGTGCCACCGAGGCGATCTTCTGTGCCATCCAGGCGGTGGTCCATGCCGGTGACGAAGTGATTGTCTTCGACCCGTGCTACGACAGCTACGAGCCGTCCGTGGAACTGGCCGGTGGCCGCTGTGTGCATGTGCAACTGAGCGACGGCGACTTCCGTATCGACTGGCAGAAGTTCAGTGATGCCCTGAGCCCGCGCACCCGCATGGTCATCCTCAATTCGCCGCATAACCCCAGTGGCGCACTGATCACTCGCGAAGACCTTGAGCAGTTGGCAACGCTGATTGCCGACCGCGATATCTACCTGGTCAGCGATGAGGTCTACGAGCATCTGGTTTACGACGGCGTTCGCCACGCCAGCGTGTTGGCCCACGAGCAGTTGTATCAACGCGCCTTTGTGGTCAGTTCGTTCGGCAAGACCTACCACGTTACCGGCTGGAAGACCGGCTACGTGATCGCGCCCCCGGCGCTGAGCGCAGAGCTGCGCAAGGTGCACCAGTACGTCAACTTCTGTGGCGTGACGCCATTGCAATGCGCCCTGGCTGATTTCATGGCCGAGCACCCTGAGCATATCGATGAGCTGCCGGCCTTCTACCAGGCCAAGCGCGATCTGTTCTGCGGCTTGCTGGAAGGCTCACGCTTCGACTTTACCCGCACGGCAGGCACTTATTTCCAGTTGGTGGACTACTCGCAGATCCGCCCGGACCTGAACGATGTCGACATGTCGCTATGGCTCACCCGTGAGCACGGTGTGGCGACCATCCCGGTATCGGTGTTCTACCAGCAACCCATCCCCGAGCAACGCCTGGTACGCCTGTGCTTTGCCAAACGTGAGGAGACGCTGCGTCAGGCAGCGGAACGACTATGCGCGATCTGAGCACACTGCCCAACCTGAAAGTCGCCCTGGTGCAAACCACCCTGGCCTGGCACGACCGCGAGGCCAACTATGCACACTTCGAGGTGTTGCTGGAGCAGGTAGGGGAGGTGGACCTGGTAATCCTGCCAGAGATGTTCACCACCGGTTTTTCGATGGATTCCGAAAGCCTGGCCGAACCGGAGAATGGCCCGACCTACAAATGGCTGAAGGCCCAGGCGAAGAAGTACAACGCGGTGATCACCGGCAGCGTGATCATCCAGGCCGCCGATGGCAGCCACCGCAACCGCCTGCTATGGGCGCGGCCGGACGGCGAGATATTGCACTACGACAAGCGCCACCTGTTCCGCATGGCCGGTGAGCACAAGCACTACACCCCCGGTGAACGCCAGGTGCAGTTCGAGCTCAAGGGTTGGCGAATTCGCCCGCTGATTTGCTACGACCTGCGGTTCCCGGTGTGGAGCCGTGACGCCCAGGACACCGACCTGCTGCTTTACACCGCCAACTGGCCGGCTGCACGCCGCCAGCACTGGAACCGTCTGCTACCGGCGCGGGGCATCGAGAACCTGTGCTATGTGGCAGCGGTGAACCGGGTGGGCACGGACGGCAAGGGCTTTGCCTATTCGGGCGACAGCCAGGTGCTGGACTTCCAGGGCGAGAGCCTGCTCGGTGCAGGCGAGGCAGACGGGGTGTTTACCGCCGTGTTGAGCGCTGCGGAACTGGCGGCGTACCGGGCCAAGTTCCCGGCCAACCTGGATGCCGATACCTTCGATTTACACTGACAGCCTGTACCGGCCCTATCGCCGGCAAGCCAGCTCCCACAGGTAACCCACTGCCCTCGGGCCCGGTGCTGTACCTGTGGGAGCTGGCTTGCCGGCGATAGGGCCAGCACCGGCTACATCAATAGATGATCAGTACACATCCCGCCGATACCGCCCATCCTCGATCAACTGCTGCACAGCGGCTTCACCAAGCATGCCGTTGAGCGCCGCATCCACCCCCGCAGCCATCCCTTGCAGGCTGCCGCAGACATACACACAGGCGCCATCCGCCACCCAGCGCTTGAATTCCTCGGCTTGCTGCAGCAACACATCCTGCACATACACTTTCTCGGCCTGATCCCGCGAGAACGCCAGGTCCAGGCGTGCCAGGTCGCCGCTCTGCAGCCAGCCTTGAAGCTCGTCACCACACAGCAGGTCATGCGCCCGGTTACGCTCGCCAAACAGCAGCCAGTTGCGCTGTTCGCCAGCATTCACCCGTGCGCGGATCAGGCTGCGCAGGCCGGCCAGGCCGGTGCCGTTACCGATCAGGATCATCGGGGCTGCGGTCTCCGGCAGGTGGAAGCCGCTGTTGCGCCGCAGGCGCAAGCTCAGCGTGCCGTTCAGTGGCAGGTATTCGGTGAGCCACCCGGAGCCCAGGCCCAGGTTCCCATCGCTATGGCGCTCCTTGCGCACGATCAGCTCCAGCGCGCCATCACTGGCGATGGAGGCGATGGAGTATTCGCGGCTGCCGATTGGCACCAGAGCGTCGACCAGCGCCTGCGGCTGCAAGCCGATCAGGTGATCACGGCGCGCCGGCAACTGGCGGCCAGCGAGGGCTTGGGCAAGTGTTTCCCCCAGGCCATTCACCTGTACCCGGGCGCTGGCGTCCAGCGCCATGCCCTTGAGGAACGCGTCGATCCGTGGCTGCCCATTGAGCGGCAGTATCTCCACCAGGTCGCCGGCTTCCCAACTGGCAGGCTCTTCAGCCAGCAGGCCAAGCAAGTACACCGGCTGGCCCTGGCTGCCCGGGTTGAGCAGTTCGCGACGCACCAGTGACCAGTTGCCAAAGCTTGGCGGCTGCCAGGCGGCCACTGGCTGGGCGCCGGTCAGTTGCGCCAGCTCCTGCTGCCACTGCTGCAGGGCGGCCTGGTCGGCGTTGTCCACTTCCACCGGGCTGAACGCGCTGCTGGCACCGCGTTCTCCCAGCCACGCCTGCAGGCGACGGGCGAAGCCACAGAAGTGCGGGTACTGGCGGTCGCCGAGGGCGAGCAGGGCATAGTTGAGGTTGTTCAGGGGCCAAGGCTGGCCGAGCACCTTGCGCTCGAAACCGCGGGCGCTGTCGGGTGCTTCGCCGTCGCCGAAAGTACTGACCACGAACAACGCGCGGCGGGCCTGGCGCAGGTCGTCTTCACGCAGTTCGGCCAGTGCGCGTACCTGCACCGGCAGGCCGGCTGCCTGCAACTGGCCGGCACTTTGCCAGGCCAGTTGTTCGGCAAAGCCGCTTTGGCTGGCAAAGCCGATCAACCAGCTGTCGCCGCTGCCGTCGCCGGTGGCGACGTTGCCACGGGCTGCGCGGACCTGGCGCTTCTTGCGACGGCGGTCGAGGTACAGCAGCCAGCCCGTGACGAAAAACAGTGGCATGGTCAAGCTGGCGATGGTGACGATGATGCGCCCCGGCAGGCCGAAGTATTCGCCCACGTGCAGGGCGTAGACGCTCTGCAGCAGCTGGGCCTTGAAGGATTTTTCGGAGTAGCGGTCGTGTCTTTTCACCTGGCCGGTGGCCGGGTCCAGTTCCAGGGTGTTGAAGGCGCGCGGGTGATCGGCGTTGTCCAGCAGGTAGAACAGGTTGGCCGGCTGGCCGCCAACCGGTGGCAGGCGCAGGTTGTAGGCGGCAAGGCCTGGCCCTGCTGCGTCTTTGAGGTTGGCCCAGATGGCGTCGTAGTCGACCACCAGCGGCGGGGCGTTCTTGTCGACTTTCTGCGGCCCGTGGCGGCCACGGCCTTCGCCGCGTTTTTGTTGCTGGCCGGCTGCCGGCGCGTCGGCCAGCAGCTTGTTCAGGCCTTCGCGGTACCACTCATAGGACCAGAACAGGCCGGTCAGGGCGAACAGAAGATAGAACAGCAGGCACCAGGTACCGGCCACGGCGTGCAGGTCCCAGTTGAAGGCGCGGCCTTTCTTGGCCCAGTCGAAAGTAAGCCAGGTGCGCCAGTCCAGCGCCTTGCGCGGCCAGCGCAGGTACAGGCCGGACAGGCAGAAGAACACCAGCATCAGGGTGCAGGCGCCGGTGATCTGCCGGCCAGTGTCGCCAATGGCCAGGAAGCGGTGCAGGTTGAGCATGAGGTTGAAGAAGCCTTGCCCGGCCACTTCGCCTTTGAGTTCGCCCGTATAGGGGTCCGCATAGCGCAGCTCGCCACGGCGCTCGCCCGGTGCCGGCATGAAGAAGATGCGTGCGGCGTTGCCTTCACGTACGTCTACCCACAGCATCGATACCTTGTCGTGTTGCTGGGCCTCGACCCGTTGCACCAGCTCGGCCGGCGGCAGTACGCCTTCGGCGCGCACTTCTACCTTGAGCACATCGGCATTGAACGCGCGCAGCAGTTCTTCCTGGAACGAGTACAGGGCCCCGGTGATGCCCATCAAGGCCAGCACCAGGCCAGCGGTGATGCCAAAGAACCAGTGCAATTGGAACAGCGTCTTCTTCACCACATCGATCACCTTGTGTTGCTGCCGCAGACTGCGCGGCGTGCATTATGCCTTGATACGCAAAAGCCCCGCTCAATGAACGGGGCGGGGGTGGGCTTCTTTTGGTGGAAGCTTGTACCGGCCTCTTCGCGGGCTTGCCCGCTCCCACAGGTACACCACAGGGTTTGAAGGTTGTGGTGGACTTGTGGGAGCGGGCAAGCCCGCGAAGAGGCCGCCACAGGAGCAGCCCTTCTAGCGGATCAACCCAATCCCGACATCAGAAGTGGACGCTGGTGGTCAACAGTGCAGTCCGCCCGGCCGCCTGGTTGGCGAAGTGGGTGGAGAAGGCCTTGTCGTAGTACACCTCGTTGGTCAGGTTCTGCACGTTCAGCTGCAGGTCGACGTTCTTGGTCAGCTTGTAGGCGGCCATGGCGTCGTAGCGCACGTAGCTGTCGACCATGGTGGTGTTGGCCACGCTGCCGTACACGTCATCCACGTAGAACGCACCGCCACCGACGGTCAGCTTTGGCGTGATCGAGTAGGTCGTCCACAGGCTGGCGCTGTTGTTTGGGGTGTTTGGCAACTGGTTGCCATCGTTGGCCTTGCCCAGCGGGCCGCCGTCGATCTGGCGAGCCTGCATGTAGGTGTAGCCGGCAAACACCTGCCACTTGTCGGTGATCTTGCCGCTGGCCGACAGTTCGATGCCTTGTACGCGGGTTTCGCCGACGTTTTCGTAGGTGGTGGTGTCCACCTGGACGCGGGCGTTTTCCTTCTCTGTGCGGAACAGCGCAGCGGTCAGCGACAGGCGCTGGTCGAGCAGGTCCCACTTGGTGCCGATCTCGTAGTTGGTGGTTTCCTCTGGCTCCATGTCACTGGCCAACAGGTTGCCGTTACGGTCCGGGGTGCCACCCAGCGGGTTGCCTTCTGTACCTTCGCCGAGCATCGAGCCTGGTGGCGTTGCAGAAGTGGCGTAGGAAACGTAGATACTGCCGTTTTCGGCCGGTTTCCACACCAGGCCCAGCTGGCCGGTCACGAACTCGCTGACATCCTTGCCTTTGGCGGTGGTGGTGCCAGCGGCGTTGTAGGTCTTGTAGTCGGTGTCGAAGTGGTCGTAGCGCAGGCCCATGTTGACCAGCCACTCGGGGGTAAGCTCCAGAGTGTCGAACACGTAGATCGCCCGGGTCTTGCTGTTGGTGGTGGTGCCGGCGTAGTTGCGCGAGATGGTACCGTTCCACGGGTCATCCGGGTTCGGGTTGCTCAGTGAGGTGCAGTTGTAGCCACTGGTGGCGCCGATCATACCGGGGGTGCAGTTGCTGTTGGCGGCGCCGCCAGGCACGGTGTCGGTGTCGACGGTGTAGGACGAACGGTCGCTCTCTTCGCGGCTGAGCTCGATACCGGTGGAGAAGCTGTTTTTCATACCACCGACGTAGAACTCGCCGAACAGGTCGGTCTGGTTGGTGGTGGTGGCGGTGTTGCCGACACGGGTGTTTGCACGGCGCCAGACGCTGCCGTTGTTGACGTTGCCCTTGCTGTCGTCAGGCTGGGTCAGGATGTAGTCCTGCATGCTGTTGCCGTGACGCAGGGTGTTCTTGATGGTCAACGAGTCGGTCAGGTCGTGCTCGATCGCGAAGGTGGCGATGTCTACACGGCTCTTGCGGAAGTCACGGCCGGTCAGGCCATAGAAGTTGTCGCTGTCGCCGCCGTCATTCGGCTTGCTCGGGTGTGCCGAGGTGCGCCCGCCGCTGCCGTTGGTCGGGATGGTGTACGGGATGCCCGAATCCGGCAGGTCGTCACTTTCCAGGTGGTAGTAGTCGAGGTTGACGCGGGTCGGTGTGCCCAGGCCGAAGGCCAGCGACGGCGCGATCCCCCAACGGTCGTAGTTGACCTTGTCGCGGCCGGCAACGTTGCTTTCGTGGGTCATCAGGTTCAGACGGCCGGCAACGGTGTCGCTGAACTGGTAGTTGCCATCGAAGGTGTAGCGCTGGGTCTGGTCACTGCCCCAGGTCCAGGCGCCGTCCAGCGAGTTGCCCAGGTGCGCACGCTTGCTCACCAGGTTGATGGTACCGCCGGCAGCACCACGGCCACCGATGGCCGAGTTCGGGCCCTTGGCCACTTCTACCGACTCGATGGCGAAGATTTCGCGGGTTTGCGCGCCAGTGTCACGCACGCCGTCCAGGTAAGTATCGCCTTGGGCGTCGAAGCCGCGGATGAACGGGCGGTCGCCTTGCGGGTTGCCCCCTTCGCCGGCGCCGAAGGTGATTCCTGGCACGGTGCGCAGGGCGTCCTGCAGGGTCAGGGCGTTGGTGTCCTTGATCACCTGCTGCGGGATGACGGTGACCGAGCGCGGGGTGTCTACCAGCGGCGCGGTGTACTTCTGCGAGGCGGCCTTCTCGACTTTGTAATCGGTGCTGGCCTGTTCAGCCTTGCCGTTGACGCTGGTAGCGTCGAGGGTGATCGCGCTATTGGCGGCCGGGTCGGCGGCATACACCGATGTGGCGCTAAGCGCGACGCCGATGGCGGATACGATCAGGCGTGGCGAACTCACTGCAGATGGTACGTACTGGCGCATTGCTAAGGACCTTCCCCAAGGTGTTGAGGCGGCGGATCTTAATGTAAGCAATTGTGACTAACAATTGAGAGTCGTTACCATTCGTGAAGAATTTACAATCTTTACATTTGGCCTTTACGGTTTCATCAAGCTGAAACGTCTTAAGCGGCGAAAAGGCTTGTGCAGCGCAAAAGGGAATCAATATCATTGGCGCCTTTACATTTCCTAACGGTGCTGCCGCCATGCTGCTTCACATCCCAGGCCTGTTTGACGCTGACGAGCTGGCCCGTATCCGCGAGGCGCTGGAGCAGGCCGACTGGGCTGATGGCAAGGTGACTGCCGGATATCAGTCGGCCAAGGCCAAACACAACCTGCAGTTGCCGGAAGGGCACCCGTTGGCCAAGGAGATCGGCACTGCGCTGATCGACCGCCTGTGGAAAACCCCGCGCTTCATGTCTGCGGCCCTGCCGCACAAGGTGTTCCCGCCGTTGATCAACTGCTACCGCGAGGGTGGCAATTTCGGCTTTCACATCGATAACGCCTTGCGTCAGCCCAAGGGCAGTCCGGAGCGGGTGCGTACCGACCTGTCATCGACGTTGTTCCTCAGCGACCCGGACAGCTACGACGGCGGTGAACTGGTGATTCAGGACACCTATGGTGAGCGGCAGGTGAAGCTGGCGGCCGGGGACCTGGTGCTGTACCCCGGTACCAGCCTGCACAAGGTCAACCCGGTGACCCGAGGCCAGCGTTACGCCGCGTTCTTCTGGACCCAGAGCCTGGTGCGCGAGGACAGCCAGCGGGCGCTGCTGTTCGAGATGGACGATGCCATCCAGCAACTGACTGCCGATGTACCCGAGCACCCCTCGTTGCTGCAGCTGACCGGCACCTACCACAACCTGCTACGCCGCTGGGCCGAGGTCTGAACCGTGTCCTATCAGTTGCGACGTGAGGAAGTGGTGGATGTGGCTGGCTTGCAGTCCATGCTGGAGGAGAGCCCCGGCAAAGCTGCCCAGGCAATCCTGGCAGCGGCTGGGCAGGGCGCGGTCGAGGCGCAGTTGCTGCTGGGGCAGATCCTGCTGGATGGGCGCGGTATCGAAGAAGATGCCACCGTGGCCCGGCGTTGGTTCGGCATCGCCGCACAGGGCGGCAGTGCCATGGCGCATAACATGCTCGGGCGTTGCCTGGAGCATGGTTGGGGGGGGGAGCCGAGCCTGGAGCAGGCAGCCATTCATTATGCGCGTGCGGCTGACGCCGGGCTGGACTGGGGCCTTTACAATCTGGGCAACCTGCTGGCCACCGGGCGCGGGGTGCCGGCCAACCAGGCACAGGCACTGATGTGCTACGAGAAGGCTGCGCAGCTGGGGCACGCCAAGTCGATGAACCTGTATGGGCGTTACCTGGAGCAGGGCATTGCCACGGCGCCCAGCCCGGCGCGGGCGGTGCGCTGGTATCGGCGCTCGGCCGAGGCGGGGGATTTCCGTGGGATGTTCAGCCTGGGGCTGGTGCTGGTCGAGCGCGGGCAGCTGGCCGAAGCAGGGCAATGGCTGGAGCAGGCGCGGGTTGAGGGGAACATGAATTTCCTGCGTGCTGCGTTGGTAACCTTGCAGGGTGCAGGGCCGGTGTTGATGGCCTTTGCGGCGCGGTATGCCGAAGAGATCGAACGGCGCGGGGATTGAAGTTGCCTGTGCTGGCCTCTTCGCGCGCTTGCCGGCTCCCACAGGTACTGCGCTGGGCCTGAAGGAAGCACCGCACCTGTGGGAGCGGGCAAGCCCGCGAAGGGGCCGGTACAGCGGGGCACACATGAAAACGGGGCCTTGCCAGACTGTGTGAAAACCTAGCATTCTGCCCGGCCCTTTAAGAGAATGCTCCGTATCGGAAGATACGGAGCATTTTTCGTTATGGCCTACATACAAGGAGAGTCTCGCAGCCAGACCAGTCTGTTCCCGGTCTCGCTGGAGGAGCTGATCCCGGAAGATCACCTCGTACGGGTCATTGACCTGTATGTCGCCAGGCTCGACCTGGGCCAGCTCGGCTTCGAAAAAGCGCAATCCAAGGCCATAGGGCGCCCCGCCTACGACCCCGCCGATCAGCTCAAGCTCTACCTCTATGGCTATTTTCAGCGCATCCGTTCCTCGCGGCGTTTGGAAGCCGAGTGCCAGCGCAACATCGAGGTGATGTGGCTGATCAACCGGCTCAAACCTGACTTCAAGACCATCGCTGACTTTCGCAAGAACAACAAAGCCGCTTTCGTTGCGACGTGCCGGGCGTTTGTACAGTTCTGCCGAACCGCCGGTTTGATTGCTGGTGACTTGGTTGCCATCGACGGCAGCAAGTTTCAGGCGGTCGCTTCCCCCCGGCGCCATTTGAACCTGAGTCAACTCAAGCGTCAGGATGAGAAACTGGACAAGCGGATCGCCCAATATCTGGCTGATCTGGATGCCGCTGACAAGTCTGAGGGCGAGCAAGTGGTCGATCGCACTGCGATCAAAGCGGCCTTGGCGAAGCTTGAGGCCAAGCAGCAAGACAACCGCACTTGCCAGGCCTTGATGAAATCAATGGGGCTGGAGCAATTCAACACGCACGAAAGCGATGCCCGCATGATGCGCACTCCCAAAGGAGCGCGGGTTGCCTATAACGTGCAGACCGCCGTTGACGCAGAACACTGCCTGATTTTGCATCACGAGGTGACGCAAGAGGGCGATGATCGCAAGCAGCTTGAACCCATGGCTAAAGCGGCCAAGGCTGAGCTGAAACAGAAAGCGCTGACCGTTACAGCTGATATGGGTTACTCGAATGGCCAGCAGTTCCAGGCATGTGAGGAAGCCTCCATTACCGCGTACGTTCCGCCAAACCGAACCTCGAACCCAGGCGGTGAGGCATTATTCGAGCGCAAGGACTTTACCTACGACGCCGAACAGGATCGGTACCAGTGCCCGGCAGGGCAGTGGCTAACGCTGAAGCAGCGTCACAAGGGCGACCGGATCTACCAGGCGGCGATCAGTGATTGCGCCGGGTGCACGCTGAAATCCCAATGCACGACGGCCAAGCGCCGCTATGTCTCGCGCCACGCTCAAGAGGAAGCCTTTGAGCGTATGGCGCAGCGGATGCAGATGCATCCAGAGATGATGGAACGGCGCAGATCCATCGTGGAGCACCCGTTTGGCAATCTCAAACAATGGCTGTTTGGCAACGGGCGCTTCCTGCTGCGACAACTCGCAGGCACAAGAGCTGAAATGGCTCTCGCTGTGACCGCTTACAACCTCAAGCGGGCGATTAGTGTCCTGGGTGCCAAGCAAATCATGCAACTGATGGGCTGAAGGGCCTTTTTCAGCACAAAAACAAACGCCCCGAACAAGTCGGGGCGTTTGGTATAGGGCCTACCAGTGCGTTTTCACACAGTCTGTTGCGGCCCCGTTTTGCGTTACAGGTAGTAAGCCTTCAGCGGCGGGAAGCCGTTGAATTCGACTGCGCTGTAGCTGGTGGTGTAGGCACCGGTCGACAGCCAGTACAGGCGGTCACCGATGGCCAGGTTCAGCGGCAGGCCGTACTTGTAGTTTTCGTACATGATGTCGGCGCTGTCGCAGGTCGGGCCGGCGATGACGACTTCTTCGGTTTCGCCTTTCTTCTCGGTCCAGATCGGGAACTTGATGGCTTCGTCCATGGTTTCGATCAGGCCGGAGAATTTGCCCACGTCGGTGTAGATCCAGCGCTCGACGGCAGTGCGCGACTTGCGCGCCACCAGCACCACTTCGCTGACCAGGATGCCGGCGTTGGCAATCAGCGAACGGCCTGGCTCCAGGATGATTTCCGGCAGCTCGTCACCGAAGTCTTCCTTGAGGAAGCGGATGATTTCTTCGGCGTAGGTTTCCAGGCTGTTGGTACGGGTGATGTAGTTGGCCGGGAAGCCGCCACCCATGTTGATCAGCTTCAGCTCGATGCCGTCTTCTTCCTTCAGGCGCTCGAAGATCACCTTGACCTTGGCGATGGCGGCGTCCCACACGCTGATGTCGCGCTGCTGCGAGCCCACGTGGAAAGAGATGCCGTAAGGCACCAGGCCCAGGTCACGGGCGAGGATCAGCAGGTCCATGGCCATGTCGGTCTGGCAGCCGAATTTACGCGACAGCGGCCAGTCGGCAGTGGTGGAGCCCTCAGTCAGGATACGCACATACACTTTCGAACCCGGTGCGGCCTTGGCGATGTTGCGCAGGTCGGCTTCCGAGTCGGTGGCGAACAGGCGCACGCCCTTCTCGTAGAAGTAGCGGATGTCCTTGGACTTCTTGATGGTGTTGCCGTAGCTGATGCGGTCGGCGCTGACACCGCGGTCCATCACCTTGTCCAGTTCGTAGATCGAGGCGATGTCGAAGCTCGAACCTTTCTCTTTCAGCAGGTCGATGATTTCGACGGCAGGGTTGGCCTTGACCGCGTAGTAGACCTTGGCGAATTCGAAACCGGCGCGCAGGTCGTCATAGGCCTGGCTGATCATCTGGGTATCGATGAGTACGAACGGGGTTTCCTGCTTGTCGGCGAACGCCTTCATTTTCTGGAAGGTGTCACGCGCGAAATAGTCTTCGACCTGGATCGACATGCTCAGGGACTCCATGGGCAAACAAAAAGAATAAGTGGCTGCAAACTGAACGTCCTCCGTATCCCCACTTTGGTTCGCCTACTCAGTACTTGAGCCGGATGGATCGTTTCCAGCATGGACGTTCGGCGCGCACTTTAGGGCGTGAAGAATGCAGAATCAACAGGCAATCCGGGCGTGATCGGCGTGGATCGACGACCAGCCATTTGAATAACCGACTCGTGTGACCGGCTGATGTTCCCCGCGATGTTTCAAGCGTTAAATATTGTGGAATAGACCGTGTTGGCCCCTTTGTGGGTAAACCCGCTCCTATAGGCTTTTCGCAATTCTCGGGTTGGCGGGGTCACCCGGTAAGGGGCCAGAGGTGTTCATATTTATGGCCACATTTTCCTGGTACCCACGTACAGGAAATGGCCCATAAATTTTTTGTTACCGACTGGCGGATTTGCTGGTTTTGATGAGAAACATTACTATTCGCACCCTTATCCGCCTCCCTGATGACCCAGACCGTGTCCGGACACAAAGGCTTCCTCGACCATTACCATGAGCTGATCGGCACCTGGACGCGCAAACTGCGCAATCGCCAGCAGGCTGAAGACCTCACCCACGATGCCTTTGTCCGGGTACTGGAAAACCCGCGCGACCAGGTCGAGCAGCCCCGCGCCTACCTGCACCAGACCGCACGTAACATTGCCGTGGATGGCTTGCGCCGCGAAGACCGCCGCCAGGCCCTGGCGCTGGAAGCGTTAGACGAAGGCACTGGCGGCAGCGATGACCCGGAGGCCTACGTGCATGCGCTGGAATTGGCCGACAGCGTCGAGCGGGCGCTGGCCGAGTTGCCGCTCAACTGCCGGCAGGTGTTCATCTGGCAGAAGCTCGAAGGCCTGACCCAGGCCGAGATCGCCGAGCGGATGGGGTTGAGCAAGAACATGGTCGAAAAGTATATGATCCGCACGCTCCGGCATTTGCGTGAGCACCTGGATGTGTCGGCATGATGAGTCAGGAGACCTTTTCGATGAAACAGCACGGTTCCGATACCGTCCGCGAGCAGGCGGCCGTATGGTTTGCCCGCGTGCAGGATGCGCCTCGGGATGCCGGGCTGCAGAAACAGTTGCGCGCCTGGTTGGCCAGCGACGAGCGCCACCGGGAGGAGTACCAGCACCTGTGCCGCGTGTGGCAGGCCGCCGACTTCATTCCACGCCAGCGCCTTGAAGCGTTGTGCCAGCCGGACCCGGTGCAGCAACTGCCGCGTCGGCGTTTCGTGCGTCACGCCCTGGCTGCCAGTGTCGCGGTATTGGCCTTGGGCCTGGGTTGGGGCGGCTGGCACCACCAGCAACTGAATCACCAGGGTAGCTTGCAGACCGCCTTCAATGAACGCCGCCAGGTCGAACTGCCGGATGGCTCCTTGCTGGATCTCAATGGCAGCACACAGCTGCAGGTCGACTTCAGCGCCGGCCAGCGGCATATCCGCCTGAGTGCCGGCGAGGTGATGTTCAACGTCGCCCACGACAGTGCCCGGCCGTTTGTGGTCGACACCGCCCAGGGCAGCGTGACGGTAACCGGTACCCGCTTTGACGTGCGCCAGGACCCTGCCAGCACCCGGGTGGCGGTGGAGCAGGGTTCGGTGCGTGTGCAGGGCAAGGGCGACGCGCTGGCGCAGCTTACGGCCGGCCAGGGTTCGCATATAGATGCACATGGCGGGGTGGCCGCCCCCTACGCCGTCAATACCGCTGCCGTTACCGCCTGGCGCCAGGGCAAGCTGGTGTTCGACAACGCCACCCTCGCCGAGGTGGTGGCCGAAGCCTCGCGCTATCGTAGCCAACCCCTGCGGGTCGCCCCCGGTAAAGTCGCCCAGATGCGCCTTTCGAGCACCTTCAGCACCGACGACACCGACGCACTGTTGCGGGCCTTGCCGAGCATCCTGCCGGTGGCCATCAAGGCCCATGAAGACGGCTCTCGCGAAATAATTGCGAAATAGATTCAGGTTTTTTCTCGCTCGTTCGTCTTCCTCGCCAGCTGCAACTGCCAAGCATTTCCATTTGCACGCGGTTGGCGTTTATTCCGCATTCCAGGATGTTTCGACGACGTGAACAACAACAAACCCTTCCCACGCTTCCGCGCCCTGGCGCTGGCCCTGGCGGTCAGCGCCGTGACCGTCAACAGCCAGGCTGCTGAGGCGGGCAACACCATCCAGATCCAGGCCCAACCGCTGGCTTCGGCGCTGAATCAGCTGGGTCAGCAAACCAACCTGCAGCTGTTCTTCAGCCCCGAGCTGGTGGCCGGCAAACAGGCCCCGGCGGTGTCCGGCAACCTGGCGCCGGTGCAGGCGCTGCAGCAGTTGCTGCAAGGCAGCGGGCTGACCTTCGAGATGTCCCAGGACACCGTCGTGGTAAAGCCGCTGCCGACTACCCTCGACCTGGGCAGCGGCAGCCTGGAGCTGGCGCCCACCGACATCAAGGTGGTCGGTGACTGGTTGGGCGATGCCCAGCAGAGCGTGGTGCAGAACCACCCCGGGGCGCGCACCGTGGTGCGTCGCGAGGCGATGGTGGAGAAGGGCGCGATGAACGTGCGCGACGTACTGCGCGGCATCCCGGGAGTGCAGGTGCAGGACTCCAACGGCACCGGCGGTAGCGACCTGTCGCTGAACGTGGGCGTGCGCGGCCTGACCTCGCGCCTGTCGCCGCGCTCCACCGTATTGATCGACGGCATCCCGGCCGCCTTCGCGCCCTATGGCCAGCCACAGCTGTCGATGGCGCCGATCTCCTCGGGCAACCTCGACAGCATCGACGTGGTGCGTGGGGCCGGCTCGGTACGCTATGGCCCGCAGAACGTGGGAGGGGTGATCAACTTCGTCACCCGGGCGATTCCGGAAAAGGCTTCGGCGGAACTGTCCACCACCCTGGAAACCTCCCGGCAGGGCGGCTGGAAGCACACCGAGTCGGCCTTCGTCGGCGGCACGGCTGACAACGGCATGGGCGTGGCGCTGCTGTACACCGGGGTGAACGGCAACGGTTACCGTGAAAGCAACAATGGCAACGACATCGACGACGTCATCCTCAAGACCCACTGGGCGCCCACCGATGTCGATGAGTTCTGGCTCAACTTCCATTACTACGATGGCCGTGCCGACATGCCCGGCGGCCTGACCCAGGCCCAGTACGACAGCAACCCGTACCAGTCGCTGCGCGACTATGACTACTTCGCCGGTCGGCGCAAGGATGTGTCGTTCAAGTGGCAGCGCCAGCTTGACGATGCCACCCAGTTCGAAGTGCTGACCTACTACACCGACAGCTTCCGCGGCAGCGCCATCGCCTCGCGTGACATGAAGACCCTGTCATCGTACCCGCGCAACTATCACACCTTCGCCATCGAGCCACGGGTGTCGCGCATCTTCTTTGCCGGCCCGACTACCCAGGAAGTCAGCGTGGGTTATCGCTACCTGAAGGAAGCGATGCGCGAACAGTCGACCCGCCTGGCGCTGATCGACAACGTGCCGACCGTGACGCCGACCTCTGACGGCCACGTGTTCCAGGACCGCAGCGGCGGTACCGAGGCCAGCGCCTACTACATCGACGACAAGATCGATGTGGGCAACTGGACCATCACCCCGGGCGTGCGCTTCGAGCACATCAATACCGACTGGCGCGACCGCCCGGTGCTGGATGCCAACAACCGCCCGGTGGCGGAAAAGAAGCGCAGCATCACCAGCAACGAGCCGCTGCCGGCGCTGAGCGTGATGTACCACATCTCCGACGCATGGAAAGTGTTCGCCAACTACGAAACCTCGTTCGGCAGCCTGCAGTACTTCCAGCTGGGCCAGGGCGGTACCGGCAACAGCACGGCCAATGGCCTGGAGCCGGAAAAGGCCAAGACCTACGAAATAGGCACGCGCTATGACGATGGTGGCTTTGCCGGCGAGCTGACGGCGTTCTACATCGACTTCGATGACGAGCTGCAGTACATCAGCAACGATGTGGGCTGGACCAACCTCGGGGCGACCAAGCACCAGGGTATCGAGGCGTCGGTGCGCTACGACCTGGCCGGGCTGGACCCGCGCCTGGAAGGGCTTTCGGTGAGCGGTGGGTACACCTTTACCCGCGCCACATATGAAGGTGAGATCCCGGGTTTCAAGGGCCGTGACTTGCCGTTCTATTCACGTCAGGTGGCCACCGCCGGCGTGCGTTACGCGGTCAACCGCTGGACCTGGAACCTGGACGCCTACGCCCAATCCAAACAGCGCGCGCCGGGGACCGGGATCAACGCCGATGGCACCTTCAACGGCGACTACATCACCGAGCCAAGTGCGGATGGGCAGTATGGCGATATTCCGGGTTATGTGACCTGGCATGCCCGTGGCGGGTATGAATTCGGGCCCGAGATGTCCAACCTGAAGCTGGCGGCGGGGGTGAAGAACCTGTTCGACAAGCAGTACTTCACCCGCTCCAGCGACAACAACGCCGGCCTCTACGTGGGTGAGCCGCGGACCTTTTATGTGCAGGCCAGCGTAGGGTTCTGACTGGAGATTGCCGGGGCCGCTTTGCGGCCCATCGACGGCAAGCCAGCTCCCACAGGTACAGCGCATGTCTTGAGGTTCTCGCTGTACCTGTGGGAGCTGGCTTGCCGGCGATGGGGTGCGAAGCGCCCCTGGCTTTCTAGGACACCACCGCTTCGGCTGGCGAGACGATGCTGGTCTTGGCCCCGCGCGATCTGCCCGAACTCAGGTACGCCGCAATCGACTCCTGCGTCACCTCGCCCAAAAACACCTGCTCGGCGTCCAGCACCGGCAACCACGCCCGGTTGAACTCGTACATGCGCGACAGCAGGATGCGCAAATGCTCATCGTGCGAGGCCGTGGCATTGAACGGCCGCAGGAAGTCGCCACACGTCCCTTGCTGGCGGTGCATGTCACGTCGGCGTACATAGCCCAGTGCCTTGTTCTGTGCATCGGTCACCACCACGTAGCGGCGGTCGTGCTCATCCAGCAGCTCCAGTGCATCGCTCACGGGCGTCTCCGGGCTCACCGACGGCGCGTTGTCCGCTGCATCCTCGGCACGCACCAGCAGCAGGCGCTTGAGCGTGCTGTCCTGGCCAACGAAGTTGCTGACAAAGTCATCCGCCGGGTGCGCCAGCAGCGTGTCCGGGTGGTCCAGCTGCAACAGTTTGCCGGCACGGAAGATGGCAATCTTGTCGCCCAGCTTGATCGCTTCGTCGATGTCGTGGCTGACCATGATCACGGTCTTGTTCAGCGCCCGCTGCATCTCGAAGAACTCGTTCTGGATCATCTCGCGGTTGATCGGGTCGACTGCGCCGAATGGCTCGTCCATCAGCAATACCGGCGCGTCGGCCGCCAAGGCACGGATCACGCCGATGCGCTGCTGCTGGCCACCGGACAGCTCGCGCGGGTAGCGCTGCAGGTACTGCTTGGGTTCGAGCTTGATCATATGCATCAGCTCGCGAGCACGCTCGTGGCACTTTTGCTTGTCCCAGCCGAGCAGGCGCGGGACCACGGTGATGTTTTCTTCGATGGTCATGTTGGGGAACAGGCCGATCTGCTGGATCACATAGCCGATATGGCGGCGCAGGGTGACTTCGTCCAGCCCGGTGGTGTCCTCGCCATTGATGAACACCTGGCCCGACGTAGGCGTGATCAGCCGGTTGATCATTTTCAGCGTGGTGCTCTTGCCGCAGCCCGAGGGGCCGAGGAACACGCAGATTTCCCCTTCGTTGACAGTGAGGCTTACCGCGTCGACGGCTTTGACGTCCTTGCCGTTGACGTTGAAGGTTTTGCTGAGGTTCTTCAGTTCGATCATGGGCGCAGTCCTTCTGGAGTCAGGGCACGTTGCAGGGTTTGCAGCAGCAGGTCGGCAATGATGGCCAGCAAGCTGACCAGTACGGCACCGACCAGCAGCATCGACATGTCGCTGCGGCTGATGGAGGTAAGAATGAGCACGCCCAGGCCGCCGGCGCCGATGGTGGCGGCAATGGTCATGACGCCGATGTTCATGACCACGGCAGTGCGCACACCGGCGAGGATCACCGGCACGGCGATGGGCAGCTCGACCATGCGCAGGCGCTGGCCGAAGGTCATGCCGATGCCGCGCGCAGCTTCACGGATACCGGGCTCTACGTTGGTCAGGGCCAGGTAGGTGTTGCGCAGGATCGGCAGCAGCGAATAGAGGAACACCGCGGTGATCGCTGGCAATGGCCCCAGCCCCTGGCCGAACTTGGAATAGAACGGCAGCAGCAGGCCGAACAGGGCAATCGACGGGATGGTCAGCAGCACCGTGGCGCTGGCCTGCAGCGGCCCGGCAACGGCCGGGAAGCGGGTCATCAGGATGCCCAGCGGCACGCCGACGAGAATGGCCAGGCTCACCGCAACGCCCACCAGCATGATGTGCTGCCAGGTCAGTTGCAGCACCTGGGCCCAGTCCAGGTGGCTGAAGGTATCGATCAGGTTCATGGCTGGCCCTCGCTGTTCAGTGGGTGCTCGCGCAGGAAGGTGGCGGCCACGGCAGTCGGGTTCTGGTGCTCGACGTCGACCTTGGCGTTGAGCTGGCGCATGGTTTCGTCATCCAGCTGCTCGGCCAGTGGCTTGAGCAGTGCGGCCAGTTGCGGGTTGGCGTCGAGCACGGCTTTGCGCACCACGGGCGCTGCGGTGTAATCGGGGAAGTAGTGCTTGTCGTCTTCCAGCAGCTTGAGGTTGAACGCACTCAGGCGGCCGTCGGTGGTGTACACCAGCCCGGCGAATACCTGGTTGTTGCGCATGGCGGTGTACACCAGGCCACCGTCCATCTGGCGGATGTTGCGCCGGTCCAGCGGCAGGCCGTACATCTCGCGCAGGCCAACGAGGCCGTCGGGGCGGTTGGCGAACTCGGTGTCCAGCGCCACCAGGTGGTTGCGCTGGCTTTCGTCACGCAGTACCTGGTTGAGGTCACTGATGGTGTTGACCTGCGGGTAGGCCTCGGCCACTTGCTTGGGCAGGCCCAGCGCGTAGGTGTTACTGAACTTCGACGGGGTCAGCCAGATCAGGTCCTTCTTTGCATCCAGCTCCTTGACCCTGGCGAAGGTGGCTTCGGCACTGGGCATGCGCTCGTCGATGTGGTTGTACGACACCAGCGAAACCCCGGTGTATTCCCACATCAGGTCGAGCTGGCCGGTCTCCTGGGCCTGGCGCGCGATGTTGCTGCCAAGGCCGCTGGTGACACGCACGTCAAAGCCATTGGCGCGCAGGTATTGCGCAGTGATTTCGGCGAGCACGGTCTGCTCGGTGAACACCCGGGCGCCGATGCGCACCAGCGGTTTTTCCACTGCCTGGGCAAATCCTGCGAACAGCAGGGCCGCGCCCAGCAGCAAGGCGATTCTCTTGTTCATACGTTCCCTATCCTTATTGGGCCAGGCCACGTTCCAGCCAGCGCTTGCTGGAGAAACTCACCGCCGCGTCCAGCACCAGTGCCAGCAGTGCGGTGCAGGCGGCACCCAGCAGTAGCTGTGGCTGGTTGTTCAGGGCGATGCCGGGGAAGATCAGGCTGCCCAGGCTGTTGGCGCCGATCAGGAAGGCCAGCGGTGCGGTGCCCACGTTCAACGCCAGGGCCACGCGTACACCACCGACGATGATCGGCACGGCATTCGGTAGCTCCACCTGCCAGAGTTGCTGGCGCGGGGTCATGCCGATGCCGGTGGCGGCTTCCTTGAGCGAGGCGGGGACATTTTTCAGGCCCTCGTAGGTGTTGCGCACGATGGGCAGGAGGGAGGCGAGGAACAGCGCGAAGATCGCAGGCCCGGCGCCGATGCCCAGGATACTGAGCGCGATGGCCAGAACGGCCAAGGGAGGGATGGTGTTGCCAACGTTGAAAAACTGCATGAAGCGCTCTGCCTTGTCGACCCGGTGCGGTCGACTGAGGGCAATGCCAGCCGGGATGCCCACGGCCAACGCCGCCGCCATCGAAGCCAGCACCAGAACCAGGTGCGCTTGCAGGTAGAACCCAAGATCGTCGCGGTAACGCGCGATCGTGTCGATGCCGATCCAGTGGACCAGCAGGGCCAGGATGACGAGCACGGTGGCGCATCCCAACAGCCCTTTTCCGTAGCGTTTAGCCACAGGCGGACTCCTTGTGTTGTCGGCGAGCACACTTCTTTTTTGCCGGCCAGTCCTGGCGGCGGTTGGTGTGTTCGCGAGTAGCAGCGTGACGCACGCCGAAGGCTGCGATCAGGCCATGAGCCGAACCCCGTCGGGCCCGAAAATGCTGATGAAACCAGTCCCCAACCGAAGCGGGTTGCAGGGGAATGGACGTCTCCGTGGGCGCAAAGGTTCCCATCTGAGGCGGCATTTGGCCAGCGTTAATCACTGGCAACAAAGAAAACTCGCACGAAAAAACAGCGCTTTTTTTACGTGAAGGCGTTGAATTACCTGCTATCGAGCCATTTGTCCCGCCAAGCAACATCTCCTTTGAAATTCTCTCTGTATCTCCTTGAGGGGATATTCATTCAGAGGTATGTTTGTTGTGTGGTCCATAGGGATGTGCCCGGAATTTACAGTGGAGTTCGGAATGCTCGAAATGGAGGTCCAGGATGAACTGTTGGCTCAGCTACAGCTGCTGGCCTGCTGCGGCCCGGCTCTGGGTCGACCGCGTGTGGATACCTTGAAGGGCTCAAGGCATTCGAACATGAAAGAGTTGCGATTCAGCGTCGGGAATGGCGTGTGGCGCATAGCGTTCGCTTTTGACCCCTCTCGCTTTGCGGTGCTGTTGGTTGCCGGAGACAAGGCAGGAATCAGTGAACGTAGATTTTACCGGAGCCTGATCGAGCGTGCCGACGCACGTTTCGGACGGCACCTTTCCAGAGGTTGAATGATGAAAACACTCGATGAGGTTATGAACGCGCTGTCGCCTGAGCGCAGGGCGAGAGTAGAAGCACGCGGCCTTGAACTGATTCATGAAGAAATGACCTTGCAAGCCTTGCGCAGGCAGTTGCAAATCACCCAGGACGAGTTGGCGCAGCGCCTCGATATCCGTCAGGGCAATGTTTCGAAAGTGGAGAAGAGAAGTGACATGTTGATATCCACCCTTCGTAGCTATGTTGAGGCCTTGGGTGGAACATTGGAGCTCGTTGCACATGTGCCCGGCCGGGCCCCTGTCACGCTTCAAGGTTTTTGTGATGATCAGGCTCAACGTGCGTGATTGACCAACGGACGGGGATCAGATTTTGGTCCCAGCCCAACTTCAGGTATGATATCGCCCCTTTTTGAATCCCCCAGTCAGGCGATTTCCCATGACCAACCAGGCCGCCGAAGTCGCGAAGCGCCGCACTTTCGCAATCATTTCCCACCCCGACGCCGGTAAGACCACCATCACCGAGAAGCTGCTGCTGATGGGCAAGGCCATTGCCGTCGCCGGTACCGTGAAGTCGCGCAAGTCCGACCGCCACGCCACCTCCGACTGGATGGAAATGGAGAAGCAGCGCGGCATCTCCATCACCACCTCGGTGATGCAGTTCCCGTACCGCGAGCACATGATCAACCTGCTCGACACCCCCGGCCACGAGGACTTCTCGGAAGACACCTACCGCACCCTGACCGCGGTGGACTCGGCGCTGATGGTGCTCGACGGCGGTAAAGGTGTAGAGCCGCGTACCATCGCCCTGATGGACGTGTGCCGCCTGCGCGATACGCCAATCGTCAGCTTCATCAACAAACTCGACCGTGACATCCGCGACCCGATCGAACTGCTCGACGAGATCGAGGCCGTTCTGAAGATCAAGGCTGCGCCGATCACCTGGCCGATTGGCTGCTACCGTGACTTCAAGGGTGTGTACCACCTGCAAGGTGACTACATCATCGTCTACACCCCGGGCCACGGCCATGAGCGTACCGAGGTGAAGATCATCGAGAAGCTCGACTCCGATGAAGCCCGCGCGCACCTGGGTGACGAATATGATCGCTTCCTCGAACAGCTTGAGCTGGTACAGGGTGCATGCCACGAGTTCGATCAGGACGAGTTCATCAATGGCCAACTGACCCCGGTGTTCTTCGGTACGGCGCTGGGCAACTTCGGTGTCGACCATGTGCTCGATGCCGTTGTCGACTGGGCGCCGCGCCCGCTGGCCCGTGTCGCCCACGAGCGTACCGTGGAGCCGGTGGAAGAGAAGTTCACAGGCTTCGTGTTCAAGATCCAGGCGAACATGGACCCGAAACACCGCGACCGTATCGCCTTCATGCGCATCTGCTCGGGCAAGTACGAGAAGGGCATGAAGATGCGCCACGTGCGTACCGGCAAGGACTTGCGCATCGGTGACGCGCTGACCTTCTTCTCCTCCGAGCGCGAGCAACTGGACGAGGCATTTGCCGGCGACATCATCGGCCTGCACAACCACGGCACCATCCAGATTGGCGACACCTTCACCGAAGGTGAGGCGCTGGGCTTCACGGGTATTCCGCACTTCGCCCCGGAGCTGTTCCGCCGGGTGCGCCTGAAGGACCCGCTCAAGTCCAAGCAGCTGCGCCAGGGCCTGCAGCAGCTGGCCGAAGAGGGTGCAACCCAGGTGTTCTTCCCGGAGCGCAGCAACGACATCATCCTCGGTGCGGTCGGTGTGCTGCAGTTCGATGTGGTCGCCAGCCGCCTGAAGGAAGAGTACAAGGTCGAATGCGCCTACGAGCCGATCACCGTGTGGTCGGCGCGCTGGATCAGCTGCGATGACAAGAAGAAACTCGAGGAATTCCAGACCAAGGCCATGGAGAACCTGGCCATCGACGGTGGCGGGCACCTGACCTACCTGGCGCCGACCCGCGTCAACCTGGCACTGATGGAAGAGCGCTGGCCGGATGTGAAATTCCGCGCGACCCGCGAACATCACTGATTTCCAGTGCCGGCTGCTGACCCTGTGGGAGCGGGTTCACCCGCGAATGCGATGTTGAATTTACCGACGCATTCGCGGGTGAACCCGCTCCCACAGGGACCGCACTACGGCCGGGCTCAGTTCCCGGCTTTGATACTGGTCCAGATCCGGGTGCGAATGCGGTCGATCTTCGCCGGCATCGCTTCCAGCGCATACAATTTACCCATCATGTCTTCGCTCGGGTAAATCATCGTATTGCCCTTCATGGCCGGCTCCACAAGCCCGTCCGCCTTGAGGTTACCGTTGGCGTACTGCACATGGTTGCTGATGTTGGCCATCACCTCTGGCTGCAGCAGGTAGTTCATGTAGGCATACCCGGCTTTTTCGTCCGGTGCATCGGCCGGCATGGCCACCATGTCAAACCACATGGGCGCGCCTTCCTTGGGTATCGAATAGCCCACCTTCACCCCGTTCTTCGCTTCTTCGGCACGGTTTTTCGCTTGCAGCACATCCCCCGAGAAGCCCACCACCACACAGATATCGCCATTGGCCAGGTCGCCGGTGTACTTCGATGAATGGAAGTAGCTGATGTAAGGCCGCACCTGCATCAACAGCGCCTTGGCCTTGTCGTAGTCCGCCGGGTTCTGGCTGTGGTGCGGCAGGCCCAGGTAGTGCAGGGCAATCGGCAGCAGTTCGGGGCCGTTGTCCAGCACGGCGACGCCACAGCTTTTCAGCTTGCTCATGTACTCGGGCTTGAAGATCAGGTCCCACGAGTCCACCGGCGCGTTGTCGCCGAGCACCGCCTTGACCTTGTCGATGTTGTAGCCGATGCCGGTACTGCCCCACAGGTACGGGAAGCCGTACTGGTTGCCCGGGTCGTTCACCTCCAGCGCCTTGAGCAGCACCGGGTTGAGGTTTTGCCAGTTGGGCAGCTGCGACTTGTCCAGCTTCTTCAGGGCCTTGCCCTGGATCTGCCGGGCCATGAAGTGGTTGGAAGGGAACACTACATCGTAGCCGGAGTTGCCGGTCATCAGCTTGCCGTCGAGGGTTTCGTTGCTGTCGTACACGTCGTAGGTGGGCACGATGCCGCTGGCTTGCTGGAAGTTCTTCAGCGTGTCGGGGGCGACGTAGCTGGACCAGTTGTAGATTTTCACCGTTTCGGCGGCGCCGGCCACACTGGCGGCCAGCATCAGAGGGGCGAGAAGGAGTGTGCGCATGTCGGGTTTACCTTGCTTTGTCTGTTGTTATCGAAGGCAGGCGATCAGCGGATCAGAAGATGAGTACGTAGGTCTTGCGCACGGTCTCCTGGATGTCCCAGGTGCCGGTGCTGTTGGCCGGTAGCATCAATGCGTCTCCGGCTTCTATGACCAGGGGCTCGCCACCGTCGGGGGTGAAGGTGCAGCGGCCCTTGATGAAATGGCAGAACTCCTGTTGCACGATCTGCCGCCGCCAGCGCCCCGGGGTGCACTCCCAGATGCCGGTTTCGACGCCATCACTGCGTTCCACGCAGGTGACAGATGTCACCGCCACGGGTTCGCCAAGCGGCACCGCGACCGGGTTGGAGCTGTCGAGCACAGCGCTGTCGGTGTTCTTGAACTGGGTAATGCTCATGACCGGTGGATCCTGTGCAGTTGATAAGGGAAGTCAGTGCATGAAGCCTTCCATGAAGTCCGCAAGCGAGCTTGCCAGGCGCCGCCTCCACGGCGCGCTGGCGGGGTTGGCGAGGGTCCGGTCCTCGTGGACGAAGCTCTGGATGATCGCGTTGTAGCCCAGCCAGCGGCAGGGCTCTGGCGGCCAGCTGGCCAGACTCGATACCGGGCGGTTGTCCAGTACCCAAGGTTGCGCAGTCAGTTCGTTGTGCTGGTTAAGGATTAGCGCCGCCAGGGTGCGCCCGCCCAGGTTGGTGGCGCCAACGCCTTCGCCACCGTAACCACCGGCCAAGGCTATGCCGCGCTGGCGGTCGCAGAGCATGTGCGGGTGGAAGCGCCGGGCCATGCCCAGGTTGCCGCCCCAGGAGTGGGTGATGCGCACATGCTTGAGCTGCGGGAACAGCTCGCTGAACAGGTAGCGGCGCAGTTCGATTTCGTGCTCTTGGAGGTTGAAGTTTTCGCGCAGGCGGCCACCGAAGCGGTAACCACCGCGTGCGCCGAATACCAGACGGTTGTCGGCGGTGCGCTGGCCATAGGTGACCTGGCGGCTGCTCTCGCTGAAGGCCTGACCCTGGCTCAGGCCGATCTGCTCCCAGGTCGATTCCGGCAGCGGTTCGGTGGCTATCAGCAAACTCTGTACCGGCAACTGGTGCTTGCCCAGCGGCGGCAGGCTGGCGGCGTAGCCTTCGACGGCCGGCACCATCCACTGGCAGCGAATCCGCGCCAGCGGGGTGCGCACGTCGCCGGGTTGCCAGTCGATGGCCGGGGTATTTTCGTAGATTGGCACCCCCAGCGCTTCCACGGCCCGCGCCAGGCCACGCACCAGCTTGGCCGGCTGGATGGTCGCGGTGTGCGGGCTGTAGATGGCACCAAATGCATTACTGACCCGCAGCTGGTTTTCCAGTTGCTCGGGGCGTAGCCAGCGGTAGTCGTCCTCGGTCATGCCTTGGCGATACAAGTCATCGAGGTAGGCACGCAGGCTGCGTTCTTGCTCCGGGTAGCGCGCGGCGCAGTACAGCACGCCGCCCTTGCGGTAGTCGCAGTCGATGCCTTCGCGTTGCAACACACCCTGCACTTCATCGGGAATGCCGTGCAGCAGGTCGATGCTGGCGCGGCGCTGTTGTGGCGACAGGGTGGCGAGCAGGCGGTCTTCGCCCAGCAGGTTGCCCATCAGCCAGCCGCCATTGCGCCCGGACGCGCCGAAGCCGGCGATGTTGGCGTCGATCACGGCGATGCTCAGTTGTGGCGCCTGGCGCTTGAGGTAGTAGGCGGTCCACAGGCCGGTGTAGCCGGCACCGATGATGCACACATCCACTGCCAGGTCTTCGCGCAGGGCCGGGCGGGCGCACAATGGCTCTTCGAGCTGGTCCATCCACAGGCTGAGCGTGCGCAGGGGTTGCATCGGGTTCGGCTCCACATCGGTCAAGGTCTGTGGGCGATCCTAGTGCTGTCAGCCAGTGGCTGTCTTACGTGCGTGCACGCAGAGAAATTTGCTTGAGGTAGGCCTTGGGCGTGAGCCCGGTGTGTTCGCGGAAGCACTTGTAGAACGCCGACAGCGAGTTGAAACCGGCGCTGAACGCCAGCTCGTCGATCGTCGCCTCGACGCTGTCGTCGTCGAGGCTGGCCATCAGGTGCTGCAGGCGGGCCTGGTTGACGTAGCGGTAGAAGCTTTGCCCGAGCACCTGGTTCAGCAGGTAGGAAATCTGGTTGCGGCTGTAGCCGCTGGCGTCGGCCACCTGCTGCAGGTCCAGCTCCGGGTCCAGGTAGGGGCGCTGGCGCTGGAAGTAGTGCTCCAGGTCCTGGGCCATGGTCGACAGCTGCCGCGGCGACAGGCCCAGGCGACTGGTGGCCGGGCGCGGGCCGCTGCGGCCATGCCCGCTGCCGTTCTGGCGAACCAGCGTGGCGTATTCGTTGACCCGCCAGATCAGCCCGTCCTTGACGGTGATCGCCTCGCTGGACTGGAACGCCACCAAGCCGTCACCGCCCTGGACGGTGACCTGGTACTGGATGAACGCGGTGCAGCCATCGACGCGGATGCGGTCGCTGTGAACGATATCTTCGCCGGCTTCATGGGGCAGGCAGGCGCGCACGTAGTCGCGCAACTCAACGTAGCCAAGCACGCGGTTCTGGAAGAAGTCGTGGTACTGGATGTCGGGGTGGTAAAGCGCAATGACGCCGTCGAGGTCGCGATGCTTCCAGCACAGGTGGTAGCGCAGCACCGTGTCGGCGGTAATCGGGGTCTGGGCGGGGCCATCGGGGAGCGTCATGGGTGAATGATGCCTCGCCGCAAAGCTTGCTACAAGAATGCAGAACACCTGATGCACAGCGCCAAGTCGCGCAATTTGCACGATTCTGAACGAACCGCTATTTCTAACTCATTGTTTTATAAGGGTGTAATTTTTTGTCTCAAATGGCACAGCCGCTGCAATGGTTACTGCGCGAATGGACTTGTCGCTAACCACTTAAGGCGAAAACATCATGATCACCCCTGCCGACTATCCCGCTGTCGATTCACAAAGCCGCTCAGGTGTTTCCTGGGCTGCGATTTTCGCTGGCGCCGCTACCGCAGCTGCCTTGTCCCTGATCCTGGTGGTCCTTGGTGCAGGGCTGGGCTTCGCAGCCACGTCCCCTTGGGCAGACGAGGGGGCCAGTGCCAAGGCCCTGGGCATTTCCACCATCGTATGGCTGCTGCTGACGCAGATCATCGCTTCGGGCCTGGGCGGCTACATTGCCGGTCGGTTGCGGGTGAAATGGGCCAACTTGCATGGCGATGAAGTGTATTTCCGCGATACCGCGCATGGCTTCCTGTCCTGGGCTGTAGCCACCCTGGTTACGGCCATGCTGGTGCTGGGCGCTGCGGGCAACCTGGTGGGCGCTGGTGCCAGCGCGGCTTCGCAGGCGGCCACAGTATCGGCGGCTGCCGGTGGTGCGGCGGCGTCCGGTGACAACAACGATTCGATGGGCTATTTCGTCGATAGCCTGTTCCGTGGCGATGGCCCTGCACCCGTGAGCGAAGATGCAGCAAACGGCGTGGCCGCCCGCATCCTGGCCAAAGGCGTTGCCAGCGATGGTGCGCTGCCTGCCGAGGACCGCACGTACCTGGCGCAACTGGTGGCCCAGCGCACCCGTCTGACCCAAGCCGAGGCCGAAGCCCGTGTCGATCAGGTGATGGCCCAGGTGCAACAGCTGAAAGTGCAGGCCAAGCAAGCTGCTGATACCGCCGCCAAAGTAGCTGCCTGGACAGCATTGTGGACCTTCGTCGCGCTGCTGTGTGGCGCCTTCTTTGCCAGCCTTGCAGCGCTCTACGGTGGTCGCCGTCGTGACCAGGTGCAGTGGCTGGAAGGCGAATACGTCGCACATCGCACCATTCAACGTTAAGCAAGGAGAACTGACATGCGCTCGATACTGCTCTGGATGCTTGGGGTACCGATCCCGGTGATCATCCTCATCGCCATTTTCATGCATTGACCGAGAGGGCCGCTTTGCGGCCCTTTCGCAGCACAAGGCTGCTCCTGCAGACGACCGCGATATCCCCTGTTATCGCGATCTCTTGCAGGAGCAGCCTTGTGCTGCGAATGGGGCGCAAAGCGCCCCCGGTCATCTACAGGAACTGCTCGGCATAGTGGCAAGCCACCTGCCGGCTACTCACCTGCCGTAACGCCGGCACCTCCTTGGCACACCGCTCAGTCGCGTACGGGCAACGCTTGTGAAACGCGCACCCATCCGGTGGATTCAGCGGGTTGGGCAGCTCCCCGACAATGCGGATCTTCGGCTTCAGCGGGTCGGGATGAATGGCTGGCGTCGCCGACAGCAGCGCCTGGGTGTAGGGATGCAGCGGTTTCTCGTAGATATCATCCTTGGCCCCCATTTCCACCGGGCGCCCCAGGTACATCACCAGCACGTGATCGGCCACATGTCGCACCACCGCCAGGTTGTGCGAGATGAACACGTAGGCGGTGTCGAATTCCTTCTGCAAGTCCATGAACAGGTTTAGCACCTGTGCCTGGATCGACACGTCCAGCGCCGAGGTCGGCTCGTCCGCCACCAGCACTTTTGGCTGCAGCATCATCGCCCGTGCCAGGGCAATGCGCTGGCGCTGGCCCCCGGAGAACATGTGCGGGTAGCGCTGGTAATGCTCGGGGCGCAGGCCCACCTGCTCCATCATTTTTTGTACCTTCTCGCGCCGCTCGGCCTTGTTCAGCGAGGTATTGATCACCAGCGGTTCAGCCAGCTGGTCGCCAATCTTCTGCCGTGGGTTAAGCGAGGCGTAAGGGCTCTGGAACACCATTTGCACATCGCGGCGCAGTTGCTTGCGCTGCGCCTTGCTGGCGCCTGTCACCTCGGTACCGGCGATTTGCAGCGAACCGGACGACGGTTCTTCGATGAGGGTCAGGGCTCGGGCCAGGGTCGACTTGCCGCAGCCGGACTCGCCGACCACCGCCAGGGTCTTGCCGGCTTCCAGTTCGAACGACACGCCATTCAGTGCGCGGACCAGGGCGTGGCCTTTGAACAGCCCGCGGGAGACTTCGTAATGCCGAGTGAGGTCCCGGGCAGATAGAACGACGGCCATCACGCCACCTCCTGGTTCAGCGGATAGAAGCAACGCACCAGGCTGTGGGCCTGAGGATCGAGAGGCGGGCGCTGGCGCCGGCAGTTGTCCTGCACGTAGGGGCAGCGCGGCGACAACAGGCAGCCGACCGGGCGGTCGTAGCGGCCGGGGACAATGCCGGGCAGGGTGGCCAGGCGCTCGGCGCCGATGCTGTGCTCGGGGATCGCCGCCAGCAAGGCTTCGCTGTAAGGGTGGGCGGGCACGTCGAACAGCGTCGGCACCTGGCCCACTTCGACGGCTTCGCCTGCGTACATCACGCATACCCGCCTTGCCGTTTCGGCGACCACGGCAAGGTCGTGGGTGATCAGGATAAGCGCCATGTTGCGCTCCTTCTGCAGGTTGACCAGCAGCTCCATGATCTGCGCCTGGATGGTCACGTCCAGCGCGGTGGTCGGCTCGTCTGCGATCAGCAGCTTGGGCTCGCCGGCAATGGCCATGGCAATCGCCACGCGCTGGCTCATGCCGCCAGACAACTGGTGCGGGTAGGCGTCCAGGCGGCTTTCGGCTGCCGGGATCTCGACCTTTTTCAACAGCTCAAGGGCACGCTGGCGCGCGGCTTTGCCCTTGAGGCCCAGGTGCTGGCGCAGCACTTCTTCGATCTGGTAGCCCACGGTATAGCTGGGGTTGAGCGCGGTCATCGGGTCCTGGAAGACCATGGCGATGTCCTTGCCCACTACCTTGCGCCGCTGGCGGCCGCTGAGCTTGAGCATGTCGGTGCCGTCGAAGCTGAGGGTGTCGGCGGTGATGCGCCCGGGGGCGTCGATCAGGCCCATCAAGGCCATCATGGTCACGGATTTGCCCGAGCCGGATTCGCCGACGATGGCCAGGATTTCGCCGGCGTCCACCGACAGGTCCAGGCCATCGACCACGGGTACCGCATTGGCATCGCCGAAGCGCACATTCAGGTTTTTGATCTGCAACAGTGACATGGCGTTCTCCTCAGGCGGCGTTCTTGAGTTTCGGGTCCAGCGCATCGCGCAGGCCGTCGCCCATCAGGTTGATTGCCAGCACACTGAGCAGAATGGTCAGGCCGGGCAGGCTCACCACCCACCAGGCACGCTCGATGTAGTCACGGGCCGAAGCCAGCATGGTGCCCCACTCCGGGGTCGGCGGTTGCACGCCCAGGCCGAGGAAGCCCAGGGCGGCAGCGTCGAGGATCGCCGAGGAGAAGCTGAGGGTGGCCTGCACGATCAGCGGTGCCATGCAGTTGGGCAGCACGGTGACGAACATCAGCCGTGGCAGCCCGGCGCCGGCCAGGCGTGCGGCGGTGACGTAGTCGCGGTTCAGTTCGACCATCACCGCAGCCCGGGTAAGGCGCACGTAGGAGGGCAGGGAGACGATGGCGATGGCGATCACCGTATTGATCAGGCCTGGGCCGAGGATGGCGACGATGGCCACGGCCAGCAGCAGGGAGGGCAGGGCCAGCATCACGTCCATCAGGCGCATGATCGACGGGCCGAGGATTTGCGGGAAGAAGCCGGCCAGCAGGCCCAGCAGGATGCCCGGGATCAGCGACATCACCACCGACGACAGGCCGATCAGCAGCGACAGCCGCGCCCCCTGGATCAAGCGCGATAGCAGGTCGCGGCCCAGTTCGTCGGTGCCGAGGATGAACTGCCAGGTCCCGCCTTCGAGCCATACCGGCGGGGTCAGCAGGAAGTCGCGGTACTGCTCGCTCGGGTCATGGGGGGCAACCCATGGCGCGAACAGTGCGCAGAACACCACCAGGCACATGAAGGCCAGGCCCATCACTGCGCCTTTGTTGCGCGCAAAGGCTTGCCAGAATTCTTTGTACGGCGAGGGGTAGAGCAGGCTCTGGTCCACCGGGCTGGCCGGCGACACGGATTTTGCAATCGGGCTAGTCATGGCAAAGGCCTCAGCGCTGATGACGGATGCGTGGGTTGGCCAGGCCGTAGAGGATGTCCACGACGAAGTTGACCAGGATCACCAGGCAGGCAATCAACAGGATGCCGTTCTGGACCACGGGGTAGTCACGGGCACCGATGGCTTCGATCAGCCACTTGCCGATGCCCGGCCAGGAAAAGATGGTTTCGGTCAGCACCGCACCGGCCAGTAGTGTGCCGACCTGCAGGCCGAACACCGTGAGCACCGGAATCAGGGCGTTGCGCAGGCCATGCACGAACACCACCCGGGCGGGCGAAAGGCCCTTGGCGCGAGCGGTGCGGATGTAGTCTTCGCGTAGCACTTCAAGCATCGACGAACGGGTCATGCGGGCGATTACCGCCAGCGGGATGGTGCCGAGCACGATGGCTGGCAGTATCAGGTGCATCACCGCGTCCTTGAACGCGCCTTCTTCGTCGCTGAGCAGGGTATCGATGAGCATGAAGCCGGTCTTCGGCTCGATGTCGTAAAGCAGGTCGATACGCCCGGACACCGGGGTCCAGCCCAGGCTTACCGAGAAGAACATGATCAGGATCAGGCCCCACCAGAAGATCGGCATCGAGTAGCCGGCCAGGGATATGCCCATGACCCCGTGGTCGAACAGTGAACCGCGCTTGAGCGCGGCGATCACCCCGGCCAGCAGGCCGACGATGCCGGCGAACAGCAGGGCGGCGAAGGCCAGTTCGAGGGTGGCCGGGAACAGCGTGAGGAATTCGGTCCACACGCTTTCGCGGGTGCGCAGCGATTCCCCGAGGTCACCCTGGGCGAGCTTGCCGACGTAGTCCAGGTACTGGACCGGCAGCGGCTTGTTAAGGCCCAGGCGCTCCATGGCCTGGGCGTGCATTTCGGGGTCGACCCTGCGCTCGCCCATCATCACTTCCACCGGGTCCCCGGGGATCAGGCGTATGAGCGCAAAGGTGAGCAAGGTGATGCCGAAAAAGGTCGGTATCAACAGGCCAAGGCGCCGGGCAATAAAACTCAACATTGTCGGGGTTACCTCATCAGGCCGTGGGGCGATCAGCCCGCTACGGCAGTGCCGCCGGTTCCCGTATGGGTTGCCGGCGGTCGTTGTTGTTCTACTTCACCTTGGTGGTGGCGAAGTTATTGTTGGTCAGAGGGCTGATCACGTAGCCCTCCACGTTGTCACGCATGGCGGTGAACATCTTTGGATGGGCCATGCTGATCCAGGGTTGGTCGTCATCGTACACCTTCAATGCCTCGCTATAGAGCCTTGCAAGCTCCTCGTTGTCGACCACCTCGCGGGCGCGGGTGATCAGTTCCTGGAATTTCGAGTTGCACCAGCGGGCGTAGTTCTCGCCGGTCTTGGCCGCGTCGCAGCTAAGCAGTGGGGTGAGGAAGTTGTCTGGATCGCCGTTGTCGCCCGCCCAGCCGGTGGACACCATGTCGGCTTCGCCCTTCTTGGCGCGGCGCAGCATTTCGGCCCACTCCATCACGCGGATATCCAGCTTCAGGCCGATCTGTTTCAGGTCGGCCTGAAGCATTTCGGCAGATAAGCGAGGGTTGGGGTTGGTCATACCGCCGCCGTTGCGGGTGAATAGCGTCATCACCGTGCCGTCCGGCACGCCAGCTTCCTTGAGCAGGGCGCGTGCTTTTGCGAGGTCACGGGGCGGGTTCTGGTTGGCAGCGTTGTAGCCAGGCATGGTCGGCGGGTAAGGGTTCACACCCACCAGCGCGTTGCCATTGCCAAACAGCTGGTCAACATGGGTCTGGCGGTCGAAAGCCATATTGATGGCTTTGCGCACGCGTACATCGCTGAGGTATTTGTGCTCGGTATTCATGGCGATGTAGCCGGTGACCAGAGCTTCGATTTCGGCGACCTTGAGCTTCGGGTCGGTCTTGATCGATGGCACGTCATCCGGCTTGGGATACAGGGCGACCTGGCATTCATTGGCGCGCAGCTTTTGCAGGCGCACGTTGCTGTCGGTGGTAATGGCGAACACCAGGGCGTCGGCCGGCGGTTTGCCGCGGAAGTAGTCCGGGTTGGGTTTGAAGCGCACCTGCGCGTCCTTGTTGTAGCGCTGGAAAATGAACGCGCCGGTGCCGATCGGCTTGCTGTTCAGCTCAGCGGTTTTACCCGCCTTGAGCAACTGGTCGCCGTACTCGGCGGAGTAGATCGAGGTGAAACCCATGGCCATGTCATGCAGGAAGGGCGCTTCCGGGCGGGCAAGGGTGATCACCACGGTGCGCTCGTCGGCCTTCTTCACCGACTTGAGCAGCTCTTTGAAGGCCATGCTTTCAAAATACGGGTAACCGACACTGGTCTTGTCGTGCCACGGATGGTTCGGGTCCAGCTGGCGGTTGAGGCTCCACAACACGTCGTCGGCGTTGAAGTCGCGGGTTGGCTTGAAGTAGTCGGTGGTGTGGAACTTCACCCCTTGGCGCAGGTGAAAGGTGTAGGTCAGGCCGTCTGGCGAGATATCCCAGCGCTCGGCCAGGGCTGGCTGGATGTCAGTGGTGCCGGGCTTGAAGTCGACCAGGCGGTTGAAGAGCGTCTCGGCCGAAGCATCAAAGGTGACGGCGGTGGTGTACTGGACAACGTCGAACCCTTCCGGGCTGGCCTCGGTACACACCACCAGCGGTTTGGCTGCCAGCTGCGTGGCGCCGCCGAGCACCAGAGCGGCCAGGGCCAAGCGTAGTGGTAGCGATTTGATGAAAGCTCTCTGCATGGGTTGAAGACTCCCTGCTTTTGCATTGATTCCAGCGTAGCCGCCACGGCCCGTCACGAAGGGGCCGTGGCGCCAGCGGTCAAAGAATGTTGAATGGAATGGTGGTGACCACGCGGAACTCGTCCAGGCTGCCGTCACCCTGGGCCTTGCTGGCGCGGTGGGTGGTGTAGGTGGCGCGGACGCTGGTGTCTTTCAGCGGCCCGCTCTGCACCGCGTAGCTGGTGCCGATGCCCCACTCGTAGTGGGTTTCGCCGTTCAGGCCATTCACGTCGTAGGCGGTGCCGCGGTAGTGGGTGCCGTCGATGCCCCAGCCGCGGGCGTTGTACAGGTTGAACTTCAGGCCGGGCACGCCGTAGGGCGCCATGTTCAGTACGTAGGAGATCTTCAGCGATTTTTCGTTGGGGCCGTTGAAGTCCGACAGCAGCGAGTTGGCCAGGTAGATGCCGTTGGTTTCGTGCAGGTAGTCGAAGTACTCGTTGCCGTTCACCTGCTGCCAGGAGGCACCGAGGGTGTGCGCCTGGTGGGTAAGGTCGAGCGACAGGCTGTAGGTGTCGTTGTCGATCTTGCCCATTTTCTGGCTGCCGGCATCCACGGTCTTGTAGTAGTTCAGGCCGGTGCTCAGGCTGAGCACTGCGCTGTCGCCGAGCACGTGGTTGGCGCCGAAGTAGTACTGGTTCCAGAAGTCGTCGACCTGGGTGGCGTACAGGCTGGTGCTCAGGCTCCTGAACGGCTGGTAGTTGATGCCGGCGGTGCTGGCGCGGTCGGTTTCCACGCCCGTGGCGCTGTATTCGCTGCGGAACTTGCTCAGGCTCTGTTCGGTACGTGGCGACACGCGGTCGAAGGTGCCCAGGTCGAAGCTCAGGTTGTCGAACTCGGCGCTGTGCAGGAACGCGCCCTGGAAGCTCGATGGCAAGGCGCGGTTGCCGATGTAGGCGATCATCGGCGTGTCTACCGACTGGCGACCGAGGGTAAGGGTGGTGTTGGACACACGCGCCTTGATATTGCCCAGGCCCAGCTTGCTCCACTGGCCGATGGGATCGCCATCGCTGTGGGTAAGGGTGCGGTTGTTGGGGCCGGCGACGGCCTGGCGGTTCTGTTGCAGGGCAATGGCATTGTAGGCTGCGGCCTCGACGGCGATGCCCACGGTGCCTTGGGTGAAACCGGAGCTGTAGTTGAGGATGGTGCCTTGCAGCCAGTTTTCCCGGCTGTGGGTGGGGTGGCGGGTGCCGTCGCTCTTGTAGTAGCGCCACAGCGGCGCGCGTGCGGCGCGTTCACGGGCGTACCAGTTGCGGGTGGTGCCGGACAGGCTCTGGCCGTCGATGAAGCCGCTGGCTTGCGCCTGCTCGCTGCTGGCTTTGAGGGTGAGCGGGATGAAGGCCTGGCTTTGCGGATCGGCCTGGGCCACGGTGGAAAAGGCACTGATGGATAAGGCCAGTGCGGTCAGGGTGAATACTCTCAAGGTTGAAGCTCCCATTTTTTCTAGTCATTGCCGGCCTTGTGGGCCGGATGGTTGTTGCGGTGTTGCCAGGGTTGCCCGGGGTCGCCGGGCTAAATCGGGGGCGTTGGGCTACCTGTACCGGCCTTTTCGCGGGTAAACCCGCTCCCACAGGGACCTGTGCAGGCCCTGGCTGATGGGGGTACTTGTGGGAGCGGGTTTACCCGCGAAGAGGCCCTTGAAGGCTAAAAGTCAGTCAACACGCACGCCGGAGAAATCATTGCGCCCAAACGGGCTGACCTTGAACCCGGAAACCTTGACGCTGAGCGGCTGGTTCACGGTGGAGTGCGCCACCGGGGTAATCGGCACCTGCTGCTTGAGCCGCTGCTGGGCCTGCTGGTACAGGGCGCTGCGCTGCGCCTGGTCGGTGACCTGCTTGGCCTGCTTGACCAGGCTGTCGTACTGCGGGTCGCACCACAGCGAGTAGTTGTTGCTGCCGATGGCATCGCAGCTGTAGAGGGTGCCCAGCCAGTTGTCCGGGTCGCCGTTGTCGCCGGTCCAGCCAATCAAAGCGATGTCGTGTTCGCCGCTTTTCATGCGCTTGAGGTACTCGCCCCATTCGTAACTGACGATGCGCACCTTGAAACCAAGCTTGTTCCAGTCGGCCTGGAGCATTTCGGCCATCAGCTTGGCGTTGGGGTTGTACGGGCGTTGCACCGGCATGGCCCACAGGGTGACTTCGGTGCCCGGTTTGACGCCCGCCTGCAGAAGCAGCTGCCTGGCCTTTTCCGGGTCGTAGGGTGCGTCCTTGAGGCTTTCGTCATAGGACCACTGGGTGGGTGGCATGGCGTTGACCGCCAGTTGGCCGGAGTCCTGATAAACCGCCTGCAGGATGGCTTTCTTGTTCACAGCCATATCCATCGCCTGGCGCACCTCCAGCCGGTCAAAGGGTGGGTGCTGGGTGTTGTAGGCGATGTAGCCGAGGTTGAAGCCCGGTTGCTGCAGCACCTGCAGCGAACGGTCGGCCTTGAGCGCCGGCAGGTCGGCGGGGCGTGGGTGCAGGGTGACCTGGCATTCGTTGCGGCGCAGCTTCTGGATGCGTACCGAGGGGTCGATGTTGATCGAGAACACCAGGTTGTCGATCTTCACTTCATCCGGTGCCCAGTAATCCTTGTTGCCCTTGTAGCGGATCTGCGAATCCTTCTGGTAACGCTGGAACACGAACGGCCCGGTGCCAATGGGCTGCTGGTTGATGTCGCTCGGCCTTGCGCTGGCCATCAGGTGTTCGGCGTATTCGGCGGAGAGGATGGAAGCGAAGCTCATGGCCAGGTTCTGGATGAACGCGGCATCGACCGTGTTCAGGGTGAATACCACGGTGAGTGGGTCGATTTTCTCGACGTGGGCGATGTTCTTGTCCAGGCCCATGCTGATGAAGTAAGGGAACTCGGTGGGGTAGGCCTGGCGGAACGGGTGGCCCTTGTCGAGCATGCGGTTGAAAGTGAACAGCACGTCGTCGGCATTGAAGTCACGGCCAGGTTTGAAGGCCTTGTTGCTGTGGAACTTCACCCCTTCACGCAGGTGGAAGGTGTAGCGCAAGCCATCGTCGGAGACTTCCCAGCGGGTCGCCAGGGCAGGGTGCACGGCAGTACCGCCGCGCTCGAACTCGACCAGGCGGTTGTAGATCGGTTCGGCGGCGTCGTTGTCGGTGGCGCTGGTGTACTGTGCGGTGTCGAAACCGGCTGGGCTACCTTCAGAGCAGAACACCAGGTTGTTGGCCAGCAGGACCGGGGATTGGCTGACCAGGCCCAGGGCCAGCAGCGCGGAAAGGCGGGTAACGTGGCGCATGGCAAATCCTTTTTCATCTGTTCGCGCCGCCTCCGGGTACGAATGGCGGCAACAGTTCGCCGACCCCGCAGCGTATGGCCGCAGGACGACATGAAGAGGTGGGGGGGAGGGCACCCGCGATTCAGCGGGTGCCTCAGTCAGCCTATTTGTCCACGCTGACGCCATAGAAGGAGTTCAGCGCAAACGGGCTGATCTTGAAGTCCTTCACTTTGGCGCTCATGGGCTGGTACACGGTGGAGTGGGCGATCGGGGTGATCGGCACCTGCTCCTTGAGGATGTGCTGCGCCTTTTGGTACAGCTCGGTGCGCTTGGCCTGGTCGGCGGTGGCCTTGGCCTGCTTGATCAGGTCGTCGTAGGGCTTGTAGCACCACTTGGAGAAGTTGTTGCCGTCGACGGCATCGCAGCCGTAGAGCGTGCCCAGCCAGTTGTCCGGGTCACCGTTGTCGCCGCTCCAGCCAATCAGCATGGCGCCCTGTTCGCCACCCTTGGAGCGTTTGATGTACTCGCCCCATTCATAGCTGACGATCTTTGCCTTGATGCCGATCCTGGCCCAGTCGGATTGCAGCATTTCGGCCATCAGCTTGGCGTTGGGGTTGTACGGCCTTTGTACGGGCATGGCCCACAGGGTGATCTCGGTGCCTTCCTTGATGCCGGCTTCCTTCAGCAGTTGTTTGGCTTTTTCGGGGTCGAAGGCGGCGTCCTTGATGCTGTCGTCATAGGACCATTGCGTTGGCGGCATGCCATTGACTGCCAACTGGCCGGCACCCTGGTAGACCGACTCGATGATCTTCTTCTTGTCCACGGCCATGTCCAGCGCTTGGCGCACTTTCAGCTGGGCCATGGGGTTGGGCTCATTGCTGCCCTTGATCTTGTCCATCACGTTGTAGGCGATATAGCCGAGGTTGAACCCGGCTTGCTGCGGCATTTGCAGATTCTTGTCGGCCTTTAGCGGCTCGATGTCGGCCGGGCGCGGGAACAGGGTGACCTGGCACTCGTTCTTCTTCAGCTTCTGCATGCGCACCGAGGCATCGGTGGTGATGGCGAAGATCAGGTTATCGATCTTCACGTCATCGGGCTTCCAGTAGTCCTTGTTGCCCTTGAAGCGGATCTGCGCGTCCTTCTGGTACTTGCTGAACACGAACGGGCCGGTGCCGATCGGTTTCTGGTTGATGTCGGCAGCCTTGCCATTCTTGAGCAACTGGTCGGCGTATTCGGCCGACTGGATGGAAGCAAAGCTCATGGCCAGATTCTGGATGAACGCTGCGTCGACTTCGTTGAGGGTGAACTTCACCGTCTGCTCGTCGAGTTTCTCCACCTTGGCGATGTTCTTGTCCATGCCCATGTCGGTGAAGTACGGGAACTCGGTGGGGTAGGCCTTACGGAACGGGTTGTCCTTGTCGAGCATGCGGTTGAAGGTGAACAGCACGTCGTCGGCGTTGAAGGGGCGGCTGGGCTTGAAGTAGTCGGTGGTATGGAACTTGACCCCTTCGCGCAGGTGGAAGGTGTAGGTCTTGCCGTCGTCGGACACTTCCCATTTGGTCGCCAGGCCCGGGATGACCGCAGTGCCGCCCCGTTCAAACTGGGTCAGGCGGTTGAACACGGTCTCTGCCGAGGCGTCGAAGTCGGTCCCGGTGGTGTACTGCCCCGGATCGAAACCGGCCGGGCTGCCTTCGGAGCAGAACACCAGGTTGGACGCGGCCAGGGCCGACGGTGCACCGGTGAGTAAGCCTGCGCCAAGCAGGAACGGAATGACTGCGTGTTTGAGCATGGTGGCCTCATTGTTGTCATTTTTTGGATGAGGTGGCCTCGTGAGCCGACCTGAGGATACTTATGCAGGGGGTGTTCCCAATGCAACAGGTAGAAGGATAGTTGGCGCCGGAAAAGTGGTACGACCGTACATGGATGTCGCATCGGTATAACTTTCGACGAAGTTAAACGTTTGCGCAGGCAAAATGATGGCATTTTGCGGGATATTTCGAGGCGGGGGTATGTGTAGGATGCACCTGGGTGGTGCGTAGGAAACGTCTGAAAAGCAGATTCAAGCGGCAGGCTTCAAGCAACAAGACAAAGCAGACCGGGTTCACCGTCAACTTGAAACTTGCCGCTTGAAGCTTGTGGCTGTCAGGGCATCTGCACTTCGATCAGGCCATCGGCATTCATGCTCACTTCGCTGGTACCCGCCTCAATGTCCGGCGCTGGCGCGGCTTCATCAGCCCCCATGGCTTTCATTGCCATCGGCGCACTGCGCAGGTACGGGCGCGGGTAACCGCTGCTGTTGAGGTTCAGGTTGACCACTTTATAGCCCTTGCCGCCCAGCGCTTCGGTGGCCAGTTGCGCGCGTGCCTTGAAGGCATCGACCGCGTCCTTGAGCAGTGCATCCTCGCTTGCCTTGCGCGTGGCCGGGGCGATGGAGAAGTCCATGCCGCCCATTTTCAGCTCTTGCAGCAGGTCGGCGGTAAGCTGGGACAAGGCCGGGAAGTTGTCGCTTTCCAGGCGCAGCTCGGCACGCTCGCGCCAGCCGGTAATCTTCTGGCCCTTGCTGTCATACACCGGGTAGCTGTTGCGGCTGCCCTGGCTGATCTTCACGTCCTTGACCTGGCGCGACTGCTGCACGGCCTTGTTCATGGTTTCGGTGATCTGCTTGGCGAGCTTGCCCGGGTCGGTGTTCTGCGCTTCGCTGTACAGGGTCACGACCATCAGGTCGCGCGGCACTTCCTTGCTCACTTCGGCACGCAGCGATACCTGGTTGTAACGTGGCTCATCGGCAGCCAGCGCCGGCAGGCTGGCGAGCAAGCCGCAAGACAGGATCAGGGCGGCGCCGCGACGTGGGATTTGCATGTGGTACTCCTTGGCAATAAAAGGCGTGGGGTCTGGTCATCCATTCCACGCATGGCCCATCAGACCGGCAACAGTGTAGTGGGTTCAAAAGTGCCATCATCAACCTGTGACAAAGTGTGGCGCTTTGCCGCATCGCTGCAGTGAGGCGCCCGGCTTCGGTATACTCCAGCCGATTTTCTGGAGCACTCATCAGGAGAGCTCATGCTCGCTGCCGTACAACCGCTGTCCGCTACCCGCCAGAACCTGTGGCGCCTGACCGTCATTCGGGTCCTGGTCCTGGCTGCCCAGGCCGGCTCCGTGGGCGTCGCCTACTGGACCGAATTGCTGCCGTTGCCCTGGCTGTCGCTGGCTGGCACCTTGGCGTTGTCCTCGCTGCTGTGTGCCTTTACGGCGCTGCGCTTGCGCCTGTCGCTGCCAGTCACCGAAATGGAGTACGCCCTGCAGCTGGCCTGCGACCTGCTGATCCACAGTGCCTTGCTGTACTACTCCGGCGGCTCGACCAACCCGTTCGTGTCGTATTACCTGGTACCGCTGGCGATTGCCGCGGTGACCTTGCCGTGGCTGTATTCGCTGATTCTTTCGGGTATCGCCCTGACCGCCTACAGCCTGCTGCTGGTGCAGTTCTACCCGCTTGAAGGCCTGCCCATGGCGCGGGACAAGATGCAGGTCTACGGCATGTGGCTGAGCATTGCCCTGGCTGCGGCGGTGATTACCTTCTTTGCCGCGCGCATGGCCGAAGAGCTGCGCCGCCAGGAGCAGCTGCGCTCCGAACGGCGTGAAGAAAGCCTGCGTGACGAGCAATTGCTGGCCGTGGCCACCCAGGCCGCCGGTGCCGCCCATGAGCTGGGCACGCCGCTGGCGACCATGAGCGTGCTGATCAACGAAATGCGCCAGGACCATACCGACCCGCTGCTGCAGGAAGACCTTCAGATCCTCCAGGACCAGGTAAAGCTGTGCAAAGAGACCTTGCAACAGCTGGTGCGCGCTGCCGAAGCCAACCGCCGCCTGGCGATCGTGGAGCAGGATGTGACGGCGTGGCTGGACGAGGCGCTGAACCGTTGGCACCTGATGCGCCCCGAAGCCAGCTACCGCTTCCAGCGCCTGCGCGATGGCAAGGTGCCGCGGCTGACACCACCGCCAGACCTGACCCAGGCGTTGCTGAACCTGTTGAACAATGCCGCCGATGCCTGCCCCGATGACCTGGAGGTGCACCTGGACTGGGATGCCCAGGACATCGTCATCAGCATCCGCGACCATGGCCCTGGCGTGCCGCCGGCCATTGCCGAAGCCATCGGCAAACCCTTCATTACCACCAAAGGCAAAGGCTTCGGCCTGGGCCTGTTCTTGAGCAAGGCCAGCGTGACCCGTGCGGGCGGTTCGGTAAAACTCTATAGTCATGAACAGGGTGGCACCCTGACCGAATTGCGCCTGCCCTATGGCAAGCGAGGAGATGAATGATGAGCGAAGAAAACCAGGTCGAAAGCGAAGAGCTGCCGCACCTGCTGTTGGTGGATGACGATGCCACCTTCACCCGGGTCATGGCTCGGGCAATGAGCCGTCGCGGTTTCCGCGTGAGCACCGCCAGTTCTGCCGAAGAAGGGCTGATCCTGGCGCAGCAGGACTTGCCGGACTACGCCACGCTGGACCTGAAGATGGACGGTGATTCCGGCCTCGTGCTGCTGCCCAAGCTGCTGGAGCTGGACCCGGAAATGCGCGTGGTGATCCTGACCGGCTACTCGAGCATTGCCACTGCGGTGGAAGCGGTCAAGCGCGGCGCCTGCAACTACCTGTGCAAGCCGGCCGACGCCGATGATGTGCTGGCAGCGCTGCTGTCGGAGCACACCGACCTGGATACCCTTGTGCCGGAAAACCCCATGTCGGTCGACCGCCTGCAGTGGGAACACATCCAGCGCGTGCTGAACGAGCACGAGGGCAACATTTCGGCCACCGCACGGGCGCTGGGCATGCACCGGCGGACCTTGCAGCGCAAGCTGCAGAAGCGCCCGGTCCGGCGCTGATCCCTTTCGCCTGTACCGGCCTCATCGCCGGCAAGCCAGCTCCCACAGGCACCCCGCAGGTTCCGGTATAGATGCAATACCTGTGGGAGCTGGCTTGCCGGCGATAGGGCAGCACTGTCGGAAACGTCTCTTTATCGCACCTGATCCCCGCAACTAGCGGCCGTTGGCGTATCATTAGCCACCTAACGGCAACCCTCTCCAGGATCGCTTGCGCATGCTCGCCCTTCTCATCCAGACGCTGAACATCACGGCACCTGTCTTCGCCATGCTGTTCATGGGCGTGCTGCTCAAGCGCATCCACCTGATCGACGACAATTTCAACCGTGTCGCCTCGCAGTTGGTGTTCAACGTCTGCATGCCGGCGCTGCTGTTCCTCGGTATCTACCACGCCGACCTGGCAGCAGCGGTAAAGCCTGGCGTCATCCTCTACTTCATCGCCGCCACCCTGGTTGGCTTCGCCGTCGCCTGGGGCATGGCCATCTGGCGCAGCCCGCTGGCCGACCGGGGCATCTATACCCAGGGCGCGTTCCGTGGCAACAACGGCGTGATCGGCCTGGCCCTGGCTGCCAGCCTGTACGGCGACTACGGTATTTCGCTGGGGGCGGTGCTCGCCGGCCTGGTCATCCTCATGTACAACTCGCTGTCGGCCGTAGTGCTGGCGGTGTACAGCCCGGACCTGAAGTCCGACCCGTGGAGCATCTGCAAGAGCATCTTCAGCAACCCGCTGATCATCAGTGTGCTGGTCGCGACACCCATGGCTTACGGCCAGGTGCCGCTACCCAACTGGCTGCTGACTTCGGGGGATTACCTGGCGCAGATGACCCTGCCGTTGGCCTTGATGTGTATTGGCGGCACCCTGTCGCTGACGGCATTGCGCGACAGCGGCAGGCTGGCCATCGACGCCAGCCTGGTGAAGATGGTCTGGCTACCGCTGGCCGGCACCCTCGGCGCCTGGCTGTGTGGCTTTCGCGGGGCCGAACTGGGCATCCTGTTCCTGTACATCGGCAGCCCTACCGCAGCAGCCAGTTACGTCATGGCGCGAGCAGCCAACGGCAACCATGAGCTGGCTGCGTCGATCATCGTCATTACTACGCTAATGGCGGCAATCACCACCAATATCGGCATTTTCATCTTGCAGTGGGGCGGATGGATCTAGATCCTTGACTGCAAACAACACAAAAGACACAGCCTCACTGAGCTAAAGGACACTTCATGCAAGACCAGAGCACGCCCGAGCTACAGCGCGGGCTGAAGAATCGCCATATCCAGCTGATCGCGCTGGGCGGGGCCATCGGTACCGGCTTGTTCCTGGGCATCGCCCAGACCATTCAGCTGGCCGGCCCCTCCGTGTTGCTGGGGTATGCCATCGCGGGCCTGATGGCCTTCCTGATCATGCGCCAGTTGGGCGAAATGGTGGTGGAAGAGCCGGTAGCCGGTAGCTTCAGCCACTTTGCCCACCAGTACTGGAGCGAGTTTGCAGGCTTCGTGTCGGGATGGAACTATTGGGTGGTGTATGTGCTGGTGGGCATGGCCGAGTTGACGGCTGTGGGTATCTACGTGCAGTACTGGTGGCCTGATTTCCCCACCTGGGCCACGGCGGCGATCTTCTTCGTGGTGATCAACCTGATCAACCTGACCCAGGTGAAGGTCTACGGCGAAATGGAATTCTGGTTCGCCCTGATCAAGGTAGTGGCCATCGTCAGCATGATCGGCTTCGGCGCGTGGTTGCTGAGCAGTGGCCATGGCGGCCCGGATGCCAGCGTGGCCAACCTGTGGCAATACGGCGGCTTCTTCCCTAACGGTGTCAGCGGCCTGGTGATGGCGCTGGCGGTGATCATGTTCTCGTTCGGTGGCCTGGAGCTGGTGGGTATCACCGCTGCCGAGGCCGACAACCCGCGCGAAAGCATCCCCAAGGCCACCAACCAAGTGGTGTATCGCATCCTGATCTTCTACATCGGTGCCCTGGCGGTGCTGCTGTCGCTGTACCCGTGGCAGAAGGTGGTGCAGGGCGGTAGCCCGTTCGTGATGATCTTCCACGAACTGGACAGCGACCTGGTGGCCACCATTCTCAATATCGTGGTGCTGACGGCCGCGCTGTCGGTCTACAACAGCTGCGTATACGCCAACAGCCGCATGCTGTTTGGTCTGGCCAGTCAGGGCGATGCACCGCGCCAGTTGCTGAAAGTCAGCCGCAGCGGTGTGCCGCTGACTGCGCTGGGCGTGTCGGCCTTCGCTACCGGGCTGTGCGTGGTGATCAACTACCTGATGCCGGGTGAGGCCTTTGGCTTGCTGATGGCCCTGGCGGTGTCGGCGCTGGTGATCAACTGGGCGAGCATCAGCATTACCCACCTGAAGTTCCGCAAAGCCAAGCTGGCGGCCGGGATTACCCCGTTCTACAAGAGCCTGGGGCACCCGCTGACCAACTACCTGTGCCTGGCGTTCATTGTGCTGATTCTGGTGGTGATGTACCTGACCCCGCCGATTCGCATCTCGGTGATGCTGATCCCGGCATGGATAGCCGTGCTGTGGGTGGCCTTCAAGCTGAAGAAGGCTCGGCAGGTTCGCCGTTAGATTTGTATCGCCTGTGAGATCGAGCGCCGCCCGCGCGGCGCTCGATCTAAAGGGCGACACAAGGCTTAAGGCATGCGCCAGATGACATGGCCCGATCAATGCTGCCGGCGCCAGGCGCGCACGGTGGTATACAGCAGCACCACGGCGAGCACAGGCAGCACATAGAACAGCATCAACCGCTCCAGGCGCCCGGCCAGCGGCATGCCCATTGTGAATGCCGCCACGTGCAGCCCGTACGCCAGGTACAGGCAGAGGAACACCAGGCCTTCGGCGCGGGTGATCCGGTAACCGGAATAGAACACCGGCAGGCTCAGCACGGCAACCCCGAGCATTACTGGCAGGTCGAACGCCAGGGCGTTGGGCGAGATCGACAGCGGCTCAGGGGTGATCAGCGCGGTCAGGCCCAGCACGGCCAGCAGGTTGAACAGGTTGCTGCCAATGACCGTGCCCACGGCAATTTCCCGTTCACCGCGCAGGGCAGCGATCAATGCGGCGGCGAGCTCTGGCAGGGATGTGCAGATGGCGACGACGGTCAGGCCGATGATGCGCTCGGACAGCCCCAGGTCGGTGGCAACCTCCACGGCGGCCTCCAGCAGCAGGTGCCCCGCCAGGCTCAGCAGGGCAAGGCCGGCCAACACCAGCAGCAGCGTGCCTGACCAGAAGCGCCTGGCGCTGGATTTGGCCGTGTCCGGCGCGGGGTAGGTGCGTGCGTAGTGGCGCGACTGGTGCCAGAGCATTACCAGGTAGCCGACCAGGCCAAGCAGCAGCAGCCCCCCTTCAACCCGGCCCAGGTAACCGTTGGCGCACAGGGCATAGACCAGGCCGCTGGCGACGATCATCAGCGGAATGTCCAGGCGCACCAGCTGGCGCGATACGCGCAAGGGGATGATCAGCGCGGCCAGGCCGAGAATGACCAGTACGTTGAATATGTTGCTGCCGATCACGCTGCCGACCGCCACATCCGGCGCGCCCTGGTAGGCGGCCTGCAGGCTGACGGTGAGTTGTGGCGCGGTACTGCCGAAAGCCACCAGGCTCAGGCCGATGATCAACGGGCGAACATGAAGGCGTTGTGCCAGGCGCAGCGCTGCGCGCACCAGCAATTCGGCGCCGCCGACCAGCAGCAGCAGGGCAACGCCCAATTGCAGCAGGCTGAAGGTGTGAAGGGTGGCCAGGTCGAAAATGGTCGGACTCCTGTCGCGTCAGTCGCTAAGCCCTTGTACTCGCACGCGCGCTGTTCCGCTACGGAGCATGCCGATTTTTTCTGCTGCGGCGCGAGACAGGTCGATCAGGCGGCCGCGTGTGTGCGGGCCACGGTCGTTGATGCGCACCACCACACTGCGCTGGTTGGCCGTGTTGGTGACCAGTACGCGAGTGCCGAACGGCAGGCTGCGATGGGCGGCGGTAAGGCCGTGCTGGTTGAACGGTTCGCCGCTGGCGGTGCGTTTACCGTGGTGGCGCGAGCCGTAATAGGAAGCGGTGCCCGTCTGGTCGTAACCGCGCGGGTCGATGTCGTGGCTGGCGCAGCCGGCCAGCAGGGAGAAGAGGGCGAGAGTACCCAGGGATCTTTTCAGCAAGTGAGATGCGCTCCAGTGCGGCCATTCGCGGGCTTGCCCGCTCCCACAGGCATATCACCGCCTGTGAGAGCGGTGCAGTACTGTGGGAGCGGGCAAGCCCGCGAACGAGGGCAGAGCCCTCGCAGCATATTCAGGTCAGCCTTCGAGCTTGGCCTTGAGCAATTGGTTCACCTGCCCCGGGTTGGCCTTGCCTTTGGAAGCTTTCATCGCCTGGCCGACAAAGAAGCCGAACATCTTGCCACGCTTGGCCTCGTCGGCGGCGCGGTACTGTTCGACCTGCTCGGCGTTGGCCGCCAGCATTTCGTCGAGCATCTTGTCGATCGCACCGGTGTCGGTAACCTGCTTCAGGCCTTTGCTTTCGATGATGCTGTCGGCATCGCCTTCGCCGGCGGCCATGGCCTCGAACACGGTCTTGGCGATCTTGCCGCTGATGGTGTTGTCGCGGATGCGCAGCAGCATGCCACCCAGGTGCGCGGCGCTGACCGGTGCCTGGTCGATCTCGATGCCCAGCTTGTTAAGCAGGCTGCCCAGCTCGACCATGACCCAGTTGGCCGCCAGCTTGGCGTCGCCACCGATTTTCACCACTTCCTCGAAGTAGTCCGCCTGTTCGCGGCTGGATGCCAACACGTTGGCGTCGTAGGCCGACAGGCCGTACTGGCTCTGGAAGCGTTCGACCTTCTGCGGCGGCAGCTCCGGCAGGCCGGCGCGGATGGTTTCGAGGAAGCTGTCCTCGATCACCACCGGCAGCAGGTCCGGGTCGGGGAAGTAACGGTAGTCGTTGGCTTCTTCCTTGCTGCGCATGGAGCGGGTTTCGTCTTTGTTCGGGTCGTACAGGCGGGTTTCCTGCACGACCTTGCCGCCGTCTTCGATCAGGTCGATCTGGCGCTGGATTTCGCTGTTGATCGCGCGCTCGATGAAGCGGAACGAGTTGACGTTCTTGATCTCGCAGCGGGTGCCGAACTCGACCTGGCCTTTCGGGCGAATCGACACGTTGCAGTCGCAGCGTAGCGAGCCTTCGGCCATGTTGCCGTCGCAGATGCCCAGGTAGCGCACCAGCGCGTGGATCGCCTTGACGTAAGCCACGGCTTCCTTGGCACTGCGCATGTCAGGCTCGGAGACGATTTCCAGCAGCGGGGTACCGGCACGGTTGAGGTCGATGCCGGTGGAGCCGCTGAAGTCTTCGTGCAGGCTTTTGCCTGCGTCTTCTTCCAGGTGCGCGCGGGTTACCCCGATGCGCTTGATGGTGCCGTCTTCCAGGGCGATATCCAGGTGGCCCTTGCCGACGATCGGCAGGTCCATCTGGCTGATCTGGTAGCCCTTGGGCAGGTCCGGGTAGAAGTAGTTCTTGCGCGCGAACACGTTGCGCTTGCCGATTTCGGCATCGATGGCCAGGCCGAACATGCATGCCATGCGCACGGCTTCCTGGTTCAGCACCGGCAGTACGCCGGGCATCCCCAGGTCAACCAGGCTGGCCTGGGTGTTCGGCTCGGAACCGAAGGTGGTGGCGCTGCCGGAGAAGATCTTCGACTGGGTGGCGAGCTGGGTGTGGATTTCCAGCCCGATCACAACTTCCCATTGCATGTGTGAACTCCTCAGAAGCCGTTGGGGGCACGGGTGTGCCAGTCGGTCACTTGCTGGTAGCGGTGCGCGACGTTGAGCAGGCGGCCTTCCTGGAAGTACGGTGCCAGCAGCTGCACACCGACCGGCAGGCCGTCGACGAAGCCGGCCGGCATCGACAGGCCCGGCAGGCCCGCCAGGTTGGCGGTGATGGTGTAGACGTCTTCCAGGTAGGCGGCGACCGGGTCGCTGCTCTTGGCGCCAAGCTTCCAGGCCGGGTTCGGCGTGGTAGGGCCGAGGATCAGGTCGACATCGTTGAAGGCGGCCATGAAGTCGTTCTTGATCAGGCGGCGGATCTGCTGCGCCTTCACGTAGTACGCGTCGTAGTAGCCGGCCGACAGGGCGTAGGTGCCGACCATGATCCGGCGCTGCACTTCAACGCCGAAGCCTTCGCCACGGGAACGCTTGTACAGGTCGGTGAGGTCTTTCGGGTCCTCGCAGCGGTAGCCGAAGCGCACGCCGTCGAAGCGCGACAGGTTGGAAGAGGCTTCAGCCGGGGCGATCACGTAGTAGGCCGGGATGGCGTGCTGCATGTTCGGCAGGCTGATTTCCTTGACCACTGCGCCGAGCTTTTCCAGCTCTTTGACACTGGCCTGAACCAGGTCGGCGATACGCGGGTCGAGGCCTGCACCGAAGTACTCTTTCGGCAGGCCGATCCGCAGGCCCTGCAGCGAACCATTGAGGTTGGCGCTGTAGTCCGGCACCGGCTCTTCGATGCTGGTGGAATCCTTGGCGTCGAAACCGGCCATGCCTTGCAGCAGCAGGGCGCAGTCCTCGGCAGTGCGGGCCAGCGGGCCGCCCTGGTCGAGGCTGGAGGCGTAGGCGATCATGCCCCAGCGCGAAACACGACCGTACGTCGGTTTGAGGCCGGTGAGGTTGGTCAGTGCCGCCGGCTGGCGGATCGAACCGCCGGTGTCGGTGCCAGTGGTGGCCGGCAGCAGGCGCGCGGCCACGGCAGCGGCCGAACCGCCCGACGAACCGCCTGGGACGTGTTCGAGGTTCCACGGGTTCTTCACCGCGCCGTAGTGGCTGGATTCGTTGGCCGAACCCATGGCGAACTCGTCCATGTTGGTCTTGCCCAGGGTGACCATGCCGGCTTCAGCCAGCTTGGCGACCACGGTGGCGTCGTACGGCGCCTTGAAGTTGTCGAGCATCTTCGAGCCGCAACTGGTGCGTACGCCGTTGGTGCAGAACAGGTCCTTGTGGGCGATGGGGGCACCCAGCAGCGCGCCGGTTTCGCCTGCGGCGCGACGGGCGTCGGCGGCACGCGCCTGGCCCAGGGCCAGGTCTTCGGTGACGCTGATGAAGCTGTTGATTTGCGGGTCGAGTTGCTTGATGCGCGCCAACAGGGCGCCGGTCAGCTCTTCGGAGGAAAACGACTTGTCGGCGAGTCCGCGGGCGATCTCGGCCAGGGTCAATTGATGCATGGCAGGCTCTATCCCTTACTCGATGACTTTGGGAACCAGGTACAGACCGCTTTCGGTCGACGGCGCGATAGCCTGGTAGGCGTCGCGCTGGTTGCTTTCGGTGACCTGGTCGGGGCGCAGGCGCTGGCTGGCCTCCAGCGGGTGGGCCAGGGGCTCGATGCCAGTGGTATCGACCGCTTGCATCTGGTCGACCAGCCCGAGGATGCTGTTCAGGGCATCGGTAATGCGTGGCAGTTCGCCATCATTCAGCCCCAGACGGGCCAGATGGGCGATCTTTTCCACGTCGCAGCGTTCAAGCGCCATGAAGATCTCCAAGGGAAACAAAGAACGGAATTTGGGTCCGCGATGAGGAACATGTCAGCTTTCTGGCGGTCCAACGGCCGCGATCATCGGCTGGCATGCTCGGAAAAACAGCCAATTTAACATATTGGCTCCTTGCCCAAAATCCCTGCCATTGTTAGAGTTTGCCGCACTTTTTTACCCACGCTTTCCCCAGGGTCACTTTCCCATGTTCAAGAAACTGCGTGGCATGTTTTCCAGCGATCTCTCCATCGACCTGGGTACTGCCAACACCCTTATTTACGTGCGTGAGCGCGGTATCGTCCTGAATGAGCCCTCGGTTGTTGCCATCCGTACCCATGGCAATCAGAAAAGCGTCGTCGCCGTCGGTACCGAAGCCAAACGCATGCTGGGCCGTACGCCTGGCAACATTGCTGCCATTCGTCCGATGAAGGACGGCGTTATCGCCGACTTCAGCGTTTGCGAAAAAATGTTGCAATATTTTATCAACAAGGTTCACGAGAACAGCTTCCTGCAGCCAAGCCCGCGCGTGCTGATCTGCGTGCCGTGCAAGTCGACCCAGGTAGAGCGCCGCGCCATTCGCGAGTCGGCCCTGGGTGCCGGTGCCCGTGAAGTGTTCCTGATCGAAGAGCCAATGGCAGCTGCCATCGGTGCTGGCTTGCCGGTTGAAGAGGCTCGCGGTTCGATGGTCGTCGATATCGGTGGTGGTACCACTGAAATCGCACTGATTTCCCTGAACGGCGTGGTCTATGCCGAATCCGTACGTGTTGGCGGCGACCGCTTCGATGAAGCCATCGTCACCTACGTGCGCCGCAACTACGGCAGCCTGATCGGCGAGTCCACCGCCGAGCGCATCAAGCAGGAAATCGGTACCGCTTACCCGGGCGGCGAAGTGCGCGAAGTCGATGTGCGTGGCCGCAACCTGGCCGAAGGCGTACCGCGTGCCTTCACCCTGAACTCCAACGAAGTGCTCGAAGCGCTGCAGGAATCGCTGGCGACCATCGTCCAGGCCGTGAAGAGCGCCCTGGAGCAATCGCCGCCCGAGCTGGCTTCGGACATCGCCGAGCGTGGCCTGGTGCTGACCGGTGGTGGCGCGCTGCTGCGTGACCTCGACAAGCTGCTGGCCCAGGAAACCGGCCTGCCGGTGATCGTCGCCGAGGACCCGCTGACCTGTGTCGCCCGTGGCGGCGGTCGCGCCCTGGAGATGATGGACAAGCACGCGATGGACCTGCTCTCCAGCGAGTGATCCCACTCGCTGTTCACGAGCGCCCGGTTTACAGGTAGCACGCACAGTGCTACCTGTATGTGCTGGGCTGGCGCCCGTCAAGGGCGCCGTATCCGTCAACCCGCAACCAGGCTGGTGCGTTGTTCCATGTCCAATGACCTCCTGAGTCGTCCACGAGGAACGGCCCATTAAACCACTTTTCTCCAAGGGCCCTTCGCTGGGCGTTCGCCTGCTCGTTCTGGTGGTGATGTCGGTCGCGTTGATGGTTGTCGACGCGCGCTTTGACGTGCTCAAGCCCGTGCGCAGCCAGATGGGCATGGTGCTGATGGAGTCGTACTGGATCACCGACCTGCCGCAACGTGCGTGGCAAGGCGTGGCCGGCCAGTTCGGCAGCCGCACTGAACTGATCGCCGAAAACGAAAAGCTCAAGACCGAAGCCCTGCTGCTGCAGGGGCGTCTGCAGAAACTGGCAGCCCTGACCGAGCAGAACGTGCGTCTGCGCGAGTTGCTGAACTCTTCGGCGCTGGTCAACGAAAAGGTCGAAGTGGCCGAGCTGATCGGTGTCGACCCCAACCCGTTCACCCACCGCATCCTGATCAACAAGGGCGAGCGTGATGGTGTGTTCCTTGGTCAGCCGGTGCTCGATGCGCGCGGTCTGATGGGCCAGGTGGTCGAGCTGATGCCCTACACCTCACGGGTACTGTTGCTGACCGATACCACCCATAGCATTCCGGTGCAGGTCAACCGCAACGGCCTGCGCGCCATTGCCAGTGGCACCGGCAACCCGGAGCGCCTTGAACTGCGTCACGTGGCCGATACCGCCGACGTCAAGGAAGGCGACCTGCTGGTCAGCTCCGGCATGGGCCAGCGCTTCCCGGCTGGCTACCCGGTGGCGACGGTCAACGAGGTGATCCACGATTCCGGGCAGCCGTTCGCCATCGTACGCGCCATTCCCACCGCCGCGCTCAATCGCAGCCGTTACATGCTGCTGGTGTTCAGCGACCGGCGTACCCCGGAGCAGCGCGCCACTGATGCGGCCATCGCCCAGGAAGAGGCTGACCGCAAGGGCACCTCGGTCCCCGGTCAACCGGCGGGTACGGGCGAGCAGGGCACACCTGCCAGCACCACGCCTGTAACCCCAGCCACACCCGCAGCGCCGACAGCCCCGGCCGCACAGCCTGCAGCCCCGGCGGCTAACCCTGCCACGCCTGCCGCAGCGCCTGCCGCACCCGCTCACACCCGGAGACAATGATGGCTGCTTCGCGCCGCAACAACGGCTGGGTCATCTGGCTGACTTTCGCCATCGGCCTGCTGCTCAGCGTCTCGCCCATGCCGCAGTTCATGGAAGTGTTCCGGCCCATGTGGCTGGCTTTGCTGGTGTCGTTCTGGACCCTGGCGGTGCCGGGCAAGGTCGGCATGACCACGGCGTTCGTGCTGGGTCTGGCCGAGGACGTGTTGTACGGCACCCTTCTGGGCCAGAACGCGTTGATCCTCACCCTCATTACCTTCCTGGTGTTATCCCTGCAGCAGCGCTTGCGCATGTTCCCCATGTGGCAGCAGAGCCTGGTGATCCTGGTCATTTTCGGCATCGCCCAGCTCATCCAGCTATGGCTCAGCGCCCTGACCGGCAACCGGCTGCCTACCCTGGCGCTGGTCTGGTCGGCGGTCATCAGTGCCTTGCTCTGGCCATGGATCAGTTTCGCCCTGCGCGACCTGCGCCGACGCTTGCATATCAACTGACGGCGACGCCGCAACTGACAGGGAGATGTCTGCATGAACCCGTTATACCTGGCCTCTGGCTCGCCCCGCCGTCGTGAACTGCTGACCCAGATCGGTGTGCCTTTCACCGTTGTCAGTGCACCCATCGATGAGTCCCCGCTGCCTGACGAAAGCGCCCCGGCCTACGTTGAGCGCCTGGCTCGGGCCAAGGCTGCGGCTGGTCTGGCCCGTGTCGAGGGCCCGGCTGTGGTGCTGGGGGCGGACACTGCCGTGGTGCTCGATGGTCGTATTCTGGGCAAACCGGAAAACCGCGAAGATGCCATGGCCATGCTGGCTGACCTGTCGGGCCGCGAGCACCAGGTATTGACTGCGGTTGCCCTCAGCGACGGGCTGCATACGCAAAGCCTGTGCGTCACCAGCAAGGTGCGCTTCCGGGCGATCAGCGCCGATGAAGCACAACGCTACTGGGCCAGCGGCGAGCCTGTGGACAAGGCCGGTGGCTACGCCATCCAGGGCCTGGGCGCAGTGTTCGTCACCGGTCTGTCCGGCAGTTATTCGGCCGTGGTAGGCCTGCCCCTCAGTGAGACGGCCGAGTTGCTTGGCACGTTTGGTATCGCCTGTTGGCAATCGCCCGTGCATACGCCAGAGGTAACAAACCCGCAGTAGCCAGCACGGCATACGCCATCCATCATTACAAAAGACCTTTGACGAGAGCCGGCCATGAGTGAAGAGATCCTGATCAACATCACCCCGATGGAGTCACGCGTGGCGGTGGTGGAAAACGGGGTACTGCAGGAAGTGCACGTCGAGCGCACCCAGCGCCGTGGCATCGTCGGCAATATCTACAAGGGCAAGGTGGTGCGTGTGCTGCCAGGCATGCAGGCGGCCTTCGTCGACATCGGCCTGGAGCGCGCCGCGTTCATCCATGCGTCGGAAATTTCCCAGCGTGAAGGCTCGGCGGTCGAGACCATCACGGCGCTGGTGCACGAAGGCCAGTCCCTTGTGGTGCAGGTGACCAAGGACCCGATTGGCACCAAGGGCGCACGCCTGACCACCCAGCTGTCGATCCCTTCGCGCTACCTGGTGTACATGCCGCGCAGCAGCCATGTCGGCATTTCGCTGAAGATCGAAGACGAAGCCGAGCGAGACCGCCTCAAGCAGGTGGTCAGCAACTGCATGGAAAGCGAAAACATCAAGGATGCCGGTGGTTTCATCCTGCGCACCGCCGCCGAAGGCGCTCGTGCCGAAGAGATCTTGCAGGACATCCGCTACCTGCGCCGCCTGTGGGAGCAGATTGGCGCCCAGATCAAGACCTGCGGCGCGCCGATGGTCATCTACGAGGACCTGGGCCTGGCCCTGCGTACCCTGCGTGACCTGGTCAACCCGAAGATCGAGAAGATCCGCATCGACTCGCGTGAAACCTTCCAGAAGACCACGCAGTTCGTCGGTGAACTGATGCCGGAAATCGCTGACCGCCTCGAACACTACCCAGGCGAACGGCCAATCTTTGACCTGTACGGTGTCGAAGACGAAATCCAGCGCGCTCTCGAGCGCAAGGTGCCGCTCAAGTCCGGTGGCTACCTGGTGGTCGACCCGGCCGAAGCGATGACCACCATTGATGTGAACACCGGTGCATTCGTCGGCCATCGCAACCTTGAAGAGACCATCTTCAAGACCAACCTGGAGGCTGCCACCGCCATCGCCCGGCAACTGCGCCTGCGCAATATCGGCGGCATCATCATCATCGACTTCATCGACATGGAAGATGAAGAGCACCAGCGCCAGGTGCTGCGCACACTGGAAAAACAGCTGGAACGGGATCACGCCAAGACCAACATCATCGGCATCACCGAGCTGGGCCTGGTGCAGATGACCCGCAAGCGCACCCGTGAAAGCCTGGAGCAGGTGCTGTGCGAGCCGTGCCTGGCCTGTCAGGGCCGCGGCAAGCTGAAAACCCCCGAGACCATCTGCTACGAAATCTTCCGCGAGATCCTGCGCGAGGCACGTGCCTATCAGGCCGAGGGCTACCGTGTGCTGGCCAACCAGAAGGTGGTCGACCGCCTGCTGGATGAAGAATCGGGCAACGTGGCAGAGCTGGAGGCCTTTATCGGTCGAACCATTCGCTTCCAGGTCGAGTCGATGTATTCGCAGGAACAATACGACGTGGTGCTGCTCTGAGGTCTTCTCGAACGCGCCACTGGATGGTCGGGCTGGCAAAACCGCCACTACCGGCCATCATGGATAAACGACTTGGAGGGCCATGGCCATGGGACGTCTGACCCGCGTTCTTGTCGCCTTGACCCGCTGGGGGCTGGGCTTTTGCGCCCTGCTGGCGGTATTGGTGGCGTTGTATGTCAGCCTCGGCCGCGAGCTGGTACCGCTGGTGGCCGAATACCGTGCCGATGTGGAACGCAAAGCCGAGCAGGCGCTGGGCCTGCCGGTGCATGTCGGTGCCCTTGAGGGGCGCTGGAGCGGCCTGGCACCGGTGCTGCGGGTACGTGACCTGCAACTGGGTGAAGGCGCGACGGCGCTGCGCCTGGACGACGTCAAGGTTGTGCCCGATGTCTGGGCCAGCCTCAGTGCCCGCGAAGTGCGCCTGGCGCGTATACAGCTGGGTGGTCTGCAACTGATCCTGCGTGAGAACGAGCAGGGGGCCTGGGACCTGGAAGGCCTGCCGAAGAAGGACGATGCGCCGCTTGACCCCGGCGAACTGCTGGAGCGCCTGCGCCAGCTGGGCCGCATTGATGTGTTCGACAGCCAGGTCACCTTGCACCCGTGGCAGCGTGACCCGCTCACCCTGACGTATGTGAGCGCCGGCCTACAGGCGGGGGCTTCGCGCCAGGCCCTGGACTTGAGTGCAACCCTGCCCGATGGCCAGCCCCTTGCGCTGAACCTGCGTAGCCGTGCGTCGGCAAAGGCCTGGCGTGATGCCCAGCTAGATGCCTACCTGAGCCTGCCGCAGAGTGACTGGGCGCGATGGTTGCCCCCACGCCTGTTGGGCCAGTGGCATGCCGAGGCGCTGCGAGCAGGCGGCGAGTTGTGGGTCGACTGGCGCGAAGGGCAATTGCAGCAGGCAGTGGTGCGGCTCAACGCACCCGAGCTGCAGGGCGGTTACGCCGGGCGCAAGGCCGCGACACTGAACAATCTGGCTCTGGGCGCCTGGTTCCAGCGCCAGGCCCAAGGCTTTGATGTAGTGGTCGACTCCCTGGCCATGGACATCGGCAAGACCCGCTGGGAGTCGCACCTGCAGTTGCAGCAGCGCCCCGGCCAGAGCGCTGCCGATGAAAGCTGGAAGCTGCAGGCCGACCGGCTGCACCTTACGCCCCTTACCCCGCTGATCGAAGCCCTGGCACCGCTGCCTGACAATGTCATGGCAGTAGTCGATGGCCTGAAAGTAACCGGCGCGTTGCGCAATGTACGGCTGGAGGCCCGGCCCAAGGCCGAGGGTGACCAGCGCCTGCAATTCGACGCCAACCTGGAGAAGGTCGGCTTCGATGCCTATCACGGTGCCCCGGCTGCCGGTAACGTCAGCGGCAGCATCAGCGGCGACCTGGGGCATGGTGAACTGCGCCTGGATACCGATGCGTTCATGCTGCACCTGTACCCGATCTTCGCCAAACCCTGGCACTACCAGAAAGCCAATGCGCGCCTGACCTGGGCGCTGGACAAGGAAGGCTTCACCCTGGTTGCGCCTTACCTCAAGGTGTTGGGCGAGGAGGGCAAGATTGCGGGTGACTTCCTTATCCGCCTGTTGTTCGAGGAAGGCCGCGAGGACTACATGGACCTGCGTGTCGGCCTCACCGAGGGCGATGGCCGCTACACCGCCAAGTACCTGCCCGAGGTGCTCAGCCCGGCCCTCGACGAATGGCTGCGCAGCGCCATCGTCAAAGGCACGGTGGATGAGGGTTACTTCCAGTACCAGGGCTCGCTGAATCATGGCGCCGCACCGGAGGCTCGCAGCATCAGCCTGTTTTTCAAGGTGCGGGACGCGGCCCTGGACTTCCAGCCTGGCTGGCCGCAGGTGCAGCACGTAGATGGCGATGTGTTCATCGAGGACAGCGGTGTGCGCATCAAGGCCCAGCGTGGCCTGTTGCTCGACACCAGGGTGAGCGATGTCAGCGTTGATATCCCGCATGTCGAGGGTGAGCAGCACAGCCGCCTGTACCTGGATGGCGACTTCGACGGCAGCCTGGGCGATGGCCTGAAAATACTCAAGGAAGCGCCGATCGGCACGGGCGAGATCTTCGCCGGCTGGGAGGGCGAGGGGCCGTTGAAGGGCAAGGTCAAGCTCGACATCCCGCTGGCTCATGGGGAACGGCCGAAAGTGCAGGTGGATTTCGCCACCAGCGATGCGCGCCTGAAAGTTGCCCCGCCCAGCCTGGAGTTGAGCCGCTTGAAGGGTGATTTCAGCTTCGATTTTGACAAAGGCCTAAGTGGCAAGGGCATCAGCCTGCAGGCGTTCGGCAAGCCGGTGACGGCGCAAATTACTGCCGAAGGCCAGCCGGGGCAGATGCAGACGCGCATCGAAGCCAATGGCCAGGTATCGCTCAAGGCACTGACCGACTGGCTGCAGTTCAAACAGGCCTTGCCGGCGTCCGGTGACCTGCCTTACCAGTTGCAACTCAGCCTGGGTAGCCGGGACAACCGACTGAGCGTCAACTCGAACCTGAAGGGCTTGGCCATCGACCTGCCGGCGCCCTTCGGCAAAGCCGCAGCAGACACCCGCGACAGCCGTTTCAGCATGAGCCTGCAAGGCCAGGAGCGGCGGTTCGATGCCGCTTACACCGACCTTGCACGCTTTGCCTACGCCGCACCGGCCGACAAGCTCATGCAGGGGCGTGGTGAATTGCTGTTGGGCACTGGTGACGCCCAACTCCCAACTGGGCAGGGTTTGCGGGTACGCGGGCGCCTGGAGTCGCTGGACCTGGCGCCTTGGCAAGAACAGGCGGCCCGGCTTGCCGGTGACGACCCAGGTGGCAGCGCGCGACAGAACCTGCAAAGTGTCGACCTGAGCATCGGCCAGCTGAAAGCCTTCGGCATGGACCTGAACCAGGCCGTGGTGCGGATGGCCCGTGGCGGCCCGGCCTGGGACCTGCGCCTGGACAGCAAGGAAGTGATTGGCAACGCCCGCGTGCCGGATGCCAAGGGTGCGCCAATGGTCGTGCGTATGCAGACCCTGCGCCTGCCCGCTGCCGACCCTGCCCAGGCTCAGGCCGAAGAGGGCCCGGACCCGTTGGCCTCGTTCGACCCGCGCAAGGTACCGGCGCTGGATTTGAGCATCGACAAGCTTTACCGCGGCGACGACCTGTTCGGCAGCGCGGCGATCAAATTGAGACCGACAGCGCGGGGCGTGACCGCCAGCGATATCGACCTCGACTTCAAAGGGCTGCGCATCGACGGCGGTGGCGGCTGGGAGGGTGAGCAGGGCCGCACCAGCAGCTGGTACAAAGGGCGCCTGGACGGCAAGAACCTGGCCGATGTGCTCAAGGCCTGGGGCTTCGCTCCGACTGTGACCAGCCGTGACTTCCGCCTGGATGTGGACGGTCGCTGGCCGGGTTCGCCCGCTGCGGTGGGCCTGAAGCGCTTCTCTGGCAGCATGGACGCGGCGCTGCGCACCGGCCAGTTCGTCGAAGTCGAAGGCAGTGCACAGGCACTGCGCGTGTTCGGCCTGCTCAACTTCAACTCCATTGGCCGGCGCCTGCGCCTGGACTTCTCCGACCTGTTCGAAAAGGGCTTGGCCTACGACCGGGTCAAAGGCCTGCTGGTTGCCAGTGACGGTGTCTATGTGACCCGCGAGCCGATCAGTGTCACTGGCCCGTCGAGCAACTTTGAGCTGGAGGGCACCCTGGACATGGTGCGCGACCGGGTCGATGCCAACCTGCAGGTGAGCCTGCCGGTGACCAACAACCTGCCGCTGGCTGCACTGATTATCGGCGCGCCGGCCGTAGGCGGTGCGCTGTTCCTGGTCGACCGCTTGATCGGTGACCGCGTGTCGCGCTTTGCCAGCGTGCACTACCGTGTCGAAGGGCCGTGGAAAGAGCCTAGAATCACATTTGTGAAACCTTTCGAGAAATCCCGCTAGGAGTGCCCATGAAGGCAGCGGTAATCCAGATGGTCAGCCAGGATGATGTGCTGGCTAACCTGCAGCGTGCCGGTGCCCTGTTGGAGCAGGCCGCATCTGGCGGCGCACGGCTGGCGGTACTGCCGGAAAACTTCGCCGCCATGGGCCGCAAGGACGCCGCTGCCATCGGCCGCGCCGAAGCATTGGGCGAAGGGCCGATCCTGCCATGGTTGAAACGCACCGCCCGCGACCTCAAGTTATGGATTGTGGCCGGTACCTTGCCCTTGCCTCCGGTCGGCCAGCCCCAGGCCAAGGCGCATGCCTGCTCGCTACTGATCGACGAACACGGCGAGGTGGCGGCACGCTATGACAAGCTGCATCTGTTCGACGTGGACGTTGCCGACAATCGCGTTCGGTACCGTGAGTCGGATGACTACGCCCATGGCGCCCAGGTGGTGGTGGCTGACACGCCGGTTGGGCGGCTGGGGCTTAGCGTGTGCTACGACTTGCGCTTTCCTGAGCTGTACAGCGCACTGCGCGAGGCCGGCGCGGAACTGATCACTGCCCCAGCGGCCTTCACTGCCGTCACAGGCGCGGCACATTGGGAGGTGCTGGTACGCGCCCGCGCAATCGAAACCCAGTGCTACCTGCTGGCTGCGGCGCAGGGCGGCACCCATCCAGGGCCTCGGGAAACCCATGGCCATGCGTCGATCGTCGACCCTTGGGGGCGCATCGTCGCAGAACAGGCGCAAGGTGAAGCAGTACTGCTTGCCGAGCGCGACATTGAAGAACAAGCGTCCATCCGGGCGCGCATGCCGGTGGTATCGCACCGGCGCTTTTTCTCGCAGGGCGCGTTGCGGCCTGCGCACACCTCGGAGTGACTATGAGCCAGATGTTATCCACCGTCAGTGAGCAGCTCCTGGCCCCAGGCGGCTTGACCCTGGACAGCCTGCAGAGCGTACTGGGTGAGTTGGCCGGCCCCGGCATCGACGCCGCCGACCTGTATTTCCAGGGCCAGATCTCGGAAACCTGGGCGCTGGAAGACGGCATCGTCAAAGAGGGCAGCTTCAACCTGGACCAGGGCGTGGGCGTACGTGCCCAGTCCGGTGAAAAGACCGGCTTCGCCTACAGCAATGCGATCAACCACGAGGCATTGACCTCGGCGGCGCGTGCCGCCCGTTCGATTTCACGTGCCGGGCAGAATGGCACGGTCCAGGCTTTCCGCAGTCAGGAAGTGGCCGCCCTGTATGCCGCAGACAACCCGCTGGATGTACTCAGCCGTGCCGAAAAGGTCGAGCTGCTCAAGCGTGTCGATGTCGCCACCCGCGCCCTGGACCCGCGCATCCAGCAAGTCAGCGTGAGCATGGCCGGGGTCTGGGAGCGCATCCTGATCGCTGCGGCCGATGGCAGCCTGGCTGCCGACGTGCGCCCGCTGGTGCGCTTCAACGTCAGCGTCATCGTCGAACAGAATGGCCGTCGCGAGCGCGGCGGGCAGGGCGGTGGCGGGCGTACCGACTACCGTTTCTTCACCGAAGAACGGGTAATGGGCTATGCCCGCGAGGCATTGCGCCAGGCGCTGGTAAACCTTGAGGCGATCCCGGCACCTGCAGGCACCTTGCCGGTTGTACTGGGCTCGGGCTGGTCGGGCGTGTTGCTGCACGAGGCTGTAGGCCATGGCCTGGAGGGTGACTTCAACCGCAAAGGCAGTTCGGCGTTCAGCGGCCGCATTGGCGAGAAGGTGGCATCGAGCCTGTGCACCATCGTTGACGATGGCACGCTCGAAGGCCGCCGTGGCTCACTGAGCGTGGATGACGAAGGCACTCCGACCGAATGCACCACGCTGATCGAGAACGGTGTGCTCAAGGGGTACATGCAGGACAAGCTCAACGCACGCCTGATGGGCATGGCGTTGACCGGCAACGGTCGCCGTGAATCCTACGCGCACCTGCCGATGCCCCGCATGACCAACACCTACATGCGTGCAGGCGAAAGCGACCCGCAGGAAATCATCGCGTCGGTGAAGAAGGGCATCTATTGCGCCAACCTGGGCGGTGGCCAGGTGGACATCACCAGTGGCAAGTTCGTGTTCTCGACCAGTGAGGCCTACCTGATCGAAGACGGCAAGATTACCGCGCCGGTCAAGGGTGCGACCCTGATTGGCAATGGCCCGGAGGCGATGAGCCGGGTGTCGATGGTCGGTAACGACCTGGCGCTGGACAGCGGGGTAGGGACGTGCGGCAAGGACGGGCAGTCGGTACCCGTAGGAGTAGGGCAGCCGACTTTGAAGCTGGACGCGATTACCGTGGGCGGTACCGGGGCGTGATGGCCATCTTGGACCGCTTTGCGGTCCTTTCGCGACGCAAGGCCGCTCCCACAGGGGCTGCGCCATGCAGGAATGGCTGCGCGAATACTGTGGGAGCGGCCTTGTGTCGCGATTGGGCCGCACAGCGGCCCCAGGGGCTCAGCGCAAACCGCGCTGTAACTCGTCGAGGTCGCGGATGTACTTGAACACCTTGCGTGCAGCAGCAGGCGGCTTGTTACGCGCTTTTTCGTGCTGGGCATGCCGGATCAGCGAGCGTAGTTGCTGGCGATCGGTCTCGGGGTATTCGTTGACGAAACGCTCGAGGTCTTCGTCATTACCGTCGATGAGCCGGTCGCGCCAGCGCTCCAGACCGTGGAAGCGCTCGTTGTACTGGCGGGTCGAGCTGTCCATCTGCTCAAGCAAGGCGTGGATGGCATCCAGGTCCTGCACGCGCATCAGCTTGCCGACAAACGACATGTGGCGTTTGCGGGCACCGTGAGCGGTGTGCTTGGAAGCCTCGGCCAGGGCCTTGCGTAGCTCGTCGGTCAACGGCAGACGCGCCAGAGTGTCGGCCTTGAGCGTAGTGAGGCGCTCGCCGAGTTCAACCAGCTCATGCAGTTCGCGCTTGATCTGGGTTTTGCTTTTTTCGCCGTCGTAGGCGTCGTTTGAATCAACCATGGTGGCAGTCCGCTAGAAATCGTCGCCATGATAACCAGTCGGGGGCCGCTTGTCCGGCCCGGTCGTAGAATGACCCCAAGCCGTACGCAGAATTTTAGTGGAGAGAACCATGAGTGCAGTCCAGAGCGTAGGTCCGAAAGACCTGCCAGCATTGCAGGAGCAGGTCGAGGAGATCATTGCCGAGGCGCGCCGCCAGGGGGCCACCGCCTGCGAAGTGGCGGTGTCGCTGGAGCAAGGCCTGTCCACCACGGTACGCCAGCGTGAGGTCGAAACGGTCGAGTTCAACCGCGACCAGGGCTTTGGTATCACCCTTTATGTTGGCCAGCGCAAAGGCTCGGCCAGCACCTCGGCCAGTGGCCGGGACGCGATCCGCGAGACCGTCTCCGCAGCGTTGGCCATTGCCAAGCATACCTCCGAGGACGAATGCTCAGGCCTGGCCGACGCGGCGTTGATGGCCCGCGAAATCCCGGATCTGGACCTCTATCACGACTGGGCCATGGAGCCTGAAAAGGCCATCGAAATGGCCCTGGCCTGCGAGGCTGCGGCGTTCGATGAAGACCCGCGCATTCTCAACGCCGATGGCACCACACTCAATACCCACCAGGGCTGCCGGGTGTATGGCAACAGCCATGGCTTCATCGGCAGTTATGCTTCGACCCGGCACAGCCTGAGCTGCGTGATGATCGCTGAAGGCGACGGGCAGATGCAGCGTGACTACTGGTACGACGTGAACCGCCAGGGCAACCTGCTGGCCGACCCGCGCAGTATCGGCGCCCGCGCTGCCCAGCGCGCAGCCAGCCGTTTGGGCGCACGCCCGGTACCGACCTGCGAGGTACCGGTGCTGTTCTCCGCCGAGCTGGCCGGTGGCCTGTTCGGCAGTTTCCTCTCGGCCATTTCCGGCGGCAACCTTTACCGCAAGTCGTCGTTCCTTGAAGGCACCATTGGGCAACGCCTGTTCCCCTCCTGGCTTACCCTTGACGAGCGCCCCCATATCCCACGGGCACTGGGTAGCGCGGCATTCGACGGTGATGGCCTGGCTACCTATGCCAAGCCGTTCGTCGACAAAGGCGAGCTGGTGTCGTACCTGCTGGGCACCTATTCCGGGCGCAAGCTGGGCTTGCCTAGCACGGCCAACTCCGGTGGCGTGCATAACCTGTTTGTCACTCACGGTGTGGAAGACCAGGCCGCATTGATCCGCCGTATGGGGCGCGGGCTGCTGGTGACTGAGTTGATGGGGCATGGGCTGAATATGGTGACGGGGGATTACTCCCGTGGTGCGGCCGGCTTCTGGGTCGAAAATGGCGAGATTCAGCATGCTGTGCAGGAAGTGACCATTGCCGGCAATATGAAGGATATGTTCCAGCAGATTGTTGCGATTGGCAGCGATCTGGAAACCCGCAGCAACATCCATACAGGCTCGGTTCTGATCGAACGGATGACTGTTGCTGGTAGCTGATCATCAACCTGTACTGCTCAGATAAATGAAGACCCGGCCCCTGCGCCGGGTTTTTTTTCATCACCTTTTTCTTGAAGTGATTATGTTTATCACTTAATAATGAATATCATTATCCAGTACCCCGGCGATGATGTTCATGAAACCCGTCCTCCGCGAACTGCCCTACCTGGAAAACTGGCGCTGGCTCAGCCGGCGCATACGCTGTGCGCTCGAGCCCGACGAGCCGCGCCTGATCGAGCATTACCTTGCCGAAGGCCGCTATCTGGTGTGCTGCACCGAGACCTCGCCATGGACGGTGGCACTGACCTCTTTCCGCCTGCTGCTGGATACCGCCTGCGACCGCATGCTGCCCTGGCATTGGCGCTGCCTGTGCCTGGACCTGGCCTGGCGCCCGCTGCTGGACATGCGCAACCTCGACCGCCAGGAACAGAACCAGCGCTGGCAGCCCTATGCCCTGCAGTTGGCCAATTGCCGTCTGCTGCCGTCGATTTCTCCCGATGAACTGATGCAAGGATTTGATGATGAGTGATACCCGTATCGAGCGTGACAGCATGGGTGAGCTGCAGGTGCCGGCCCAGGCCCTGTACGGTGCCCAGACCCAGCGCGCGGTCGACAACTTCCCGGTCAGCGGTCTGCGCATGCCGGCCCAGTTCATTCGTGCCTTGTTGCTGGCCAAAGCTGCTGCCGCCAAGGCCAACGTGGAGCTGGAGCAACTGTCTGCAGCGCAGGGCCAGGCCATCGTCAAGGCTGTCGAGCAACTGCTGGCGGAAGACTTCATTCAGCACTTCCCGGTGGATGTGTTCCAGACCGGCTCCGGCACCAGCTCGAACATGAACGCCAACGAGGTGATTGCTACCTTGGCAAGCCGCGTGCTGGGTGACGCTGTCAACGCCAATGACCACGTCAACTGTGGCCAGAGCAGCAACGACATCATCCCCACCACCATTCATGTCAGTGCTGCGCTGGCCTTGCACGAACAGTTGCTGCCGGCCCTGAGCCACTTGGTACAGGTGATCGAGACCAAGTCGGCGCAAGTGCACCAGTATGTGAAAACGGGCCGTACGCACTTGATGGACGCCATGCCGGTGCGCATGAGCCAGGTGCTGGATGGCTGGGCGGCACAGATCAACGCTGCGAAGGGGCACATCGAAGCGACCCTACCCAGCCTGCAGGCGCTAGCCCAGGGCGGCACCGCCGTGGGTACGGGCATCAACGCCCACCCTCAGTTCGCTGCCGGTTTCGCCCGACAGCTCAGCGGCCTGACCCAGGTCGAGTTCACCCCAGGGCAGAACCTGTTCGCCCTGATCGGCTCGCAGGACACCGCCGTGGCGCTGTCTGGCCAGCTGAAGACCACCGCCGTGGCACTGATGAAGATCGCCAACGACCTGCGCTGGATGAACTCCGGCCCACTGGCCGGCCTGGGCGAAATCGAGCTGCAAGGCTTGCAGCCGGGGTCTTCGATCATGCCAGGCAAGGTCAACCCCGTGATCCCGGAGGCCACCGCCATGGTTGCCGCCCAGGTGATCGGTAATGACGCGACCATCGCTGTCGCTGGCCAGTCCGGCAACTTCGAGCTGAACGTGATGCTGCCGGTGATCGCCCGCAACTTGCTGGAGAGCATCGAGCTGATGGCCAACGTCAGCCGTTTGCTGGCCGACAAGGCCATCGCCACCTTCACGGTCAACGAGGCCAAGCTCAAGGAAGCCCTGGCGCGCAACCCGATCCTGGTCACTGCGCTGAACCCGATCATCGGTTACCTCAAGGCTGCCGAAATTGCCAAGACCGCCTACAAGCAGGGTCGCCCGGTCATCGATGTGGCGCTGGAGCACACCGACCTGTCACGTGACCAGCTTGAAGCGCTGCTGGACCCGGAAAAACTCACCGCCGGCGGTATCTGACCCTGCGTCACCGCCCAGGAGACAACCCATGCAGCACTGGAAACGCACCACGGAAACCGCCAACCGCCTGTTCGAACAAGGCGAGCTGGTCGACGCCCGGGAACACTACCTGCAAGCCCTGGCGCTGGCCCAGGTGCTGTTCGAGCGCTGGCATGACGTCGACGAAGCGGTGGCCGTGTTCGTCATCGCCCACCACAACCTGGCCGACCTGCACGTGCGCCTGAATCAGCCGCACGAGAGCGCCGACTACTTGTGCGCCGCCCACCAGCGGCTGCTGCACGCCAGTCAGGAGGCGCGATTGCCCCAGCCGCTGCGTGACGCAGCGCTGCGCCACAGTGGGCGAACCTACACCGAACTGCTGAATTTCATCGCCGAGTACGGCCAGTACCCGCGAACCGAGCGCCTGCTCAACCGCCACAATGCCGGGGCCAGCGAACTCGCTGCCCAGCCGGACGTGGCGCCTGGAACCCATGCCTACGGAATTCACTGACATGCCCCATACCTTGCCTGCTTTGCCTTACGCCTACGATGCGCTGGAGCCGCACATCGACGCCCAGACCATGGAGATCCACCACAGCAAGCACCATCAGACCTACGTCAACGGCCTCAATGCCGCCATCGAAGGCACTGAGTGGGCCGAATGGCCGGTGGAAAAACTGGTCGGTGCGGTCAAGCAGCTGCCAGAAAACCTGCGCGCTGCGGTCACCAACCATGGCGGCGGCCACGCCAACCACAGCCTGTTCTGGACTGTGATGTCGCCGCAGGGCGGCGGTGAGCCACAGGGCCAGCTGGTACAAGCCATCTCCTCGCAACTGGGCGGATTTGATGCCTTCAAGGATGCCTTCACCAAAGCGGCGCTGACCCGCTTCGGCAGCGGCTGGGCCTGGCTCAGCGTGACCCCGCAGAAAACCCTGGTGGTGGAAAGCAGCGGTAACCAGGACAGCCCGCTGATGCACGGCAATACGCCGATCCTCGGCCTGGACGTGTGGGAGCATGCCTACTACCTGAAGTACCAGAACCGTCGTCCGGAATACATCGGCGCTTTCTACAACGTCATTGACTGGGCGGAAGTGGAACGTCGCTACGTTGAAGCCCTGAAGTGAGTCGGACCGGTATGCGCTCTGAAGTGATGTCTGTCAGCAGTGTGCGCCTGTTTCGCCTGGCGCTTGGGACTTTGCTTTTGCTGGCGGGCACCGCGCTGTTGGTAGCGCGTGGCCTTGCCTGGCTGGACCTGGAACCACGGATGTTGCGCGCCCTGGAGGGCGGCGCATTGTGCGCACTGGGGACGGCGTTGGGGGCGGTACCGGTACTGGTCATTCGCAACATGCCAGTGGCGCTGGCCGACACGCTGCTGGGCTTCGGCGCTGGCGTTATGCTGGCAGCCACCGCGTTTTCCCTGATCATTCCGGGTCTGGGCGCGGCCCAGTCCATCGGTTTCAGCCCTTGGGGCGCGGGCGGCCTGATCAGCTTTGGCTTGTTGTTCGGTGCGCTCTGCCTGTTTCTGGTTGACCTAAAAGTGTCTGGCGCCTCACCAGAAGCGCTGGTCGGCACCGACAACCAGCCGGTGATTGCTGCGCGCATCTGGCTGTTTGTGATCGCCATCATCGCCCACAACATTCCCGAGGGCATGGCCATCGGTGTGTCCGCCGGTGGTGGCATGGCCGACGCCGACAGCCTGGCCATGGGCATTGCCTTGCAGGATGTGCCTGAGGGGCTGGTCATTGCGCTGGTGCTGGCCGGGGCGGGCATGTCGCGCTTCAAAGCCTTCTTGATAGGCGCAGCGTCAGGCCTGGTCGAGCCGGTGGCTGCGGTGATCTGCGCCTGGCTGGTGAACATCGCCGAACTGCTGCTGCCGTTGGGCCTGGCCTGCGCGGCGGGGGCAATGCTGCTGGTGGTGACCCAGGAGATCATCCCGGAATCGCGCAGTAACGGCCATCATCGTCTGGCCAGCCTGGGGCTGTGTATTGGCTTCTGCCTGATGATGGTGATGGATACAGCGATGTCCTGATTCATTATCAGGTTTGCGTGTTCCCTGTGGGAGCGGCCTTGTGTCGCGATAGGGCCGCAAAGCGGCCCCGGCAACTTGTGCCTTGTTGCTCAAATTCTGGGACTGCATTGCAGCCCTGTCGCGGCGCAAGGCCGCGCCTACAAGGATCGTGCTGGCTTTTATTCGCCTTCGTCGAAGAAGTTGTTGATCAGCTCGACCAGCGCATCCATGGCGTCGTTGTCCTGCTCGCCTTCGGTGTGCAGGTGCACCTGGGTGCCTTTGCCGGCCGCCAGCATCATCACCGCCATGATGCTCTTGCCGTCCACCAGCTTGTCCGGCGCGCGGCCAACCCGCACCTGGCAGGGGAAGCGGCCTGCCACGCCGACGAACTTGGCTGCCGCCCGGGCATGCAGGCCCAGCTTGTTGATGATGGTGATTTCGCGGGCGGGCATCGTGGGGCGGATCCTTGGGCTAGAGGTCGCGGTGGCGGACCTGGACGTTTTTCAGGGATTGCTGCAGCAACTGGCCAAGGCGCTCAGTGATGTACACCGAGCGGTGGTGGCCGCCGGTGCAGCCGATGGCAATGGTGACGTAGGCACGGTTGCTGGCGGCGAAGCGGGGCAGCCACTTGAGCAGATAGCTGGAAATGTCGCTGAACATGTCTTCGACATCCGGCTGTGCGGCCAGATAGTCGATTACCGGTTGGTCGAGGCCGGAGTGCTCGCGCAGCTCGGGCTTCCAGTAAGGGTTTGGCAGGCAGCGCACATCGAACACCAGGTCTGCATCGACCGGCATGCCACGCTTGAAACCGAACGACTCGACCAGGAATGCGGTGCCGGGCTCGGGTTGGTTGAGCAGGCGCAGCTTGATCGAATCACGCAACTGATACAGATTCAGGTTGGTGGTGTCGATCTTCAGGTCGGCCAGGTCGGCGATCGGGCCCAGAAGCTCACTCTCGACCCGAATCGCTTCGGCCAGCGAGCGGTTGGCATTGGTCAGTGGGTGGCGTCGGCGGGTTTCCGAGAAGCGCTTGAGCAGCATGTCTTCGTCGGCATCCAGGAACAGCACATCACACTGGATGTTTCGCGCACGGGCTTCTTCGAGCAATTCGGGGAAGCGCGTCAGGTGGCTGGGCAGGTTACGCGCGTCGATCGACACGGCAACCTTCGGTTGCAGCAGTTCGGTGTTGATCAGCGCTTCTTCTGCCAGTTCCGGCAGCAGCCCGGCGGGCAGGTTGTCAATGCAGTAGAAACCGTTGTCTTCCAGTACATCGAGGGCGGTGCTCTTGCCGGAGCCGGAGCGGCCGCTGACAATGATCAGGCGCATGTTCAGTGCTCGTTCTGTACGTCCAGGACAACCTGGAACAGGGCCTCGTTACTGCTGGCGGCACGCAAGCGATCACGAACCTCCTTGCGATCGAGCATGCTGGCAATCTGGCGCAGCAGTTCCAGATGGGCATCGGTAGCGGCTTCAGGCACCAGCAGGACGAACAGCAGGTCCACGGGCGCGCCATCGATGGCGTCGTAATCGATTGGAGCTTCCAGGTGCAGCAAGGCACTGACCGGTGCGGAACAGCCTTCAAGCCGGCAGTGGGGGATGGCGATGCCATTGCCGAAACCGGTCGAGCCGAGTTTTTCCCGGGCGACCAGTTTTTCGAAGACGTCTTGCATCTCCAGTTCTGGCACTTGGTCGGCGATGACGGTGGCGACCTTTTCCAGGGCGCGCTTCTTACTGCCGCCCGGCACGTTCACGAGTGAACGGCCGGGGGTCAGGATGGTTTCAAGTCGGATCATGGATGAGGGGGATCAGCGTGCAGCTGCACCTTGCAGCAGGCTTTGCTGTTTTTCCTTGTGTTTTTTCAGTTGGCGGTCGAGCTTGTCGGCCAAGGCGTCGATTGCTGCATACATGTCTTGGTCTTCGGCATTGGCAACCACTTCACCGCCGGGAATCTGCAGGGTCGCTTCGACCTTCTGCTGCAGCTTCTCGACTTTCATGATGACCTGCACGTTGGTGATCTTGTCGAAGTGACTCGCTACGCGTTTGAGCTTCTGCTCCACATAATCACGCAGCGGTGGGGTGACTTCTACATGCTGTCCACTGATATTGACTTGCATACAGCTTCTCCTTTGTTGCCCGTGCATAAAGAGGCAGGTCTCGCACCTGCCCCACAAACGCTGTGGCTCATCTCAGGGGCTACATCAGTCGCTTGCGCTCGCTCGACGGTGCGATGCCGAGGGACTCGCGGTACTTGGCGACGGTGCGACGGGCTACCTGGATGCCTTGTGCCTCCAGTAAACCAGCGATCTTGCTGTCACTCAATGGCTTTTTCTGATTTTCAGCCGCAACCAGTTTCTTGATGATCGCGCGAATCGCCGTGGACGAGCATTCTCCGCCTTCGGAGGTGCTGACGTGGCTGGAGAAAAAGTATTTCAGTTCGTAGATGCCACGCGGTGTGTGCATGTACTTTTGCGTGGTAACCCGCGAAATGGTCGACTCGTGCATCCCCACCGCTTCGGCAATGTCATGCAGCACCAGCGGCTTCATCGCTTCGTCGCCGTGGTCGAGGAAACCACGCTGGTGCTCGACGATCTGGGTGGCAACCTTCATCAGGGTTTCGTTACGGCTTTGCAGGCTCTTGATGAACCAGCGCGCTTCCTGCAACTGGTTGCGCATGAAGGTGTTGTCGGCGCTGGTGTCGGCGCGGCGCACGAAACCGGCGTATTGCGGGTTCACCCGCAGGCGCGGTATGGCTTCCTGGTTCAGCTCCACCAGCCAACGGTCGGTATCTTTGCGCACGATGACGTCGGGCACCACGTACTCGGGTTCGCTGGACTCGATCTGCGAACCAGGGCGCGGGTTGAGGCTTTGTACCAGTTCGATGACCTGGCGAAGCTCGTCTTCCTTGATTTTCATGCGCCGCATCAGCTGGCTGTAGTCGCGGCTGCCGAGCAGGTCGATGAAATCGGTGACCAGGCGCTTGGCTTCGGTCATCCACGGGGTATTGGCAGGTAGCTGGCGCAGTTGCAGCAGCAGGCATTCGCCCAGATTGCGGGCGCCGACACCTGCCGGTTCGAACTGTTGGATGCGGTGCAGTACCGCCTCGACTTCGTCCAGCTCGATGTCCAGCTCAGGGTCGAAACCGGCGCAGATTTCTTCGAGGGTGTCTTCCAGGTAGCCCTGGCCGTTGATGCTGTCGATCAGGGTAACGGCGATCAGGCGGTCGGTGTCGGACATCGGCGCCAGGTTCAGTTGCCACAGCAGGTGGCTTTGCAGGCTTTCGCCGGCCGATGTGCGGGTGGTGAAGTCCCACTCGTCGTCATCGTTGCTCGGCAGGCTGCTGGCGCTGGTCTGGTAGATGTCTTCCCATGCGGTATCGACTGGAAGCTCGTTGGGAATGCGCTCGCTCCATTCACCGTCTTCCAGGTTGTCGGCACTGATGGTGCTTTCCTGGAAGCTGTTGTCCTGGGCTTCGGCTGTCGGCTTGTTCTCGGCGTTGTCCGCCATCGGGTCGCTGTTGTCGAAGTCCTCGCCGTCTTCCTGACGTTCGAGCATCGGGTTCGACTCCAGCGCTTCCTGGATTTCCTGTTGCAGGTCCAGGGTGGAAAGCTGGAGCAGACGGATGGCCTGTTGCAACTGCGGTGTCATCGTCAGTTGCTGGCCCATTTTTAGGACGAGCGATGGTTTCATGGCAGGGGCTTGTACCTTGTTCGCCGGCGCGCATGCGCCATCCACTACACGAGGGCGCCGGGGCGCCAGATCAAGCAAGTTTTATGCCTTAAATTGTAGCGTTTGCCTAGAGCACCGTAACAACTTTACCCGCAGTTGTGCGGCTATTTTCCGGTGCTCCAGGCGCGTGCCGGGGTCAGAGACGGAACTCGTGGCCCAGGTAAACCTCTTTGACCAGGTCGTTGGCCAGGATGGTTTCGGCGTCGCCTTCGGCGATCAGTCGGCCATCATTGACGATATAGGCGGTTTCGCAGATATCCAGGGTCTCGCGCACGTTGTGGTCGGTGATCAGCACACCGATGCCCTTGGCCTTGAGATGGTGGATGATCTGCTTGATGTCGCCGACCGAGATCGGGTCGACACCGGCGAATGGTTCGTCCAGTAAGATGAACTTGGGTGCGGTCGCCAGGGCGCGGGCAATCTCGACGCGACGGCGTTCACCACCAGAGAGGCTCATGCCGAGGTTGTCGCGGATGTGGCTGATGTGGAACTCCTGCAGCAGGCTTTCCAGCTCCTTGCGCCGGCCGTCGCGGTCGATGTCCTTGCGGGTCTCGAGGATGGCCATGATGTTGTCGGCCACCGACAGCTTGCGGAAGATCGAGGCTTCCTGCGGCAGGTAGCCGATGCCAGCACGGGCGCGGCCGTGCATGGGCTGGTGGCTGACATCGAGGTTATCGATGAGCACGCGCCCCTGCTCGGCCTGGACCAGCCCGACAATCATGTAGAAGCAGGTGGTCTTGCCGGCGCCGTTGGGGCCGAGCAGGCCGACGATCTGGCCGCTGTCGATCGACAGGCTGACATCGCGTACGACCTGCCGCCCCTTGTAGCTCTTGGCCAGGTGCTGGGCTTTGAGGGTTGCCATTTACTCGGCCTTCTTCTTGGGCTGGATCACCATGTCGATGCGCTGACGCGGTGTAGTCACGTTGCCACCGCGACCGGCGGTCGCCACCTGGGTCTGGGTGTTGTAGACGATCTTCTCGCCTTCGGTGGTGTTGCCTTCGTTCTCGACCTTGGCGCGGTCGGTGAGGATCACCAGGTCTTTCAGCGCCTGATACTGGATGGTCACGCCCCAGCCTTTCATCTTGTCTGGCTTGGCCGCGCTCTGCTGCTGCTCGAAGTAGGCCAGGTTGCCCACCGAGGTCACCACATCGATGTCGCCGGAAGCGGAGCGGGTGATGGTCACGGTGTTGCCTTTGATCATCATCGAGCCCTGGGTAATGACCACGTCGCCGGTGTAGGTGGCTACGCCTTGCTTGTCATCCAGGTGGGCCTGGTCGGCCTGGATGCGGATCGGCTGATCACGGTCATTCGGCAGTGCGAAGGCGCTCGCGCTTCCCAGTGCTGCGCTCAGGCTGAGCAAAAGGGGGAGGGTTTTAACGAGCCTCATACTGTCCTCTTACGTTAGAGAGCAGGTCCATCCTGCTTTCTTTCAAATACGCTTTCATTCCTTTGCCCGTAGTTGTGCCACCGGCGCCGTCGATTCTAACGGCTTGCTCGGTCTGCGCATATTGCTTCTGCGGGAACACGGTCATGCGTGAGCTGGTAATGATGGTTTCACGCTGCTTTTCGTCGATGCGCGCAATCCGGACCTTGTCGATCAGTTCGACCTCGGTGCCGTCCGGATTGACCTCGGCGCGGGTGCTCTGCACGTGCCACGGGTATTCGGTGCCGCGGTACAGGTGCAGGTCCGGCGTGGTCAGCAACGTGATTTCGCTGGCCTTGAGGTGCTCGACCTTGTCGGCAGTCATTTCGTACTGCAGCTTGCCATCAGGCAGAAACTGCACGCTGTGGGCGTTGATCGCATAGTAGTCGATGGCGCTTTCGTCGACCTGGGCCACCGGCTTGTCGAGGAAGCTTTCCGGGCTGACGTTCCAGTAGCCGACCGCCGCCAGCAGGGCGGCGATCACTGCTAGCAGCGCAATATTGCGGGCTTTCTTGCTGAACATGGGCAGCCTTACAGGTAATTGGCGTTGGCAGCGTCCAGGGTGCCCTGGGCCTGCATGATCAGTTCGCAGAATTCACGGGCTGCGCCTTCGCCGCCGCGTGCCTGGGTCACGCCGTGGGCGTGCTGGCGAACAAACGGAGCGGCGTTGGCCACGGCCATGCCCAATGCTACCCGGCGAATGACCGGCAGGTCGGGCAGGTCGTCGCCCAGGTAGGCCACTTGATCATAGCTTAGGCCCAGTTCGGCGAGCAGGCCGTCAAGCACGACCAATTTGTCCTCGCGGCCCTGGTACAGGTGCGGGATGCCGAGGTTTTTCGCCCGCCGTTCGACCACAGGGGTTTTACGCCCGCTGATGATCGCGGTGGTCACGCCCGAGGCCATGAGCATCTTGATGCCCTGGCCGTCGAGGGTGTTGAAGGTCTTGAACTCGCTGCCGTCCTCGAGGAAGTACAGGCGCCCGTCGGTGAGCACGCCGTCCACATCGAACACTGCCAGCTTGATGGTTTTGCCGCGTTGCATGAGATCCTGGTTCATTCCATCGCTCCTTACATTACACCGGCGCGCAGCAGGTCGTGCATGTTCAGGGCGCCGGTCGGGCGGTCCTCGCGGTCCACCACCACCAGTGCGCCGATCTTGTGGTCTTCCATGATCTTCAAGGCTTCGGCAGCGAGCATTTCGGCGCGGGCCGTCTTGCCGTGCACGGTCATCACCTGGTCGATCAGGGTGGTGTGTACGTCGATGTTGCGGTCCAGGCTGCGGCGCAGGTCGCCGTCGGTGAAGATCCCGGCCAGCGTGCCGTCGGCTTCGACGATCACGGTCATGCCCAGACCTTTGCGGGACATTTCAAGCAGCGCATCCTTGAGCAGGGTGCCGCGGGCTACCTGGGGCAGCTCGTCGCCGCTGTGCATCACGTTCTCGACCTTGAGCAACAGGCGGCGGCCCAGTGCACCGCCCGGGTGCGAGAAGGCAAAGTCTTCTGCCGTGAAGCCGCGGGCTTCGAGCAGGGCGATGGCCAGGCAGTCGCCCAGCACCAGCGATGCGGTGGTGGAAGAGGTGGGTGCCAGGTTAAGTGGGCAGGCCTCTTGCTCTACGCGGGCGTCGAGGTTGACCTCGGCGGCCTGGGCCAGGGGCGAATCGGGGTTGCCGGTCAGGCTGACCAGCTTGATGCCCAGGCGTTTGATCAGTGGCAGCAGGGTGACGATTTCGGCAGTGCTACCGGAATTCGACAGGGCAAGGATGACATCATCGCGGGTGATCATGCCCATGTCGCCATGGCTGGCTTCAGCCGGGTGCACGAAAAACGCCGGCGTACCGGTGCTGGCCAGGGTGGCGGCGATCTTGTTGCCGATATGCCCGGACTTGCCCATGCCGACCACGACCACCCGGCCCTTGCTGGCCAGGATCAGTTCGCAGGCTTTGACGAAATTGTCGTCGATGCGCGCCAACAGGGCCTCTACGGCCTCGAGTTCCAGGCGCAGGGTGCGTTGGGCGGATTGGATCAGCTCGCTGGATTGGCTCATGTCGAGAAAGCAATGCCTGATGAAAAGGCCGCGATTATACGCGCAATGACGAAAACCCTCACCCCTTCGATTGCTGTAGCGAATGTCATCAAAGCCTGTCACAGGGCTGAACGACTGCTTGCCTGGCCTTGGGGCGGTGGCGTCAGCGGTGCTATAGTTCGCCGCTATTCGGCCTGGCAGGGGCGCTTGTGCCTTCCTGATGGAGGCTGGCGTCCACTAGGACGAGGCTGCACTAGCAAGGAGTCTAGATGAGTGTGGATAGCGCCTACGCGGTCGAGTTGAAGGGGGTTACCTTCAAACGCGGTTCGCGCAGCATTTTCAGCAACGTCGACATTCGCATCCCGCGCGGCAAGGTCACCGGCATCATGGGGCCATCGGGTTGCGGCAAGACCACGTTGCTCCGCCTGATGGGCGCGCAACTGCGCCCCTCCAGCGGTGAGGTATGGGTTGCCGGGCAGAACCTGCCGACCCTGTCGCGCAGCGACCTGTTCGATGCCCGCAAGCAAATGGGCGTGCTGTTCCAGAGTGGTGCACTGTTCACCGACCTTGATGTGTTCGAGAACGTCGCGTTCCCGCTGCGCGTGCACACCCAGTTGTCGGAAGAAATGATCCGCGACATCGTGCTGATGAAGCTGCAGGCCGTGGGCCTGCGCGGTGCCATCGACCTCATGCCCGACGAATTGTCCGGTGGCATGAAGCGCCGTGTGGCGCTGGCACGGGCAATTGCCCTGGACCCGCAGATCCTCATGTACGACGAACCGTTCGTCGGCCAGGACCCCATTGCCATGGGCGTACTGGTGCGCCTGATCCGCCTGCTCAACGATGCCTTGGGCATCACCAGCATCGTCGTCTCCCACGACCTGGCGGAAACCGCCAGCATCGCCGACTACATCTATGTGGTAGGCGACGGCCAGGTGCTGGGGCAGGGCACGCCTGACGAGCTGATGGGCTCCGACAACCCACGGATTCGCCAGTTCATGAAGGGCGACCCGGACGGCCCGGTTCCCTTCCACTTTCCTGCGCCTGACTACCGCGCCGACCTGCTGGGAGCGCGTTGATGCGCAAAAAATCCTTACTCGAACGTGTCCGTTTGCTGGGCCGTTCGGCCATCGACGTGCTGGCCGTGCTCGGGCGTTCGTGCCTTTTCCTGTTTCATGCGCTGGTCGGCCGTGGCGGCATCGGCGGTGGCTTCCAGTTGCTGACCAAGCAGCTGTACTCGGTAGGCGTGCTGTCGCTGGCAATCGTTGTCGTGTCCGGTGTGTTCATCGGCATGGTGCTGGCGCTGCAGGGCTACAGCATCCTGACCAAGTACGGTTCGGAGCAGGCGGTGGGGCAGATGGTCGCCCTGACCCTGCTGCGCGAGCTTGGCCCCGTGGTGACGGCGTTGCTGTTTGCCGGCCGTGCAGGTTCTGCGCTGACCGCCGAAATCGGCAACATGAAGTCCACCGAGCAGCTGTCGAGCCTGGAAATGATCGGCGTCGACCCGCTCAAGTACATCGTCGCGCCGCGCCTGTGGGCCGGCTTCATCTCGCTGCCGCTGCTGGCGCTGATCTTCAGCGTGGTAGGCATCTGGGGTGGCTCGTGGGTGGCCGTGGACTGGCTGGGCGTCTACGAGGGCTCGTTCTGGGCCAACATGCAGAACAGTGTTTCGTTCACTGACGACGTGCTCAACGGGCTGGTCAAGAGCCTGGTGTTCGCCTTCGTCACAACCTGGATCGCCGTATTCCAGGGGTACGACTGTGAGCCCACCTCAGAAGGGATCAGCCGTGCCACCACCAAGACCGTGGTCTATGCCTCGTTGGCAGTGCTGGGTCTGGACTTTATTCTGACCGCCTTGATGTTTGGAGATTTCTGATGCAAAACCGCACCCTGGAAATCGGTGTCGGCCTGTTCCTCCTGGCCGGGATCCTGGCGCTGCTGCTGCTGGCCCTGCGTGTCAGCGGGCTGTCGGCCAGCCCGAGCAGCGATACCTATAAAGTTTATGCCTACTTCGACAATATTGCCGGTTTGACGGTCAGAGCTAAAGTGACCATGGCCGGTGTGACCATCGGCAAGGTCACCGCCATCGATCTGGACCGCGATTCCTACACCGGTCGGGTAACGTTGCAGCTGGACAAGACGGTAGACAACCTGCCGACCGACTCCACTGCCTCGATCCTGACCGCCGGTTTGCTTGGCGAGAAGTACATCGGCATCAGCGTGGGCGGTGAAGACCAGGTGCTCAAGGATGGCGCGACCATCCACGACACCCAGTCGGCACTGGTGCTGGAAGATCTCATTGGCAAGTTCCTGCTCAACTCCGTTGGCAAGGAACCGAAAGAAGCGCAACCGGCTAATTAAGGAGTTTCCATGATTTCGATCCTGCGACGTGGCCTGCTGGTTTTGCTGGCGGCTTTCCCCCTGCTGGTCGTGGCCGCGCAGACGCCCCACGATGTGATTCAGGGCACCACCACCGAACTGTTGGGCGACCTCAAGGCCAACAAGGAACAGTACAAGTCCAACCCTGGCGCCTTCTACGATGCACTTAACCGCATCCTCGGCCCGGTGGTGGACGCCGACGGCATTTCCCGCAGCATCATGACCGTCAAGTACTCGCGCAAGGCCACGCCTGAGCAGATGCAGCGCTTCCAGGAAAACTTCAAGCGCAGCCTGATGCAGTTCTATGGCAACGCGCTGCTCGAATACAACAACCAGGGCATCATCGTCGATCCGGCCAAGGCCGATGACGGCAAGCGCGCCAGTGTCGGCATGAAGGTCACCGGCAACAACGGTGCCGTTTACCCGGTGCAGTACACCCTGGAAAACATCGCCGGCGAGTGGAAGGTGCGTAACGTCATCGTCAACGGCATCAACATCGGCAAGCTCTTCCGTGACCAGTTCGCCGATGCCATGCAGCGCAACGGCAACAATCTGGACAAGACCATCGACGGCTGGGCCGGCGAAGTGGCCAAGGCCAAGCAAACCGCGGACAGCTCGCCTGACAAGGAAGTGAAATGAGTGATGCCGGTGTGAGCATGGCCGAACCAGGCGTACTGCGCCTGGCTGGCGTGCTGGATTACCGCAGCGGCCCGGGCTTGCGCAAGCAAGGCAAGGCGTTGATCGAAGCGTCTCGCGAGCCACGCCTGGTGCTGGATTGCTCGGCTGTCGAGAAGTCGTCGAGTGTCGGCCTGTCGCTGTTGCTGGCGTTCATTCGCGATGGTCAAGCCGCCGGCAAGGCCTTCGAGGTGCGCGGCATGCCCGACGACATGCGGGAAATCGCCGAGGTTTATGACCTCGATGAAGTGCTGGCGAGCTGATGGCTCGCCACTGATTGAGGCCCCTCGGTCAGCGCACGCCCTCGGTGGGCTTCGCAGGCGAGGGGCTTTTTTGTATGATGGCCGACCCGTGCGCATCGGGCGCCGATTGAGGTTGAGCATGCAGGCCCTAGAAGTTAAGAGCTTCCTTGAAGAAAAATTGCCGGGATCCCTGGTTGAAGTTGAAGGCGAAGGCTGCAACTTCCAGTTGAACGTGATCAGCGACGAGTTGGCTGGCCTGAGCCCGGTCAAGCGCCAGCAGGCGATCTATGCTCACCTTAATCCTTGGATCGCCAATGGCAGCATCCACGCGGTAACCATGAAATTTTTCAGCAGCGCAGCCTGGGCTGAGCGCACCTGAGCCAACTTGGCGGCGAGACTCCAATGGACAAACTGATTATTACTGGCGGCGCTCGCCTTGACGGCGAGATCCGTATTTCGGGCGCGAAGAACGCAGCCCTGCCGATTCTGGCGGCGACCCTGCTGGCCGATGGCCCGGTCACCGTGGGCAACCTGCCGCACCTGCACGACATCACCACCATGATCGAGCTGTTCGGCCGCATGGGCATCGAGCCTGTGATCGACGAAAAGCTGTCGGTGGAGATTGACCCACGCACCATCAAGACCTTGGTTGCGCCTTACGAGCTGGTCAAGACCATGCGCGCCTCGATCCTGGTACTGGGCCCGATGGTTGCCCGTTTCGGCGAAGCCGAAGTGGCCCTGCCTGGCGGTTGCGCGATTGGTTCGCGCCCGGTCGACCTGCACATCCGCGGCCTCGAGGCCATGGGCGCGAAGATCGAAGTGGAAGGTGGCTACATCAAGGCCAAGGCGCCTGAGGGTGGCCTGCGCGGCGCGCACTTCTTCTTCGACACCGTCAGCGTCACTGGTACCGAGAACATCATGATGGCCGCTGCCCTGGCCAAGGGCCGCAGCGTGTTGCAGAACGCCGCACGTGAGCCTGAAGTGGTCGACCTGGCCAACTTCATCAATGCCATGGGCGGCAATGTCCAGGGCGCGGGTACCGACACCATCACCATCGATGGCGTCGAGCGCCTGCACTCGGCCACCTACCGCGTGATGCCGGACCGCATCGAGACAGGTACCTACCTGGTCGCTGCTGCCGTCACCGGTGGCCGCGTCAAGGTCAAGGACACCGACCCGACCATCCTTGAAGCCGTACTGGAAAAACTCAAGGAGTCCGGTGCCGACATCAACGTCGGCGAAGACTGGATCGAGCTGGACATGCACGGCAAGCGGCCGAAAGCCGTCAACCTGCGTACCGCCCCGTACCCGGCGTTCCCGACCGACATGCAGGCGCAGTTCATTTCGCTGAACGCCATTGCCGAAGGCACTGGCGCGGTGATCGAGACCATCTTCGAAAACCGCTTCATGCACGTTTACGAAATGCACCGCATGGGCGCGCAGATCCAGGTCGAAGGCAACACTGCCATCGTCACTGGCGTCAAGTCGCTCAAAGGCGCACCGGTCATGGCCACCGACCTGCGTGCTTCCGCCAGCCTGGTGCTGTCGGCGCTGGTTGCAGAAGGCGATACCCTGATCGACCGCATCTACCACATCGACCGTGGTTACGAGTGCATCGAAGAGAAACTGCAGATGCTCGGCGCAAAAATCCGCCGCGTACCGGGCTGATAGCCCGCAGGTGCAAGGATGCACCTTTCGAATTGAATGCGGCCAGGTCGATGACCTGGCCGGCAGCAGCCGCTTAAGGACCGACGTTCCAATGTTGACCATCGCGCTTTCCAAAGGCCGTATTCTCGACGACACCCTGCCGTTGCTGGCCGAGGCCGGTATCGTGCCGACCGAGAACCCGGACAAGAGCCGCAAACTGATCATCCCCACCACGCAGGACGATGTGCGCCTGCTGATCGTGCGTGCCACCGACGTGCCGACCTATGTCGAGCATGGTGCCGCCGACCTGGGTGTGGCCGGCAAGGACGTGCTGATGGAGTACGGCGGCCAGGGTATGTACGAACCCCTGGACCTGCAGATTGCCCAATGCAAGCTGATGACTGCCGGCGTGGTCGGCGCAGCCGAGCCCAAGGGCCGCCTGCGCGTGGCCACCAAGTTCGTCAACGTAGCCAAGCGCTACTACGCCGAACAGGGCCGCCAGGTCGACATCATCAAGCTGTACGGCTCGATGGAACTGGCACCGCTGATCAACCTCGCCGACAAGATCATCGACGTGGTCGACACCGGCAACACCCTGCGTGCCAACGGCCTGGAACCCCAGGACCTGATCGCCACGATCAGCTCGCGCCTGGTGGTCAACAAGGCCTCCATGAAAATGCAGCATGCCCGTATCCAGAGCCTGATCGACACACTGCGTAACGCGGTCGAATCGCGACACCGCGGCTGACTTCTGAGCGCGGCCTTCGCTGTCGCGCCCGTCTATCCGCGTCATAGCCACTTTTCTCGGGTGCCCGCGCGGATGGACTGGTAGCCTAGGGCGCCTGAGCATTCGCTAATAATCGAGGCCCTCGCCATGACCGTGTCCACTGCAATTGCCCGTCTCAACGCTGCTGATCCGGATTTCGCCCGACATCTGGATCATCTGCTGAGCTGGGAAAGTGTGTCCGATGACGCGGTCAACCAGCGCGTGCTCGACATCATCAAGGGCGTGCGCGAGCGCGGCGATGCGGCACTGGTGGAGTTCACCCAGCGTTTCGACGGCGTTGCCGCCAACAGCATCGATGACCTGATCCTTGGTCGCGAGCGCCTTGAACTGGCCCTGACCCGCATTACCCCGGTGCAGCGTGAAGCCCTGGAAAAGGCCGCCAACCGTGTGCGCATGTACCACGAGCGGCAGAAGCAGGACTCCTGGCAGTACACCGAGGCCGACGGCACGGTGCTGGGCCAGAAGGTCACCCCGCTGGACCGTGCAGGCCTGTACGTGCCGGGCGGCAAGGCGTCGTACCCGTCGTCGGTGCTGATGAACGCCATTCCGGCCAAGGTTGCCGGCGTGGCCGAAGTGGTGATGGTAGTGCCGACCCCACGTGGTGAGGTCAACGAACTGGTGCTAGCCGCCGCCTGCATCGCCGGCGTCGACCGCGTGTTCACCGTCGGTGGTGCGCAAGCTGTCGCAGCGCTGGCCTACGGCACCGAAAGCGTACCGCAGGTGGACAAGATTGTCGGCCCTGGCAACATCTACGTGGCCACTGCCAAGCGCCACGTGTTTGGCCAGGTAGGCATCGACATGATCGCCGGCCCGTCGGAAATCCTCGTGGTGTGTGACGGCCAGACCGACCCGGACTGGATCGCCATGGACCTGTTCTCCCAGGCCGAGCACGACGAGGATGCCCAGGCCATCCTGGTCAGCCCGGATGCCGCGTTCCTCGACCGCGTTGCCGCCAGCATCGACAAGCTGATGCCGACCATGGAGCGTGCCGATATCATCGAGAAATCGATCAACGGCCGCGGCGCGCTGATCCAGGTGCGGGACATGCAACAGGCCATGGATGTGGCCAACCGCATCGCCCCGGAACACCTGGAGCTGTCGGTGGCCGACCCGCAAGCCTGGTTGCCGCACATTCGCCACGCTGGCGCGATCTTCATGGGCCGGCACACCAGCGAAGCGCTGGGCGACTACTGCGCCGGCCCCAACCACGTGCTGCCTACCTCCGGCACCGCGCGTTTCTCGTCGCCGCTGGGGGTGTATGACTTCCAGAAGCGTTCGTCGATCATCTTCTGTTCCGAGCAGGGCGCGTCCGAGCTGGGCCACACCGCGTCTGTGCTGGCCCGCGGCGAGTCGCTGACCGCCCACGCCCGCAGCGCTGAATACCGTATCCTGACCCAAGAGAAGGGGAACTGAGCATGAGTCGATTCTGGAGCCCCTTCGTCAAGGATTTGGTGCCTTACGTGCCGGGCGAGCAACCCAAGCTGGCCCGTCTGGTCAAGCTCAACACCAACGAAAACCCCTACGGCCCGTCGCCCAAGGCGCTGGAGGCCATGCGTGGCGAGCTGAACGACAACCTGCGCCTGTACCCGGACCCTAACGGCGACCGGCTGAAGCAGGCGGTTGCCGAGTACTACGGCGTAACCCCGGGGCAGGTGTTTGTCGGCAACGGCTCGGACGAGGTGCTTGCGCACATTTTCCACGGCCTGTTCCAGCACGATGCACCGCTGCTGTTCCCGGACATCAGCTACAGCTTCTACCCGGTCTATTGCGGCCTGTACGGTATTGCCTTCGAGCAGGTGGCGCTGGATGAGAAGTTCCAGATCCGCATCGAGGACTACAACAAGCCCAACGCCGGCATCATCTTCCCCAACCCCAACGCGCCGACTGGCTGCCTGATGCCGCTGCAGGCGGTGGAGCAGTTGCTGCAGGCCAACCGTGACTCGGTGGTGGTGGTCGACGAGGCCTACATCGATTTCGGTGGCGAGACGGCCATCAGCCTGGTGGACCGCTATGACAACCTGCTGGTGACCCAGACCCTGTCGAAGTCGCGCTCCCTGGCCGGCCTGCGGGTTGGCCTGGCGGTCGGGCACCCGGACCTGATCGAGGCGCTGGAGCGGATCAAGAACAGCTTCAACTCCTACCCGCTGGACCGTGCGGCGATCGTTGGCGCGGCGGTGGCGTTTGAAGACCGCGAGTACTTCGAGCAAACCTGCCGCAAGGTGATCGACAGCCGCGAAGTGCTGGTCGGGCAGCTTGAGGCCAAGGGCTTCGAGGTACTGCCTTCGGCCGCCAACTTCATCTTCGCGCGCCACCCGCAGCAGGATGCCGGCGAGCTGGCTGCACGTCTGCGCGAGCAAGGTGTGATCGTGCGCCACTTCAAGCAACCACGCATTGCTCAGTTCCTGCGTATTACCATCGGTACGCCAGAGATGAACCAGGCGCTGCTCGATGCGTTGAACTGACGCATGGCCGGGCGCGGTTCTTACAGGAGCGCGCCTGGCTTAATAGCTGCTCTCTTCGATAACAATTGCCTTGGCCGCTGGCCGGTTGCGCACCGCCGTCGGCGTGCCATCAAGCACCAGCACGTAATCGTTCTGCCTTTCCATCCCCTGCGGATCAGTCCATTGCCCGTCCCTGGCCGGTACCTGTGCAACCACTTGCCCGTTCTTCAGAATCGTCAGGTAGCCAGTGGCATTGCTGTTCCAGCGCAACCGTCCCTTGTGTTCATCGGCTCGAGCCTTGCGCGCACCGGTTTTACCCAGCAAAGGCGTGCCATCCAGTAGCCATTCTGGCTGCAGCGTCAGGCCCATGTGGCGTAGCACAGTGGGTGCCACCGAAGTCTGCGCGGGAAGGCCGTACAGGTTGTTGGGCCCTGGCATTTCCGCAGGAATGCTCAACTCGGTCAGCTCCTGATTCAGCGGCTTGTTGCTGGCGATGAAGATGCTCTTTTCCTGCTCCGAAGCGCTGCCATGGCCTTTCCCCCAGTAATCGCGCCCATGGTCTGTGCTGACGATCACCAGCCAGTCTTCCTGCGGGTGCAGGCGGCGGCGTTCGTCGACCTTGTCCAGCAAATGCCCGATCTGGCTATCGAGTGTGCGCAACGCCTGCTGATAGTGATCGCCAAAGCCACTGTCGTGCCCGACCTGGTCTGCCGCATCCAGCTGAATGAATGTGAAGTCGGCGGGCGTGTTGGCAAGGATTTGCAGCGTTCGCTCAATTACCCGCGCATCTGACAAACCACTCTCGCGTACATCGGCACCATGGGCATCTTCCAGCAGGAATGCCGTGTTCAGCGGTGACCAACCCACCACACTGGACAGGTAAGCGTTGGGCATGGCCAGGCGCAGCCGTTTGAACAGGCTGGGAAACGCCGGATCTACCCGCAACGACTCGGTATCCGAGTCGACGCCATGCTTGTTGCTCCAGACGCCGGTAAGCAGCGTGACCCAGCCCGGGCCACTCAAGGTAGGCTGCTCACTGGCCCTGCCGTTGATTCCGCCAGCGTAGGCCTTGCCGTAATACAGCCGTTGATTCAGGTTGGTGGCGTCGCCCAACAGCAGGTATTGCTCCAACTGCACCCCGTCCAGCCCGATGAGCAAGGCTTTGGGGCGGCTGGGGTGTCTGGCCGGATCGCAACCCGGCAGCATTGCCAGAAACAGCATTAACAGCAGGCTCGCCAGTCGCATGTAAGTACACCCCTGAAAAAACACTGCGAGCGTTGCAACAAAGGGTTTTGTTCACAACTGGCAGAAATACCAGGTGGTTTGCGGCGTTACCCCGCATCCAGTAAGCTGTGCCAATTCATCGGATGATTGGTTGAGTAAGATGAGCACTGAGTTGACCAAGCGTTCCCTGGTCGAACTGGCCGTGGAGCGCATGCGCGAGCGCATCGTGTTGGGCGACTGGCAAGTCGGCCAGCGTTTGCCCACCGAGCCGGAACTGGCCCTTCAGCTGGGCATTAGCCGCAACACTGTGCGTGAGGCCATGCGCGTGCTGGCGTTCAGTGGCCTGGTGGAAATTCGTCAGGGCGACGGCAGCTACCTGCGTACGGCCCAGGACCCATTGCAGGCGGTGCAGGCAATGTCCCGCTGCACCCCCGAGCAGGCCCGTGAAACCCGCCATATCCTCGAAGCCGAGGCCATTGGCCTGGCGGCGTTGCGCCGCACGGATGCCGACCTGCAAGCGCTGCGCGAGGCCCTGGCCGGCAGTGCCGGGCACTTCCACGGGAATGTCGATGCCTATGTGGCGTGTGACCTGGTGTTTCACCAGCGGCTGGTCGATGCCGCCCACAATCCGGCATTGAGCGAGCTGTACCGGTACTTTTCCGGGGTGGTGGCTGCCGCTCTTCAGCACAACATGGCGACCGTGCCCCGTTGCCAGGCCACGTTCGATCTGCATGGGCAGATCCTCGATGCCATCGAACAACGTGATGCGGAGCGGGCCAAGCGCCTGAGCCGTACCCTCATCGAATCCTGACTCCGAGAAGGCCATGGCTGAATCCATCACCCGTAACAACCCGCGCAACGAGCGGGATCTCGATGAGCTGCTGATCGACGCTGAGGCGGACGACGAGCAGGTGCAGCAACAGCCTGTGGTATTGCGGCGGCCCTGGCTGTTGTTGCTTGGCCTGGTGCTGGTGGCATTGAACCTGCGCCCTGCATTGTCGAGCATGGCGCCGGTGCTGGGGCAGGTTGCCGAAGGCCTGGGGCTGAGTGCTTCGCAGGCCGGGTTGCTGACTACCTTGCCGGTGCTGTGCCTGGGGCTGTTCGCCCCACTGGCGCCGGTACTGGCGCGGCGTTTTGGCAGCGAGCGGGTGATCCTGGGCATCCTCGTCACCCTGGCGCTGGGCATCATGGTGCGAAGCGCCTTTGGGGCCATCGGGGTGTTTCTGGGCAGCCTGATGGCGGGGGCCAGCATCGGAATTATCGGCGTGCTGTTGCCGGGTATCGTCAAGCGCGACTTCCCGCAGCACGCTGGCACACTGACCGGTGTGTACACCATGGCGTTGTGCCTGGGCGCAGCGATGGCAGCCGGTGCCACCGTACCTTTGGCCCAACATTTTGACGGCAGCTGGGCGCTGGGGTTGGGCTTCTGGGTGCTACCGGCCCTGCTGGCCATGCTGGTGTGGCTGCCGCAGGCCCGCCAGGGGCACGGCCTGCACAAGGTGGCCTATCGCGTGCGTGGCCTGTGGCGTGACCCGCTGGCCTGGCAGGTGACCCTTTACATGGGCCTGCAGTCATCGCTGGCTTACATCGTGTTCGGCTGGTTGCCATCCATCCTCATCGGTCGCGGCCTGAGCCCGACCGAGGCGGGGCTGGTGTTGTCAGGGTCGGTGATCGTGCAGCTGGTCAGCTCCCTGAGTGCGCCTTGGCTGGCCACCCGCGGCAAGGACCAGCGGCTGGCGATCGTGCTGGTCATGCTGATTACCCTGGCTGGCCTGTTCGGTTGCCTGTATGCACCGGTGTCGGGGCTGTGGGGATGGGCCGTGGTGTTGGGCCTGGGGCAGGGCGGAACCTTTGCCCTGGCGCTGACCTTGATCGTGCTGCGCTCGAAAGATGCCCATGTGGCCGCGAACCTGTCGAGCATGGCCCAGGGAGTAGGTTATACCCTGGCGTCGATGGGGCCGTTCGCGGTGGGCCTGGTGCATGACCTGACAGGGGGCTGGGCGGCAGTAGGGTGGATTTTTGCTGTGCTGGGGGTAGGTGCAATCGTGTTCGGGCTGGGTGCCGGGCGCGCGTTGCATGTGCAGGTGACCAGCGAAAAAGTTTGAGACTGGCATAAGCCATCGGGGCAGATTATCGTGCTGCTTTCGACCCCAGGACGGACCTGCCCCATGAGTGACGCCAACCGCGACCTGATCACCCGCTTCTACCAGGCCTTCCAGCGCCTGGACGCCGAGGGCATGGTGGCTTGCTACAGCGACGATATCGTTTTCAGCGACCCGGTTTTCGGTACCCTGCGCGGCAAGGATGCGGGGGACATGTGGCGGATGCTCACCACCCGCGCCAAAGACTTCACGCTGGCATTCGACAGTGTGCGCGCCGACGAGCGCAGCGGCGGCGCGCACTGGGTGGCGACCTACCTGTTCAGCCAGACCGGCCGTATTGTGGTCAACGACATCCAGGCCCGCTTTGTGATCCGCGATGGGCTGATCTGCCAGCATGACGACACCTTCGACCTGTGGCGCTGGTCGCGGCAGGCGTTGGGTGTGCCGGGTATGTTGCTGGGCTGGTCGCCACTGGTGCAGAACAAAGTACGCCTGCAGGCATTCAAGGGATTGCGCGCTTTCCAGCAGGCCCAAGGTGAGTGATGCCGTTGAGACGGTTGTTGGCAAACCCTGGTATGTCTACCTGGTAAGGGCTGCCAACGGCTCGCTGTACTGTGGCATCAGTGATGACCCGCAGCGCCGGTTTACCGCGCATCAGAAAGGGCAGGGCGCGCGTTACTTCAAGACCAGCCCGGCCCAGGCGCTGGTGTATGTCGAGCAATGGCCGGACAAAGGCGAAGCGTTGCGCCAGGAGCGGTTGGTGAAGCGGCTGCGCAAGTCGGCGAAGGAGGCGCTGGTGGCCTCCTTCAGCGGCCTTGGAGGTATCAGTCCTTGCGCCGCTTCAGCTGATCCACCAGGGTTGTAGGCAAGCCCTTGATGATCAAGGTCCCCGCCTCTTCGTCATACTCCACCTTGTCGCCCAGCAAGTGCGCCTCGAAGCTGATCGACAGCCCCTCGGCACGCCCGGTGAAGCGGCGGAACTGGTTGAGGGTGCGCTTGTCTGCGGGAATTTCCGGCGACAGGCCGTAATCCTTGTTGCGGATATGGTCGTAGAACGCCTTTGGCCGGTCCTCGTCGATCAGGCTGGACAGTTCTTCCAGCGTTACCGGTTCGCCCATTTTGGTCTGGCTAGTCGCGTATTCGACCAGGGTCTGGGTCTTTTCGCGGGCGGACTCTTCGGGCAAGTCTTCGCTCTCGACGAAGTCACTGAAGGCCCTGAGCAGGGTGCGGGTTTCGCCCGGGCCGTCGACGCCTTCCTGGCAGCCGATGAAGTCGCGGAAATAGTCCGAGACCTTTTTGCCGTTCTTGCCTTTGATGAACGAAATGTACTGCTTGGAATTCTTGTTGTTCTTCCACTCCGACAGGTTGATGCGCGCTGCCAGGTGCAACTGGCCAAGGTCAAGGTGGCGCGAAGGGGTCACATCAAGCTCGGCGTTCACCGCCACGCCTTCACTGTGGTGCAGCAGGGCAATCGCCAGGTATTCGGTCATGCCTTGCTGGTAGTGAGCAAAAAGGGTGTGGCCGCCAGTAGACAGGTTGGACTCTTCCATCAGCTTTTGCAGGTGCTCCACTGCCACGCGGCTGAATGCGGTGAAGTCCTTTTCCTCGTCGAGGTACTGCTTCAGCCAGCCGCTCAGCGGATACGCCCCGGACTCACCGTGGAAGAACCCCCAGGCCTTGCCTTGCTTGGCGTTGTAACTGTCGTTGAGGTCAGCCAGCAGGTTTTCGATGGCGTCGGAAGCCGCCAGCTCGGCGTCGCGGGCGTGCAATACAGCAGGGCTGCCATCAGGCTTTTTGTCGATCAGGTGAACGATGCAATGACGGATTGGCATGGGATTCTCGGCGAGCTGCAAAAGGCGTCAAGTTTACCCTAGACACAAGGTGATGCAGTGGCCGTATGTTGGCGGATATGTCGGTTGTTCGTTTTTTGTTCAGTTTTGTGCGTTTTAGGCTAAAACCCCCGAAAAACCTGCATTAAATCGAAGTGCGCAGCGGATATTTATCCATTCCTGTGGTAGTTTTGCGCGGTCTTGCGCCCCTCGTGTGGCGCAGTGCTGGCAGCGTGCTGTCGTCGTGTCGAACCAAACGTCGATTTACGTATCTACATACGCGATTGGCGCGGCCCTCCACTGTAAGGGGCTGGCCCGATAACGTCGTAGTTCGCTGCATAACCATCGAATTTGATAGGGAAGGAACATCACCATGGCATTGACCAAAGACCAACTGATTGCCGACATCGCCGAATCGATCGCCGCGCCAAAAGCCACCGCTAAAAACGCTCTGGAGCAACTGGGCCAGATCGTTGCCGACCAACTGGAAAACGGCGCTGAAATCACTCTGCCAGGCATCGGCAAGCTGAAAGTCTCCGAGCGTCCTGCCCGTACCGGCCGCAACCCTTCGACTGGCGCTGCCATCGAAATCGCTGCCAAGAAAGTCGTCAAGTTCGTTCCAGCCAAAGTGCTGACCGATGCCATCAACAAGTAATTGTTGAAGCATTGACAAAAACCGCGCCTGGCTTGCCCAGGCGCGGTTTTTTCATGCCTGTGATTTACGCTGGGCGTGCCAGGCCTGGCGCGCGGCGTCGTCATGGAAGCTCCAGGCGACCATGCGGCTCTGTTTCTGCCCCTGGCCCATCTCGATGATGCGTACGGCCTTGGCACCGGCCTTTTTCAACGCAGCGTCTATCCCCGGCAGGTTGCTGGCCTTGGACACCAGGCTGGTAAACCACAGCACCCGTTTGGCGTACTGCACGCTTTCGCCAACCAGTTGGGTGACAAAGCGGATTTCGCCGCCTTCGCACCACAATTCATTGTTCTGGCCCCCGAAGTTCAGCACCGGCAGCTTGCGCTTGGGGTCCTGCTTGCCGAGGTTTTTCCACTTGCGCTGGCTGCCGCGGGTGGCTTCCTCGCGCGAGGCATGGAAGGGCGGGTTGCACAGGGTCAGGTCGAAGCGGTCGTCGTCCTGCAGCAAGCCGCTGAGGATATGCGCGCGGTTGGCCTGCTGGCGCAGGGTGATCGCCTTGCCCAGGCCATTGGCCTGGACGATGGCTTTGGCCGAGGCCAGGGCCACGGGGTCGATGTCCGAGCCGAGAAAACGCCAGCGGTAGTCGCTGTAGCCCAGCAGCGGGTAGATGCAGTTGGCGCCAACGCCGATATCCAGCGCACGCACCTGGGCGCCCTTGGGGATCTCACCCGCATTGTCGTCGGCCAACAGGTCGGCGGCCACGTGGATGTAGTCGGCGCGACCGGGAATGGGTGGGCACAGGTAATCGGCGGGGATGTCCCAGTGCTGGATGCCGTACTGGGCCTTGAGCAGGGCGCGGTTGAACACCCGCACGGCTTCGGGGTTGGCGAAGTCGATGCTGGGTTTGCCATGGGGGTTGGTGATGGTGAAGCGCGCCAGGTCAGGGTGGGCCTTGATCAGGCTGGGGAAGTCGTAACGGCCCTGGTGGCGGTTGCGCGGGTGCAGGGTGGGTTTGTCTTGGGTCATGCTCGGGTCCGGTGCTGCATGTGCTGGCCAGGCGGCCGCTGTGCGGCCCATTCGCGGCACAAGGCCGCTCCTGCAGGATAGCGGCGCCCTTGAAACCGGCGCCGTGCCTGTAGGAGCGGCCTTGTGCCGCGAACGAGGGCGAAGCCCTCGCTGGTCAGATCAGCAGTGTCAAGTTACAGCGCTGCAATCCGCGCATGCTGCTCGGTGAAGTTGGCCAGGGCCTGTTCGGACTCGGCCAGCTTGGCGCGTTCCTTCTCGATCACGGCAGGCGGTGCCTTGTCGACGAAGGCGGCGTTGGACAGCTTGCCGCCAACACGTTGCACTTCGCCTTGCAGACGCTGGATTTCCTTGTTCAGGCGCGCCAGCTCGGCATCCTTGTCGATCAGGCCGGCCATTGGCACCAGCACTTGCAGGTCACCGACCAGGGCGGTGGCCGACAGCGGCGCTTCGTCGGCATCGCCGAGGACGGTGAACGACTCGACCTTGGCCAGCTTCTTCAGCAGCGCTTCGTTTTCGTGCAGGCGGCGCTGGTCGTCGGCGTTGGCGTTTTTCAGGAACAGCGGCAGCGGCTTGCCCGGGCCGATGTTCATCTCGGCGCGGATATTGCGCAGGCCGACCATCAGTTCCTTCAGCCACTCGATGTCGCCTTCGGCAGCTGCGTCGATGCGCGCTTCATTGGCCACCGGCCACGGCTGCAGCATGATGGTCTTGCCTTCGATACCGGCCAGCGGCGCGATGCGCTGCCAGATTTCTTCAGTAATGAACGGCATGAACGGGTGCGCCAGGCGCAGCGCCACTTCCAGTACGCGCACCAGGGTGCGACGGGTGCCGCGGGCGCGCTCGACCGGGGCGTTTTCGTCCCACAGTACCGGCTTGGACAGCTCCAGGTACCAGTCGCAGTACTGGTTCCAGATGAACTCGTACAGCGCCTGGCTGGCCAGGTCGAAGCGGAACTGCTCCAGCTGGCGGGTCACTTCGGCTTCGGTGCGCTGCAGTTGCGAGATGATCCAGCGGTCAGCCAACGACAGTTCGTAGGCTTCGCCGTTCTGGCCGCAGTCTTCGCCTTTGTCCAGCACGTAGCGGGCGGCGTTCCAGATCTTGTTGCAGAAGTTGCGGTAGCCTTCGACGCGGCCCATGTCGAACTTGATGTCGCGGCCAGTGGAGGCCAGCGAGCAGAAGGTGAAGCGCAGGGCGTCGGTGCCGTAGCTGGCGATACCTTCGGGGAACTCGGCCTTGGTCTGCTTGGCGATCTTCTCGGCAAGCTTGGGCTGCATCATGCCGCTGGTGCGTTTTTCCAGCAGGGCGTCGAGGGTAATGCCGTCGACGATGTCCAGCGGGTCGAGGACGTTGCCCTTGGACTTGGACATCTTCTGGCCCTGGCCGTCACGCACCAGGCCGTGCACGTACACGGTCTTGAACGGGACTTGCGGGGTGCCGTCTTCGTTCTTGATCAGGTGCATGGTCAGCATGATCATGCGCGCAACCCAGAAGAAGATGATGTCGAAGCCGGTTACCAGCACATCGGTGGAGTGGAACTTCTTGAGGAACTCGGTCTGTTCCGGCCAGCCCAGGGTGGAGAAGGTCCACAGGCCCGAGCTGAACCAGGTGTCGAGTACGTCGTCGTCCTGGCGCAGGGCCACGTCGGCGCCGAGGTTGTGCTTGGCACGCACTTCGGCTTCGTCGCGGCCAACGTAGACCTGGCCGGCCTCGTCGTACCACGCCGGGATGCGGTGGCCCCACCAGAGCTGGCGGCTGATGCACCAGTCCTGGATGTCACGCATCCAGGAGAAGTACATGTTCTCGTACTGCTTGGGTACGAACTGGATGCGGCCATCTTCAACGGCAGCGATGGCAGGTTCTGCCAGCGGCTTGGTGGAAACGTACCACTGGTCGGTCAGCCACGGCTCGATGACGGTGCCCGAACGGTCGCCTTTCGGCACTTTCAGGGCGTGGTCGTCGATGCTCACCAGCAGGCCCTGGGCGTCCAGGTCGGCAACGATCTGCTTGCGCGCGACGAAGCGGTCGAGGTTGGCGTACTGGGCCGGCAGGCGGGTGTCGACCTGCTCGTTGATACTGCCGTCGAGGTTGAAGGCCTGGGCGCTGGCCAGCACGAAGGCATTCTTGTCGAAGATGTTCAGCAGCGGCAGGTTGTGGCGCTTGCCGACTTCGTAGTCGTTGAAGTCGTGAGCCGGGGTGATCTTCACGCAGCCGGTACCGAACTCGGGGTCGCAGTAGTCGTCGGCGATGATCGGGATGCGGCGGCCAACCAGCGGCAGTTCGACGAACTTGCCGATCAGCGCCTGGTAGCGTTCGTCGGTCGGGTTGACCGCAACGGCCGCGTCACCCAGCAGGGTTTCCGGACGGGTGGTGGCAACGACCAGGTAGTCCAGGCCCTCGGCGGTCTTGGCGCCGTCGGCCAGCGGGTAGCGCAGGTTCCACAGGTGGCCCTTTTCGTCGTGGTTTTCCACTTCGAGGTCGGAGATGGCCGTGTGCAGCTTGGTGTCCCAGTTGACCAGGCGCTTGCCGCGGTAGATCAGGCCGTCTTCGTGCAGGCGCACGAAAGCTTCCTTGACCGCGTCGGACAGGCCGTCATCCATGGTGAAACGCTCGCGGCTCCAGTCTACCGACGAGCCCAGACGGCGGATCTGGCGGCTGATGTTGCCACCGGACTGGTCCTTCCATTCCCAGACTTTTTCCAGGAACTTCTCGCGGCCCAGGTCATGCCGGTTCTGGCCCTTGGCTTCGAGCTGGCGCTCGACCAGCATCTGGGTGGCGATACCGGCGTGGTCGGTACCTGGCTGCCACAGGGTGTCGCGGCCTTGCATGCGGCGGAAACGGATCAGGGCGTCCATGATCGCGTTGTTGAACCCGTGGCCCATGTGCAGGCTGCCGGTCACATTCGGCGGCGGGATCATGATGGTGTAGGACTCGCCTGCACCTTGTGGGGCGAAATAGTTCTCGGACTCCCAGGTGTTGTACCAGGAAGTTTCGATGGCGTGCGGCTGGTAGGTCTTATCCATGCGCGGCGGGACCCTGTGCATTTATTCGGGAAAGCCGGGAAGTATAACCAAGCTGGGGTGTTGAGGCGACAGCCGCTGGGGCTGCTTTGCAGCCCATTCGCGGCACAAGGCCGCTCCTACAGGGACCGCGGTGCCTGCAGAAGCGGCATTGTGCCGCGAATGGGCCGCAAAGCGGCCCCGGAATATCACTCGGTACGCTTGATCAAGCGCTCGATCCGCGCATCCAGCCGGCGCTTGATCTCGTTTTCGATATGCGGGGTGAAGTCGTTGATCACGTCCTGCATGATCATCTGCGCCGCTGCGCGCAGCTCGCTTTCCAGGTGCAGCAGGGTGTCCTGCCGGCGTGTCTGCGGGTCTTCCTCGGGCTCGACAGCGATTGGCTCGCCATCAGGCGCAGGGTTACCGGCAGGTTCTTCCAGCAGTAACGGGATCTGTTCCACCGTCTCGGTCAGCAGCGGCGGTTGCAGGTCGGCGTCGCCAAGCAGCTGGCGGATCGACTCGAGGTCATCGAGCAGATGGGCGGAGTCGGGCAAAGGGGAGGGCTTGTCCATCGTCGTCAAAGTCGCTGTAAGCGGTGGTCTTGCAGAGCATAGCCCTGTTCGCGGTAGAAACGGAATCGCTCCCGGGCTGATTGGCGGATGCCAGGCTCTTCCACCACGATTTCGGCCACCCGCTCGAACTGGCCGACGAAGCCCGGCACGCCGGCCCCCAGGTTGATCAGCAGGTCGCGGTGATCGCCCGCATTGTCAGCCAGGCCAAGGGCCACGCCGGCATCGGCATGCAGCTCGGCCAGGTCGTGGGGCACGAAGGCCTCACCCTTGAAGCGCCACAAACGCAGGTCCAGCTCGCTGCGCTGTTCTTCATCCTGGCAATGCAGATAGACCCGGTGGCCGAGGCGCCAGGCCTTTTCGCACAGTTTGCAGGCGAAATCGAGCCGCGCCGACAGCGAGTCGGTGGGCAGGATGTAAAAGTCGACTTTGCTCATGGTGGTAATCGCCGGCCGGAGGTGCGCAAGGCACCACCGGCCTCACGGCGTCAGGCGCCAGCGCGGTCCAGCAGGTACTGGGTCAGCAGGGGCACCGGGCGGCCTGTGGCGCCTTTGTCCTTGCCACCACTGATCCATGCGGTACCGGCGATGTCCATGTGCGCCCAGTTGTAGGCCTTGGCGAAGCGCGACAGGAAGCAGCCTGCGGTGATGGTGCCGGCCTTCGGCCCACCGATGTTGCCCATGTCGGCGAACGGGCTGTCCAGCTGCTCCTGGTATTCATCGAACAGCGGCAACTGCCAGGCACGGTCGTCGGCGCGTTTGCCAGCGTCGAGCAACTGGCCAACCAGGTCGTCGTTGTTGCCCATCAGGCCGGTGGTGTGGCTGCCCAGGGCGACGATGCAGGCGCCGGTCAGGGTGGCGATGTCGATCACCGCCTGCGGCTTGAAGCGCTCGGCGTAGGTCAGGGTGTCGCACAGCACCAGGCGGCCTTCGGCGTCGGTGTTGAGGATTTCGACGGTCTGGCCGCTCATGGTGGTAACGATGTCACCCGGGCGGGTGGCACCGCCGCTTGGCATGTTCTCGGCACAGGCCAGCAGGCACACCAGGTTGACCGGCAGTTGCAGTTCGAGCACCGCGCGCAGGGTGCCGAACACGCTGGCAGCACCGCACATGTCGTACTTCATTTCGTCCATGCCGGCGCCTGGCTTGAGGCTGATGCCGCCGGTATCGAAGGTGATGCCCTTGCCCACCAGCACGAACGGCTTGTCTGCCTTCTTGCCGCCCTGGTAGTTGAGCACGATCAGGCGGGGTGGCTGGTCGCTGCCCTGGCCCACGGCGTAGAACGCGCCCATGCCCAGGTCCTTGATCTTCTTCTCGTCCAGCACCTCGACCTTCAGCGCCTTGTGCGCCTTGCCCAGCTCCTTGGCCTGTTCGGCGAGGAAGCTTGGGTGGCACAGGTTAGGCGGCAGGTTGCCCAGGTCGCGGGTGAAGGCCATGCCGGTGGCAATGGCGCTGGCGTGCTTGACGGCGCGCTCGACCTCGGCCTGGCCGGCCTTGTCGGCCAGCAGGGTGACTTTTTTCAGGGCGCGTGGCTCGACCTTCTGGCTCTTGAAGCGGTCGAACACGTACTCGCCGTCCAGCAGGGTTTCGGCCAGCAGGCGGTATTTGCCGTAGTGTGCATCGCGGTTGTTGACCGCG